>NZ_JBHYPS010000004.1:0-42959 GCF_042746075.1 Streptomyces sp. NPDC058758 | reverse complement strand
CGGCTCAGCTCAGCCGCTCGATGACCATCGCCATGCCCTGGCCGCCGCCGACGCACATGGTCTCCAGGCCGAACTGCTTGTCGTGGAACTGGAGGCTGTTGATCAGGGTGCCGGTGATGCGGGCGCCCGTCATGCCGAAGGGGTGGCCGACGGCGATGGCGCCGCCGTTGACGTTCACCTTGTCCAGGTCCAGGCCCAGGTCCTGGTAGGACGGGATGACCTGGGCGGCGAAGGCCTCGTTGATCTCGGCGAGGTCGATGTCGCCGATGGTCAGGCCGGCGCGCTTGAGGGCCTGCTTCGACGCCTCGACCGGGCCCAGGCCCATGATCTCGGGGGAGAGGCCGGAGACGCCGGTGGAGACGATCCGGGCCAGCGGGGTCAGGCCCAGCTCGCGCGCCTTGGTGTCCGACATGATGACGAGCGCGGCGGCGCCGTCGTTCAGCGGGCAGCAGTTGCCGGCGGTGACCAGGCCGTCGGGGCGGAAGACCGGCTTGAGGCCGGAGACGCCCTCCAGGGTGACGCCGGCGCGCGGGCCGTCGTCGGTGGAGACGACGGTGCCGTCCGGGGTCGTCACCGGGGTGATCTCGCGCTCCCAGAAGCCGTTCTTGATGGCCTGCTCGGCGAGGTTCTGCGAGCGGACGCCGAACTCGTCCATCTCCCGGCGGCTGATGCCCTTCAGCCGGGCGAGGTTCTCCGCGGTCTGGCCCATGGCGATGTACGCGTCGGGGACGAGGCCGTCCTCGCGCGGGTCGTGCCAGGAGGAGCCCTCGGACGCGGCGACCTCGGCGGTGCGGGCCTCGGCCTCGGCGAAGAACGGGTTGTGCGTGTCCGGCAGCGAGTCCGAGTTGCCCTTCACGAAGGAGGACACCATCTCGACGCCCGCCGAGATGAAGACGTCGCCCTCGCCCGCCTTGATCGCGTGCAGCGCCATCCGGGAGGTCTGGAGCGAGGAGGAGCAGTAGCGGGTGATCGTGCAGCCCGGCAGGTGGTCCATGCCCATCTGCACGGCCACGATGCGGCCCAGGTTGTTGCCCTGCTCGCCGCCCGGGAGGCCGCAGCCCAGCATCAGGTCGTCGATGTCGCGCGGGTCCAGCTCGGGGACCTTGGCGAGCGCGGCCTGGATGATCGTGGCCGTGAGGTCGTCGGGGCGCAGGTCCTTCAGGGAGCCCTTGAAGGCCCGGCCGATGGGGGAACGGGCGGTCGAGACGATCACGGCTTCGGGCATCACGGCTCCAGGGGGCTGGTGGCGGTCGGACTCCAAGGGAAGTTACCTGCACGTACCGCGCGGGGTCACCGGAAGCGGCATGTGACGAGGGCCTCTTTTCTAAGCGCTTGCTCAGGTGCGCGGGGAGTCCTGGGGCAGCGGCTCCCCCCGCCCCTCCCGTACGTCCCCGGCCGCCCCGCTCCCCGCCGCGTCCCCCGCCTCCGCTGCGGCCCCCGCCTCCGCCGCCTCCGTCAGGCGCCGCCGGCGCCGGTGCTTCAGGAGCGCCCACGGCGCCCGGGCCCCGGTCACCTCCGTACCGGCCTGCTTCGCCGCCTCGGCCGCCGCCTTGGCCACCGGCAGCATGCCCTCGCGGCGCTCCGGCTCCGGGCGGTCCGGTTCCGGCCACACGCCGAGCGAGGCGCACAGGGTCGGCAGCACGGCCATCGCGGCCGTCGCGTACCCCTCCGCCGACGGGTGGAAGAGGTCCACCCCGAACATCTCCCGCGGGTTCGCCGCGAACTCGGGCCCCAGCAGGTCGCCCAGCGACACCGTCCGGCCGCCCTGCTCCACCACCACGATGGTCTGCGCCGCCGCCAGCTGCCGGGAGGCCCGGCGGGCCAGCCAGCGCAGCGGCTGGTAGACCGGCTCGATGGTGCCCAGATCCGGGCAGGTGCCGACGACCACCTCCGCCCCGGCCGTCCGCAGCCGCCGCACCGCCGCCGCCAGGAGCCGCACCGACTCCGTCGCCGGCATCCGGTGCGTCACGTCGTTCGCCCCGATCATGATCACGCAGACGTCCGGAGGGCCCAGCGGCTGCGCGAGCAGCAGCGACACCTGCCGCTCCAGGTCGTCCGAGCGGGCCCCCGACAGCGCCACGTTCCTGAGCGTCACCGGGCGCTCCGCGACCGCCGCGAGCCCCGAGGCGAGCAGCGCGCCCGGCGTCTGGCCCGCCCGGCGCACCCCCTGGCCGGCGGCCGTGGAATCACCCAGAAGGGCCAGTCGCAGCGGGTCCTCCGTGCCGAAGCCCCTGCCGTACAGACCGTCCACCGCCGGCGGCAGGGGAGCCGTCCCCGTGCCCACCGTCCGCTTCGCGAGCTGCGCCTCCGCGAGCAGCACCCCGACCGCGGCCACACCGATCAGACCGATGCTCCCGCCGCCGTACGCCGCTCCCGCCGCGATCCGGCGTGCCACCCTCGCCCTGGACATCGGGGGCGTCACCTCCTTCGAGCCGTACAGGTCCTTCAAGCCGTTCAGGGTCTAACTGCCCCGAAAGGCGTCCCGACTACGCATACGCTGGCCACACCATTACGGAGACCCCGGAGAACACGGTGCAATTCCACGACTCGATGATCAGCCTCGTCGGCAACACCCCGCTGGTGAAGCTCAACAACGTGACGGCCGGCATTCAGGCCACCGTCCTCGCCAAGGTGGAGTACTTCAACCCCGGCGGGTCGGTCAAGGACCGCATCGCCCTGCGCATGATCGAGGCCGCCGAGCAGAGCGGCGAGCTGAAGCCCGGCGGCACCATCGTCGAGCCCACGTCCGGGAACACCGGCGTCGGCCTGGCGATCGTGGCCCAGCAGAAGGGCTACAAGTGCATCTTCGTCTGCCCGGACAAGGTGTCCCTCGACAAGATCAACGTGCTGCGGGCCTACGGTGCCGAGGTCGTCGTCTGCCCCACCGCCGTCGACCCGGAGCACCCGGACTCGTACTACAACGTCTCGGACCGCCTCGTCCGCGAGACGCCCGGTGCCTGGAAGCCCGACCAGTACTCCAACCCGAACAACCCGCGCTCGCACTACGAGACCACCGGTCCCGAGCTGTGGGAGCAGACGGAGGGGAGGATCACCCACTTCGTCGCGGGCGTCGGCACCGGCGGCACCATCTCCGGCACCGGCAACTACCTGAAGGAGGCCAGCGGCGGCAAGGTGAAGGTCATCGGCGCCGACCCGGAGGGCTCCGTCTACTCCGGCGGCTCCGGCCGCCCGTACCTGGTCGAGGGCGTCGGCGAGGACTTCTGGCCCACCGCCTACGACCGGAACGTCACCGACCGGATCGTCGCGGTCTCCGACAAGGACTCCTTCCAGATGACCCGCCGCCTCGCCAAGGAGGAGGGCCTCCTGGTCGGCGGCTCCTGCGGCATGGCCGTGGTCGCCGCCCTTGAGGTCGCCAGGGAGCTCGGCCCCGACGACGTCGTCGTGGTCCTGCTGCCGGACTCCGGCCGCGGCTACATGTCGAAGATCTTCAACGACGAGTGGATGGCCGACTACGGCTTCCTGGAGGACACCTCCACCGCCACCGTGGCCGACGTGCTGCGCCACAAGGAGGGCGTCATGCCCTCGCTCGTCCACATGCACCCGGACGAGACCGTCGGTCAGGCCATCGAGGTGCTGCGCGAGTACGGCGTCTCCCAGATGCCCATCGTGAAGCCCGGCGCCGGCCACCCCGACGTGATGGCCGCCGAGGTCGTCGGCTCGGTCGTCGAGCGGGAGCTCCTGGACCACCTCTTCACGAAGAAGGCCTCCCTGGAGGACCCGCTGGAGGGGCACATGTCCGCCCCGCTGCCGCAGGTCGGCTCGGGCGAGCCGGTCGCCGACCTGATGGCGGTCCTCGGGGACGCCGACGCCGCGATCGTCCTCGTGGAGGGCAAGCCCACCGGCGTCGTCAGCCGCCAGGACCTGCTGGCCTTCCTGGCCAACGGCGGCAGGTGACGCCCCGCCGGGGGCGTTCGCGCAAACGGTACGAGCGCGTCACGTCCGCGCAGCACCCGCTTAACACGCCTCCGGCAGAGTGTTCCCCGTCGGCGTCACGGAACCTCCGGAGCGGCTCCCGGACCTCCTGACGACGCCGCGGACGCGGAGACCGGCCCTGACCCGGGCCCGTGTCCCCCGCGGGGACCGCCGTCGTCCCGCCCCCCAGCGATGGGGGTGCGGCGGTCCCCGCGTCAGTCCTTTCCGGCCCCCCGCGTCAGAGCTGGGTGATCGGGCGCATCGCCAGGCCCTCGGTGCCGGCCCAGCCGTTGACGCGCGCCGCGTCGTCGACCGAGACGGTGTCCAGGCCGTCGGGCAGGTCGAAGACGAGCGTGCCGCTCAGTTCGGTGCCCTCGCCGGCGACCAGGGTGGCGGTGAAGCGGTCGGACTGGTCGTACTCCGCCTCGCCGCCCTCGTCGTTCCCGAAGACGTACAGGCCGGCGTAGGCCTTGCCGCCGCCCTCGACGACGACGGGCTCGCTGTCCGGCTCGCCGAGCGTCTCCACGATCGGGGCGGAGTTCCCTGCGGTGAGGCGGAGGATCGGCGCGTCGTTGAGGACGCACGGCGTCTTCGAGCCGTTGGTGACCGTCAGCAGGAAGTGGCGGGGGGTCTCCCCGGCCGGGTCCTGGAGCTCGACCGCGGTGGTGAGCCCGTCGGCCTCGCAGTCCTCGTACCGCGTGCCGTTGCCGCCGCCGGTCTCGCCGCTGTCGCCCTCGCCCGCGGCCGTCGGGCTGCCGCTTCCGGTGCCGGTCCCCGCGTCGTTCGAGGGCGAGGCGGTCTCCGGCGCGCTCCCGCCGGCCGACGCGGAGCCCGAGGGGGCGGCGGCCGGCGGGGCGGTGAGGTCCGGGTCGGTGGCGGCCGGCTCGTCGTTCCGGCACGCGGTGGTCGTCAGCAGCGCCGCGGCCACGGCCGCGCCCAGGACGACGCCGCGCAGGCGCCGCCGCCGTGAACCGGCTCCGGACGTCGTGGAGTTCATGTCGTTTCCTCTTCCCCCGTGACCGGCCCGGAGCCGGTCGTCATGTCTGCGACACGGCTATTCTTGCCACCCGGTGCCGCCGGTTCACCGGCGTCCGGCCTTTGTTACAGCTCTCGCACGAACCGGATGTCCGGGCGTGACCACGGTCGCCGGGGCCGCCGCTCCCGTCCCGCTCCCCGCCGCCTCTGCATATCCTTATGCAGACGGGGTCAGGGATGAATGGACGAAGGGGGACGGCATGAGCGACAGCCCGGCCGGGCGGCTCCAGGCGCTCTTCGAGGGGCACCGGCTCACGCCCACGCAGCGGCGGATCGCCCACTGCATGGTCCGGCGCGCCGCCGACGCGCCCTTCCTCTCCAGCGTCGAGCTCGCCGAGCTGGCCGGCGTCAGCCAGCCCTCCGTGACCCGCTTCGCGGTCGCCCTCGGCTTCGACGGCTATCCGGCGCTCCGCCGCCACCTGCGGGAGGTCGCGCCCCCCGAGCGGTCCGCGGCGGCGTCCGGGGAGGACGCGGGGCACAACGAGTACCAGCAGGCCGTCCTCGCCGAGATCGAGAACCTGCGGCACCTGGCCGGGCTGCTCGCCGACCCCGCGCCCGTGGAGCGCGCCGGGCGGCTGCTC
This sequence comes from Streptomyces sp. NPDC058758, assembly GCF_042746075.1. Classification (NCBI taxonomy): domain Bacteria; kingdom Bacillati; phylum Actinomycetota; class Actinomycetes; order Kitasatosporales; family Streptomycetaceae; genus Streptomyces; species Streptomyces sp. NPDC058758. The sequence continues at coordinate 37,410 of NZ_JBHYPS010000004.1, read as the reverse complement.
GCCGGCTCCCGCCCGCTGCTCGTCCTCGGCCTGCGGGCCGCCTCCTCGCAGGCCCGCGGCTTCGCCTACTTCGCCGCCAAGGTGCACCCGGACGTCCGGCTGCTCGACGAGGGCGGCTCGATGCTCACCGACCGGATCGACGCGGCCGTACGGGCCGGGGCCGGCGCGCTGCTCTGCTTCGCGCTGCCCCGGCACCCGCGCGAGGTCGTGGAGGCGCTGGAGTACGCGCGGGCGGCCGGGCTCACGGTGGTGACCGTGGCGGAGTCCGCCTTCGCCCCCGTCGCCGCCCACTCCGACCTGCTCATCCCGGCCGCCGTCGGCACCGGTCTGGCCTTCGACACCGCCTGCGCGCCGATGCTCCTCGGCCGGGTCCTCCTGGAGGCCATGGCGGACGAGCTGCCGGACGCGCAGGCGCGTCTGGAGCAGTTCGACGCGAAGGCGGCGGAGCGGGGACTCTTCGTGGAGTGACCCGGGCCGGGGAGGCCCGGTGCGGGTCAGATGTCCAGTTCGCTCTCGATCTTCTTCAGCTGGTGGCGGGCCATCGCCAGGTTGGCCCGGTCCTTGGACAGGGCCAGGTAGAGGAACAGGCCGTTGCTGCCGCGTGACTTGAGCAGCCGGATGAGGTGGTACTGGGTGCCGAGGGTGATCAGGATGTCCTCGATCTCCTCCTGGATGCCCAGCATCTCCATCGTCCGGACCTTGGCCCGGACCACGTCGGTGTTGCCCGCGGCGGCCACGGTCAGGTCGAGCTCCTTGCCGCCGCCGATGGTGCCGAGCGCCATGCCGCTGGTGTAGTCGACGAGGGCCGCGCCGATCGCACCCTCGATCGCGGCCGCTTCCTTGAGGGAGGTCTCGGTGTTCGCCATGGTGTCGCTTCCTTCTGGTCGGTTCGGTTTCTCCGAGTGAGGGGTGGCTGGGTCAGTGGGGGTCGCGGCGCTCCAGCGCGCCGTCGACCAGTTCGCCGATGCGGACGCTGGAGCGGCGGGCCTCCAGGTGGAGCCGGCCCACGTTGATGCGGGGTTCGGCGAGGAGGGTGAGGACGGCGGAGCCGCCGGCCGCGTAGGTGGCCACGTAGCCGGTCTCGCCGCGGACGAGGAGTTCGCGGAAGCCGCCCTGGCCGGTGGACTCGGTCAGCCGCCGGCCGACGCCGAGGGCGGCGGCGGTCAGCGCGGCCACGCTCTCCGCGGCGCCGTCCACGGTGTCGTGGGCGAGCACGAGGCCGTCGGCGCTGGCCGCGAGGGCTCCGGTGAGCTGGGGCAGCCGGGCGCGCAGGCGTCTGAGCTCGCCGAGCACCTCGGCTTCGGCTGTCATCAACTGTCTCCTCTCGGCGCGCAGGCGCAGAGCACGCCTCATCACAGGTGTGCCTCCAGGGCGTCACGGAGCCGGCGCAGCAGGGCGATGTCGGGGTCGGCCACCGGCAGGGCCGGCGGGAAGACCGGGGAGGGCGGTGCGGGGGTGGCGTCGGGGGCCGCGTCGAGCGGGGTCTCGACGAGTCCGGCGGCGGCGAGCCTGCGGACGTCGAGGAGGGTGTGGAAGGCGGGGCGGCCGAGGAGCCTGGCCAGCTCGGCGGGGGTGCGGACCCCGTCGGCGGCGGCGAGCAGGGCGCGGCGGCGGGCGCCGACGCTCTGGCCGGGGGCGGCCGGGCGGGGCACGACGGGGGCGGTGTCGACGGAGGCGTACGGCCAGACGGCGTCGAGGAGTTCGCGGCGGCGCAGGGTCTCGCGCTCGACGGCCTCGGCGGAGACCGGGCGGACCGTGCCGAACCAGTGGCCGACGCCGTACCGGAAGCGGGTGGGGCCGCTGGTGGGGGAGAGGGCGAAGAAGGCGGCGTCGAAGACGGCGCCGAGGTGGCAGATCTCCAGCTCGCCGTCGCGCAGCCGGCCGCTGTCGACGAGGAAGCGGCCGACCGCGCGGTGGGCGCCGGCCCGGTCGACGGCCTCGTCCCAGCCCTCGCGGGGCAGCCGGCCGGCGGTGGTGAGCAGGACGTCCATGCCGGGGGAGGCGGGGCTCTCGGCGTGCACGACCCGGCCGTCGACGAGGTAGAGGGTGCCGTGGTCGCGCAGCAGGGCGCCGGTGGCCCGCTCCGCGGCGAGCCGGACGAGCATGGGGGAGACGCTCATCCGCTCATCCCAGGACCAGGCGCTCGGCGAGGTCGCCGAGGCGGATGCGGGCGAGGGCGAGGTTGCCGGTGTCGCGGTCGAGCCAGAGGTGGAGGAAGACGCTGCTGTCGAAGGAGGTCCGGACGAAGCGGAGGACGTGGTAGCCGGCCCGGGTGGTGACGATCAGGTCCTCGACCGGTGGCACGCTCTCGGGGCCGTCCGCCTCCGCGCCCTCGGCCGCGGCGGTGAAGGAGTCGAACTCGGCGGCGGCGCGGGCTAGTTCGGCGGTCTCGGCGGCGGTCGTCTCGTGGTCGCCGACCGGCGACTCGCCCGCGGTCCCGAGCGCGAGGCCGCTGTTCCAGTCGACCAGGGAGGCACCGCGAGCACCCGGCAGGGTCATGGCCTCCATGAGGCACTCGTCGATTCCGGGCACGCGGGTTCCCCTCCCGATACGGCGTGCGAGCAACGGCAGTGACGGTGACGTTACTGAACGGCGCGCTCCAGGGAGGGAGTTCTGGCATTTTCCATCGGAACATGCCCACGGGCGGCCGGAATCGGATAGAGAGGCGTCCGGCGGACGCCGGTCAGTAGCGGCTCTCGACCGCCCGCGCGATGTCGTCCAGGTCCTTCGCGAGCGCCCTGGAGACGGCCTTCGCGCCCAGGCGGGCGAGGAGCCGGGCCACCGGGTTGGGCCGGCGCCCGTGCGCGGGCCGGGCGGAGAAGGCCATCCGCAGCACGCTGCCCTCGGGCCCGTCGGGGCGCAGCGAGAGCTCGGAGACGTAGTCCATGCCGTGCGAGCCGGCGACCGTCACGTACCGGTCGGGCGGCTCGCACTCGGTGACGGTCATCTCCTCCGTGGCCTCCTTGCCCAGCATCCTCCGGGTCTCCCGCCAGCGGGTGCCCACGCCGAAGCCGCCCTCGGTGAGCACCTCGACCCGCTGGACGCCGGACAGCACCCGGGGCAGGTCCGGCAGGTCGGTGATCGACTCCCAGACGCGGCCGGGCGAGGCGGCGACCCGGCGCTCGACGACGACGGTGGTGGTGGTCATGGCTCCATCGAAGGGGCTGTCCCGGCCCGCCGCTACCGGACGAGCGCGTCGGCGTGCGCGCCGCCGGCCTCGGCGACGATCTCCTCCGGGGTCTGTCCGGGGCGGACGGTCGCGAAGGAGACCGTGCCGTCGTCGGCGACGGTGAAGCCGTGCACGGCGGGGCGGGGCAGGCTGTTGTAGGCGTAGTGGTGGGCGAAGGCGTACGCGCCGGTGTCCGGGACCGCGATCACGTCGCCCGGGTGGAGCAGCGGCAGCGCGCGGCCGGTGGCGAGCAGGTCGCCGGCGAAGCAGGCGGGGCCCGCCACGTCCTGGACGGTGACCCCGCCGGCGCGGGGGCGGCCCTCGGAGTCGTACGCGAGGATCCGCAGCGGCCAGGCCTCGGGGGCGTAGACGGTGCGGGTGGCGAGCTGCACGCCGGCGTGGGTGACGGCGATGCGGCGGCCGCCGGAGGTCTTGGTGTACTCGACGCGGGCGAGGACCGTGCCGTGCTTGGCCAGCAGGGAGCGTCCGAACTCGGTGACCAGGCGGTAGCGGCCGTCGAGGAGGCCGGGGACGGTGTCGGCGAGCAGCCGGGCGTAGTCCGCGTAGGAGGGGGTCTCCTCCTCGGAGGAGAAGTTCACCGGGAGGCCGCCGCCGATGTCGAGGGTGTCGACCTGCCGGCGGCCCGCCTTGGCGTTGATCTCCTCGGCCAGTTCGTACGCGGCCCTCACGCCTTCCGCCATCAGGGTGAGCGGCACGCCCTGGGAGCCGGTGTGGGTGTGCAGCCGGGTGAGCCGGGGGCGGTCCAGGTACGCCTGGACGACGGCCTCGCGGGCGCCCTCGTCGCGGAGCGCGACGCCGAACTTGGAGCTGGCGGTGGCCGTCGAGAGGGCGCCGATGGTCCCGGCGCCGACCTGCGGGTTGACCCGGAGCCCGAGCGGCGAGGCGGTGGGCGCGGAGGCGACCAGGGCGTCGATCCGGGCCAGCTCCTGGAGGTTGTCGGCGTTGACCGCGATCCCGAGGGCGAGGGCCTCGCGCAGCTCGGCGGGCGTCTTGGCGGGCGAGTCGAGGACCGTGCGGGACGGGGGCAGGCCGGCGGCGCGGGCGAGGGCCAGCTCGCCGGGGCTGGCCACCTCGGCGCCGATCCCGGCGTCGGCGAGGAGCCGCAGCACGGGCACGAGCGGACACGCCTTCACGGCGAAGGCGTGCAGCACCTCGGCCCGGGTGACGGCGGCGAAGGCGCGGGTCAGGGCGGCGGCGGAGGCGCGGATGCCGGCGGTGTCGAGGAGGGCGACGACGGGGGGCCCGGGGGTGCCGAGGGGCCGGGCGGGGGCGGTGGTGCCGGTGGGGCCGGTGGTGCTGGTGCTGCTGGCGGGCCCGGTGGTGCCAGAGGTGCGGGCGGGACCGGGCGTCCCGGCGGGCCCGGGCGTTTCGGCGGGATCGGGGGCCCCCGGGGCTCCCGCGGTTTCGGGGGCTCCTGCGGCGAGGAGGCCCTGGGCGACGGCGGCTCGGACGGCGAGGTCACGGCGGTAGGAGGCCATGGGCCCCATCCTGGCGGGGCGGGCGCGGGGCGTCACGGGGGCGTGCGCGGGCGGATGCGGGGGCGCGACGCGGGCGCGGTGGTGCCCGGAGGGGGCGCTCGGCCCGGGGTTCGCGCGGGCTTCCGTCCGGGGTTCGCCCGGGGTCCGCCCCGGTCCCGGCGGCGGGCGGGCGGGGCGCGGGGCGGCGGGTGCGCGGGGCCGTCCGCCGGGGGCGGGGGCCGCGCCCTGTTGACTACAAGTATTCAGCAAGTCAGGATGTGAATATCTGAACGACATTCGAGGAGGCACCGCCATGTCAGGACCCCGCCCCGTGCGAGCGGCCCGCGGTACGGAACTGAGCGCCCTGGGATGGCAGCAGGAGGCCGCCCTCCGGATGCTCCAGAACAACCTGGACCCCGAGGTCGCCGAACACCCCGACAAGCTCGTCGTCTACGGCGGCACCGGCAAGGCCGCCCGCGACTGGCGCTCCTTCGACGCCATGGTCCGCACCCTGCGCACCCTCAAGCAGGACGAGACGATGCTCGTCCAGTCCGGCCGCCCCGTCGGCGTCATGCAGACCCACGAGTGGGCCCCCCGCGTCCTCCTCGCCAACTCCAACCTGGTCGGCGACTGGGCGAACTGGGAGGAGTTCCGCCGCCTGGAGCAGCTGGGCCTCACCATGTACGGCCAGATGACGGCCGGCTCCTGGATCTACATCGGCACCCAGGGCATCCTCCAGGGCACGTACGAGACCTTCGCCGCCGTCGCCGCGAAGAGGTTCGGCGGCACCCTCGCGGGCACCATCACCCTCACCGCCGGCCTCGGCGGCATGGGCGGCGCCCAGCCCCTCGCCGTGACGATGAACGACGGCGTCGCGATCTGCATCGACGTCGACCCGCGCGCCATCGAGCGCCGCATCGAGCACCGCTACCTGGACGTCAAGGCCGACGACCCGGCCCACGCCCTCCGGCTGGCCGTCGAGGCCCGCGACGCCCGCCGCCCGCTCTCCATCGGCCTCCTCGGCAACGCCGCCGAGCTGCTCCCGCAGCTGCTCGCCGAGGGCGCCCCCGTCGACATCGTGACCGACCAGACCTCGGCCCACGACCCGCTCTCCTACCTTCCCGTCGGCGTCGCCTTCGAGGACATGGCCGACGCGGCCGCCAAGGACCCGGCCGGCTTCACCACCCGCGCCCGCGAGTCGATGGCCAAGCACGTCGAGGCCATGGTCGGCTTCATGGACGCCGGCGCCGAGGTCTTCGACTACGGCAACTCCATCCGCGGCGAGGCCCAGCTGGCCGGCTACGACCGCGCGTTCGCCTTCCCCGGCTTCGTCCCGGCGTACATCCGCCCCCTCTTCTGCGAGGGCAAGGGCCCGTTCCGCTGGGCCGCCCTCTCCGGTGAGGCCTCGGACATCCACAAGACGGACAAGGCGATCCTCGACCTCTTCCCCGAGAACGAGTCCCTGCACCGCTGGATCAAGATGGCCGGCGAGCGCGTCCACTTCCAGGGCCTCCCGGCCCGCATCTGCTGGCTCGGCCAGGGCGAGCGCGACAAGGCCGGCGCCATGTTCAACGACATGGTCGCCGACGGCACCCTCGCCGCCCCGCTCGCGATCGGCCGCGACCACCTCGACTGCGGCTCGGTGGCCTCCCCGTACCGCGAGACCGAGGCCATGCTCGACGGCTCCGACGCCATCGCCGACTGGCCGCTGCTCAACGCCATGGTGAACGTCGCCTCCGGCGCCTCCTGGGTCTCCCTCCACCACGGCGGCGGCGTCGGCATGGGCCGCTCGATCCACGCCGGCCAGGTCTCCGTCGCCGACGGCACGAAGCTCGCCGGCGAGAAGATCCGCCGCGTGCTCACCAACGACCCCGGCATGGGCGTCATCCGCCACGTCGACGCCGGCTACGACATCGCCGAGCGGGTCGCAGACGAGAAGGGCGTCCGCGTCCCGATGCGCGAGGGCGGCGACGCGGACGGTGCCTCCGCGTGAGCGAGACCTTCCACGCCATGTGGCGGTCGCTGCGGCCCCTCGGCCGCAGCGCCGCCACCGGCGGCTACCGCCGCTACGCCTGGACCGGGGCCGACGCCGACTGCCGGCTCTGGTTCCGGATGCAGGCCGAGGCCCGCCGCCTGGACGTCGAGACCGACCGCAACGGCAACCAGTGGGCCTGGCTCGGCGACCCGACGGCCGGAGACGCCGTCGTCACCGGCTCCCACCTGGACTCCGTCCCCGACGGCGGCGCCTTCGACGGCCCCCTCGGCGTCGTCTCCGCCTTCGCCGCCCTCGACGAACTCCGCGCCCGCGGCGCCTCGTTCCGGCGGCCCCTCGCCCTCGTCAACTTCGGCGACGAGGAGGGCGCCCGCTTCGGCCTCGCCTGCGTCGGCTCCCGCCTCACCGCCGGCCGGCTGACCAAGGAGCAGGCGTACGAGCTCCGCGACGCCGACGGCGTCAGCCTGCCGCAGGCCATGGAGGCCGCCGGACACGACCCCGAGGCCATCGGGCCGGACCCCGAGCGGCTGGCCCGGATCGGCGCCTTCGTCGAGCTCCACGTCGAGCAGGGCCGCGCCCTCGACCTCTCCGGCGACGCCGTCGGCATCGCCTCCGCCATCTGGCCGCACGGCCGCTGGCGGTACGACTTCGCCGGCGAGGCCAACCACGCGGGCACCACCCGGCTCGTGGACCGCCGCGACCCCATGCTGACGTACGCCGAGACCGTCCTCGCCGCCCGCCGCGAGGCCGAACTCGCGGGCGCCGTCGCCACCTTCGGCAAGATCGCGGTCGAGCCGAACGGCGTCAACGCCATCCCGTCGCTGGTCCGCGGCTGGCTCGACGCCCGCGCCGCCGACCAGGGCTCCCTGGACGCCGTCACCGCCGGCGTCGAGGCCGCCGCCCGGGCGTACGCCGACCGGCACGGCATCGACCTCGCCGTCGTCCAGGAGTCGTACACCCCGGTCGTGGACTTCTCGCACGCCCTGCGCGACGAGCTGAGCCGCGTCCTCGGCGAGAAGACCCCCGTCCTCGGCACCGGCGCCGGACACGACGCGGGCATCCTGTCCGAGTCGATCCCGACCGCCATGCTGTTCGTACGGAACCCCACCGGCGTCTCGCACTCCCCGGCCGAGTTCGCGGCCGAGGACGACTGCGTGGCCGGGGTCCGCGCACTCGCCGACGTACTGGAGGAGCTGGCGTGCCGCTGACGACGACGTACTGGCTGGAGCACGCCTGGCTCGGCACCCACGCCGAGCCGGGCGTCGCCCTGGACGTGGACTCCGACGGCCGCGTCGCCGCCGTCCGCACCGGCGCGGACGCCCCGCCGCCCGGCGCGACCGTCCTGCGCGGCTTCACCGTCCCGGGCCTCGCCAACGCCCACAGCCACGCCTTCCACCGGGCCCTGCGCGGCACCGTCCAGGTCGGCTCCGGGACCTTCTGGACCTGGCGCGAGGTCATGTACGGCGTCGCCCAGCGGCTCACCCCGGACCGCTACTTCGCGCTCGCCCGGGCCGTCTACGCCGAGATGGCGCTGGCCGGCATCACCGCCGTCGGCGAGTTCCACTACCTCCACCACGCCCCCGGCGGCACCCCCTACGACGACCCCAACGCCATGGGCGAGGCCCTGATCGCGGCGGCGCGGGAGGCGGGCATCCGCATCACGCTCCTCGACACCGCCTACCTCTCCGCCGGCTTCGGCGCCGCCCCCGAGCACCACCAGCTCCGCTTCTCCGACGGCACGGCCGAGAAGTGGGCCGAGCGGGCGAGCGCCCTCAAGGACCGGGACGGCGTACGGATCGGGGCGGCGATCCACTCCGTCCGGGCCGTCCCCGCCGACCAGCTGTCCACGGTGGCCCGCTGGGCCGAGGAACGCCGGGCCCCCCTCCACGTCCACCTCTCCGAGCAGACCGCCGAGAACGAGGCCTGCCAGGCCGCCCACGGCACCACCCCGACCCGGCTCCTCGCCGACCACGGCGTCCTCGGCCCGCGCACCACCGGCGTCCACAACACCCACATGACCGACGCCGACATCGCGCTCGTCGGCTCCACCTCCACCGGCACCTGCATGTGCCCCACCACCGAACGCGACCTCGCCGACGGCATCGGCCCCGCCGTCGCCCTCCAGAAGGCCGGCTCCCCGCTCTCCCTCGGCAGCGACAGCCACGCGGTCGTCGACCTCCTGGAGGAGGCCCGCGCCATGGAGCTGAACGAGCGGCTGCGCACCCACGTCCGGGGCCACTGGACCGCCGCCGCGCTGCTCCGCGCCGCCTCCGCCGACGGCCACGCGGCCCTCGGCTGGGCCGACGCGGGCGCCCTGGAGACCGGTGCCCTCGCCGACTTCACCACGATCGCCCTCGACTCGGTCCGCACGGCCGGCCCGGTCCCGCGCCTCGCCCCGGAGACGGCCGTCTTCGCGGCGACCGCGGCGGACGTCCGGCACGTGGTCGTCGGCGGCCGGCCCGTCGTCCGCGACGGCGTCCACGTCTCCGTACCGGACACGGCGACCGCCCTGACGGACGCGATCGCCGCCCTCAGAAGCTGACCGCAGGGTCGTGGGCAGGCGTCCCGCAGGGCGGGACGGGCGGTGGGCACGACCCGACCGCCGGCCCGCACCCGAACCGCCCCACCGGAGCACACCCATGACGACGACGCTGATCACGAACATCGCGACCCTGGTCACGAACGACCCCGCCCTCGGCGAAGGCCCCCTCGGCCTCGTCGAGCACGCCGCCCTCGTCCTGGACGGCGAAACCGTCGCCTGGGCGGGCCCGGCGGCGCAGGCCCCCGCGGCCGACCACCACGTCGACGCCGGGGGCCGCGCGGTCCTCCCCGGCTTCGTCGACTCCCACTCGCACCTCGTCTTCGCGGGCGACCGCACCGCCGAGTTCAACGCCCGCATGTCCGGCCGGCCCTACGAGGCGGGCGGCATCCGCACCACGGTCGCCGCCACCCGCGCCGCCACCGACGCCGAACTCTCCGCCAACGTCGCCCGCTTCATGCGCGAGGCGCTCCGCCAGGGCACCACCACCTTCGAGACCAAGTCCGGCTACGGCCTGACCGTCGAGGACGAGGCCCGCGCCCTGCGCATCGCCGCCGAGCACACCGACGAGGTGACCTACCTCGGCGCCCACATCGTCTCCCCGGACCACGCCGACGACCCGGCGGCCTACGTCGACCTGGTCACCGGCCCGATGCTGGACGCCTGCGCCCCGTACGCCCGCTGGGTGGACGTCTTCTGCGAGAAGGGCGCCTTCGACGGCGACCAGGCCCGCGCGATCCTCACCGCCGGCAAGGCGAAGGGCCTCCTGCCGAGGATCCACGCCAACCAGCTCTCGTACGGCCCCGGCGTGCAGCTCGCGGTGGAGCTGGACGCGGCGAGCGCCGACCACTGCACCCACCTCACCGACGCCGACGTCGACGCCCTGGCCTCCGGGAACACGGTCGCCACCCTCCTGCCGGGCGCCGAGTTCTCCACCCGCGCGCAGTGGCCGGACGCCCGCCGCCTCCTCGACGCCGGCGTGACGGTGGCGCTCTCCACGGACTGCAACCCGGGCTCCTCCTTCACCTCCTCCGTGCCCTTCTGCGTCGCCCTCGCCGTCCGCGACATGGGCATGACCCCCGACGAGGCCGTCTGGTCCGCGACGGCGGGCGGCGCGGCGGCCCTCCGCCGCACCGACGTCGGCCGCCTGGCCCCCGGCGCCCGCGCGGACCTCGCGGTCCTGGACGCCCCGTCCCACGTGCACCTCGCCTACCGGCCGGGCGTGCCGCTGGTGGCGGAGGTCTGGCGCAGGGGCGTGCGCGTCGTGTGACGCACCGGCGACTGAGTGGTGCGCACGGGGCGTTGAGTAGCCGTACTCAGGTGGGCGGTCCGGGCCCGCCCGCATGATTCCGGCATGCCCACTTCGAAGCGCCTCCTCCGGTCCCTCGCCCTCACCGCCGCCGCCCTCGGCGCGCTGACCCTCACCGCCTGCGGCACGCAGAACGCCGGCGCCGCGCGCGGCGCCGCCGAGCCCGCCGCCGCGGCGGCCGTCACCGCGAGCCCGTCCCCGCGGATGCTCTCCGGCAAGGAGCTGGAGAGACACCCCGACCCGGTGGTGCGGGCCGAGGCGCTCGCCGTCCGTCTCGCGAACACCTGCGCCCCGGGCACGGCGATGGAGCTGCCCCCGCTGCCGGAGGTCGCGAACGTCGCGGAGACGGTGCCGGGGACGCCCCCGGCCGCCGAGCCGCCGACCCCCGCCGAGCCCCCGGCCTCCGCCGGCGTGCCCGCCGACCTCCCCCCGGACCTGCCGCCGCCCGGGCCCGAGGCCCCCGTCTCGCTCGACGAGGTGCCGCTGACCGACGTCGACCGGTGCGTCGCGGACGCGCACGCCGACCGCATCCGCGCGGCCTTCGCCACCGCCCCGGCCGGCGAGGCCGCGCTGCGCAAGACGCTGACCGGCCTCGACTACCTGCCGGAGACCGTCCACCGGATGCCCGGCGACGCCCTCACCGTCCGGATCGACCTCCGCGAGCTCTCCCCGGGCGACTCCCTGGCCCTGGAGGTCACCGCCACCGGCACCGGCGTCCGCGTCGACGCCTTCGGCGCCCCCACGGCGGACACCCCGGAGATCACCGAGATCCGCCGCGAGCAGGACGCCTGACCGTCACCCGGCCGGCGACCCCACCGACTCCTCCGCCGCGCCGGGCGCGCCGGCCTCCGCCGAACGCCCCCGACCCACAAGCCTCTTGTGCGCCGAAGCTCCCCTCCGTGATCGAAAGGGCGAGTATGCCTGCCGGGGAGGGGTTCGGACCGGTAGCGTCCTGTCCCGGCAAGTGCTCGGGGGATGACCGGGGAACGACCGGGGGGTCGGCTAGGTGAGTGCGTGGCGGGTGCGGGTCGTGCGGCCGGGGGAGCTGGGCGAGCGCGAGATCGAGGCGTGGCGGGAGCTGAGGGCCAAGTCCGGGGCGCCCGCGAACCCGTTCATGGAGCCCGAGTTCACCCTCGCCGTCGGAGCCGTGCGGCCCCGCTCCCGGGTCGCCGTGTGGTGGGAGGACGGCGAACCGGTCGGCTTCTTCCCTTACGAGAAGGGCCCGTTGGGGCGCGGCCGGGCCATCGGCTTCGGCGTCTCCGACAGCCAGGGCGGGATCTTCCGCCCCGGACTGCGGCCCGGACCCCAGGCGCTGCTGCGGGCCTGCGGGCTGGTCTTCTGGGAGTACGACAACCTGGAGGCCGGGCAGCCCGTCTTCGAGGGCGCCGCCGACGAGTCCTTCGCCTCGCCCGTCATCGACGTCGGCGAGGGGTACGCGGCGTACGAGGCGCTGCTGCGTGTCCAGTCGCCCAAGTTCCTGAGGACCACCCTCGCCAAGGAGCGGAAGCTGGCCCGGCAGGCCGACGGCGCGCTCCGCTTCGTCTTCGACGAGCGCGACCCGGCCGCCCTGCGCACCCTCATGGAGTGGAAGTCCGCGCAGTACCGCAGGACCGGCCGCGGCGACCGCTTCGCCCAGGAGTGGATCAGCACCCTGGTCCGCCACCTCCACGCCCGGCGCGCGCCCGGCTGCTCCGGCGTCCTGTCCGTGCTGTACGCCGGGGACCGCCCGGTCGCCGCCCACTTCGGGCTGCGCTCGGCGACCGTGCTGTCCTGCTGGTTCCCCGCCTACGACCCCGCGTACGCCAAGTACTCCCCGGGCCTCGTCCTCCACCTGCGGATGGCCGAGGGCGCGGCCGAGGCGGGCATCGGGATGCTCGACCTCGGGCGGGGCGCCGCCGAGTACAAGGACTCCCTCAAGACCGGCGAACTCACCGTGTACGAGGGGGCCGTCACCCGCCGCGACCCGCGCGCCGCCCTGCACCGGCTGCGCCGCGAGCCCGTCCGCGCGGCCCACGCCTACGTCCGCGCCCGCCCCGCCGTCGCGGCCCGCGCCCGCCGGGCCCTGAACACCGTCGCCGCCCTGCGCGGCGACCGCCGGCACGTGAGCGCGACGCCCCCGGGAGAAACCCGTTGAACCAGCAGTCACCGATGGCCGTGGCGGAACTGGACCTCGACGCGTCCGGCGCCCCCGTGGCGTTCCGCCCCGCCCCCGGCGCCCCCGCGCCCGTCCCCGGCGCCGTCTACGCCCTCGTCCGGGTGGACGGCCGCCCCGCCGCCACCGTCCTGGGCCGCTACGAGGACGGCGAGGACCCGGCGGAGGTGCTGGCCGCGCTCGCGGCGAAGCGCCTGCCGGAGCACGCCGCCCCCCGGTCCGACGCCGAACGGCTCGCGGCGGCGGAACCGGAACCGCCGCGCCCCGCGCCCCCCGCCTCCGTCGTCGTCGCCACCCGCGAGCGCCCCGACTCCCTCGCCCGCGCGCTCGACTCCCTCCTCGCCCAGGACCACCCCGACCACGAACTGATCGTCGTCGACAACGCGCCCCGCACCACCGCCACCCACGACCTGGTCACCCGGAAGTACCCCGGCCGGGTCCGCTACGTCCGCGAGGACCGCCCCGGGCTCGCCGCCGCCCACAACGCCGGGGTCGCCGCCGCCGGCGGCGAGGTCCTCGCCTTCACCGACGACGACGTGATCGCCGACCCGCGCTGGCTCAGCGCCCTCGCCGCGCCCTTCGCCGCCGATCCCGGGCTCGGCTGCGTCACCGGCCTGATCCTGCCCGCCCGGCTCACCACCCCCGCGCAGGTCCTCCTCGAATCCCACGGCGGCTTCGCCAAGGGCTTCGCGCCCCGCCTGTACGACCCGGCCCGGCCGCCCGCCGACGAACCCCTCTTCCCCTTCACCGCCGGCAGCTTCGGCTCCGGCGCCAACATGGCCTTCCGGGCCTCCGCGCTCCGCCGCGCGGGCGGCTTCGACCCGGCCACCGGCACCGGGACGGCCGCGCGCGGCGGCGACGACCTGTACGCCTTCGTCGCCGTCCTCGCCGCCGGGCACCGGCTCCGCTACACCCCCGACGCCCTCGTCTGGCACCACCACCGCGAGACCTGGCGGGACCTGGAGAACCAGGCGTACGGCTACGGCGCCGGCCTCACCGCGTACCTCACGGCCACGCTGCTCCGCCGCCCCGCCCTGCTGCCCGCCCTCCTCGCCCGCCTCCCGCGCGGCCTCGCCCACGCCCGGACGATGACCGCCCGGCGCGGCGCGAGCGGCGACGGCGTCCCCGGCGCGCACGGCACGCACCACCACGCGTGGCCCGCCGCCCTCTCCCGCCTGGAGCGGCGCGGCATGCTCTACGGCCCGGTCGGCTACCTCAGGGCGCGCCTCTCCCCGGGGGCCTCCCGATGACCCGCGTCCCCGTCCTCCTCTACCACCCCGTGATGGACGACCCGCCCGCCTGGATCGCCGAATTCGCCGTCACGCCAAGGCAGTTCGCCGCCCACCTGGACGTGATCGCCGACAGCGGCCGCACCCCGCTCACCGTCGGCGCGCTCGTCGGACACCTCACCGCCGGCACCCCGCTGCCGCCCCGGCCCGTCGTCCTCACCTTCGACGACGGCTTCGCCGACCTCCCCGGCCCCACCGCGGAGGCGCTCGCCGCCCGCTCCCTGCCCGCCACCGCCTACCTCACCACCGGCGCCCTCGCCCCCGGCCGGCCGTGCCTCCTGCCGCCCGCGCCGATGATGCCCCTGGCGCTGGCCCCCCGCCTGGAGGAGTACGGGATGGAGGTCGGCGCCCACACCCTCAGCCACCCCCAGCTCGACACCCTCCGCCCCGCCGCGCTCCGCCGCGAACTCGCCGAACCCAAGGCCGAGCTGGAGGACGTCCTCGGCCACGAGGTCCGGCACCTCGCCTACCCGCACGGCTACAACAGCCCCGCCGTCCGCCGCGCCGCCCGGGCCGCCGGCTACGCCTCCGCCGTCGCCGTCCGCCACGCCCTCAGCTCCGCGTCCGACGAACCCTTCCGGATCGCCCGCCTCATCGTCCGCCGCACCCACACCACCGCCGACGTCGAGGCGTGGATGGACGGCCGGGGCGCCCGCGTCGCCCCGTACCCCGACTCGCTGCCGACCGTCGGCTGGCGGCTCTACCGCAGGGCCAGGGCCCTGGCGAGGGGACCGGAGTTCGCGGGCTGAGCACCGCCGGACCGCCGGCACGAACGACAGGACGCCCGCCCGGTACGGGAGTTGTGCACCGGGACGGAACCGAAGTACGTTCCCTTGCCTTGCCGCAGGGGACAGTGGGGGGAGAACGCGCCGTGCAGCACCACCAGGGGCCGGGAACCGCGACCGACGGGGCCGTGCCGCCCCAGCCCTCCGCCCCGCCCGACGAGCCCGCCGGCCCCACGCGGCCGGCCGCACCGCCCCCGCCCACCCCCGCGTCCCGGGGCCTCGCCCGCCTCCGCGGCCCGGCCGCCCTCTCCCTCGCCCCGCTGCTCGTCGGGGCGGCGCTCTGGCTCTGGTCGCTGTCCCGCATCGACTTCCGCCACATCGACGAGTTCGGCCTCCTGGACCGCTTCCCGGTCTCCTTCTACGGCTCCCTCGCCGTCCTCACCCTCGGCTTCGTCCTCACCCTCCGCCGGGCCGGCACCGCCCCCGCCTGGCCCGCCGTCTACAGCGTGGCCATGCTCTTCGCCCTCAAGGCACCGCCCGCGCTCCTCTACGACACCGTCCGCTACGCCTGGGCGTCCAAGCACGACGCGATCATCAGCCGGCTCCTCACCGAGGGCACCGTCCACCCCGGCACCGAACTCGCCAACGGCATGGCCGCCTACGACCAGTGGCCCGGCTTCTTCGCCCTCGACGCCGCCCTCGTCCGGGCCTTCGGCGTGGACGCCGCCGCCTCCTTCATCAACTGGGCGCCGGTCGTCCTCGGGCTGCTCACCCTGCCGCTGCTCCTCCTCGTCTACCGGACCTTCAGCGACGACTGGCGGCTCGTCTGGACCGCCGTCTGGATCTTCCAGCTCGCGAACTGGGTCGGCCAGGACTACCTCTCCCCGCAGGGCTTCTCCTACCTGCTGTACCTCACCGTCCTCGCCGTCGTCCTCCGCCACTTCGTGCGCCCCGGCGCGGCGGGCCCGCTGCGCGACCGCGCCCTCCTCGACCCGGCCGCGGCCGCCGTCCCGCCCTCCACCACCCCCCGGCAGCGGGCGGTCGCCGTCCTCCTCCTGGTCCCGGTCGTCGCCGCCGTCAACGCCGCCCACCAGCTCACCCCGCTGATGCTCTGCCTGACCCTGGCGGCGCTCTGCCTCACCCGCCGCTACCGGAACCTCGGCCTGCTCGCGGTCTGCGCCGCCCTCATGCTCGCCTGGTACCTGACCATGGGCCGGGAGCTCTTCCTCACCACCCTCTCCACCCTCCGGGACAAGCTCGGCGACCTGCTCGCCAACTCCCGCCCCGGCTTCGCCGGCGACCCCACGGGCCCCGGGCCCGAACTCGTCGGCAGCGCCAACGTCCTGATGGTCCTCTCGCTCGGCGGGCTCGCCGCCGCCGCCGTCCTGCTCCGCCGCCGGCTGGCCCGCAGCGCCCTGCCGCTGATCCTCGCCGCCGCCGCGCCCGCCCCGCTGGTCGCCGTCAACGACTACGGCGGCGAGATGATCTTCCGGGTCTACCTCTTCGGCCTGCCCGGCTCCGCCTTCTTCGCCGCCGCCGCCCTCGTCCCCGCCGCCGGGGCCGCGAGCCGGGCCGCGCTCACCGCCCGCCGGACCGCCGTCGTCGCCCTGCCGCTCGCCCTGACCGCCATGCTGGCCGGCTTCCTGCCCTCGTACTACGGCAAGGAGGGCATGCACTACGTCCAGCCCGGCGAGGTCGCGCTCACCCGCCGCGCCTACGACCGGGCCCCCGAAGGGGCGTTGATCCTCGCGGCGACCAGCGCCTTCACCGACTCGTACTACCGCTACGACCGGTACGAGCGCTGGTTCTTCACCGAGCAGGAGCTCGACGAGAACCTGCGGATGCTCAAGGACCCGGCCGGCTACCTCGCCGGCGGCATCCCCGCCGGGCGGCCCGCCTACGTGATCCTCACCCCCACCCAGGCCGAGGCCGTCATCGGCGAGGGCTACCTCCCGCCGGGCGGCTTCGACACGGTGACCGCCGCCCTGCGGAGATCCCCGCTCTTCGCGGTGGTCGAGGACGGCCGGTTCGGGACCGTGCTGCGCTACCGGCCCACCACCACCGGCTGAGCCCCGCCCCGGGGCCGCCCGCGCCCCGCCGCCGAGCCGCCCCGCCCGCACCGCCCCGCCCGCACCGACCCGACCGAAGGAGCCGGTACGCCATGGCCCGCCCCCGTCCGACCCTCCCGCCCGCGCTCGGCAGAGCCGCCCTCGCCGCCTCCGGCTGGATCGCGCTCGCCGCCACCGCCCTCCCCGGCGGATCGCCGCTGCGCTGGATCCCCGTCCTCGCCTTCGTCGGGATCGCGCCCGGCCTCGCCCTGCTGCTGCCGCGCCCGGCGGGCCGCCGTCCCGCGGCCCGCCTGGAGACGCTCGCGCTCGCCGCACCGCTCAGCCTGTCGCCGGCCACGCTCCTGGCCACCGGCCTCTTCCTCGCCGACGCCTTCTCGGTCACCGCCTTCCTCGGCGTCCTCGCCGGCTTCGTCACCGTGGCCGCCCTGCTGCCCGGCGTCCCGCTGCCCGCCGACCGCGCCGCCGGGGAGCCGGCCCCCTCAGGCCCGTAGCCCCCGGATCGCGTACGCGGCCATCGTGACGCCCGACAGGCCCAGGAGGACGGGGAGGGGAGCGGTGGCGAAGGGCTGCTGAGCCGCCCAGCCGGCCCACACCAGCACCCACACCGCTCCGGCGGTGACGCGGCCGCCGGCCCCCAGGACCCGCAGCAGCGCCGCCGCCACCAGCAGGCACAGCGCCTGGGCCGCGATCGGGGCCGCCCACAGCGCCGGTCCCGTGCCCAGGAGTTCGGTGCCGGGGCCGACGGCGGGCGGCGGGAGGAGGCCGAGGAGCGGCGGGGCGGTGTGCAGGGCGAGGAAGGTGGCGAGGAGCACGGCCGCCGCGTAACCGCCGCGGAAGGCGCGCGGGGCGACCGCCGCGCCCTGGAGGAGGACGAGGGCCAGGACGGCCAGCAGGGTCGGCACCGGCAGCGCGGCGAGCAGCTCCGTGCCGGAGAGGCTTTCCGCCCCGAGCGGAGCGGCGACGGAGAGCGGCAGCCAGCAGGCCGCGGCCGCCGCCGCGAGCAGGGCCCACAGGACCGGCTCCGACCGGTCGCGGGCGGGGGGCGGCGGCGGGGCGGGGCGCGCCGGGGCGGGGGCGGGCCCGGCCGGTCGCGGCCGGGGGACGTACACCGGGATGCCGTACGCGGGGGTCACCGTGTCCTGCGCCGCCGTGCCGCGCAGATAGGCGGACTGGCGCGCCCACTGCGTGCCGTACCCGTCGTCGGCCGGGACCGGGGGCCGCGCGGCCGACGGCCCAGGACCGTCGTCCGTCCGGCCCCTGAGGACCGCCCGCAGGCCCGGCACGCACACCAGGCCCATCACGGTCATGCCGCCCAGGACCGCCATCCCGGCGCCGCTGATGCCGAAGGGGCCGAGGAGGACGGCGGCTCCGCCGAGGACGAGGACGCACATGCCGGCCTGGACGGCGGCGAGCATCCCGGTGCGGCCCTGGACGCGGAGCACCCCGATGTACAGCTCGACGGCGACCCGGGGCAGCGCCCCGGCGGCGAGCAGCCGCAGCACCGTGGAGCCGTTGTCGGCGTAGCCCTGCCCGAAGGGGGCGAGGATCAGCGGCGCGAAGAGGACCAGGACGAGGACGACGGGGACGAGCAGCAGCACCATCCGGCGCAGCGCGCCGCGGACGCCCTCGGCGAGGGACTCGGGGCTGTGGGAGGCGTGCGCGGTGAGGGAGGAGGCCATGTTGATGGCCATGAACTCCATGGTGCCGCCGACGGTGTACGCCGTGTAGAAGAAGGCGTTGTGCGCGGCGTCGAAGCGGACGGCGACCATGACCGGCAGCAGGCTGATCATGAGCAGGCTGAAGAAGGCGCCGAAGGCGTCGCCGGCGACGAAGCGCCCGATCTCGCGGTACGTGGGCGGCTCGCGGTCCCGGTCGGCGCGGGCCTGCTGCGGGATGAGCCGGCGGAAGACCAGCCAGGCCAGCGGGACCGTGGAGAGCGCGATGGCCGCCGTCCAGGAGACGAAGACGCCGAGGACGGGCAGGGCGGCGGCGAGGACGACGAGCAGCACCAGCTTGCCGACGGAGAAGACGGCGTTGCCGACCGGCACCCAGAAGGCCTTCCGCAGGCCGGTGAGGACGCCGTCCTGGAGGGTGAGCAGTGCCCAGCCGACGGAGGACAGGGTGAAGAAGATCCCGGCGGAGAGGGTGCCGAGGGGGGCGTAGGAGGGGCCCCACCAGTCCAGGGTGAGCAGGAAGATCCCGGAGGCGGCGGCCACCACGACCGTGCTGAGGAGGTAGAGGCGGACCACGAGCGGTCCGGTGGCGCGGCCGGCCCGGGGGACGTAGCGGACGACCGCGCCGGAGAGGGTGGTCGCGGTGATGGAGGCGAGCATCCGCTGGGCGGCGATGGCGGCGGAGCCCTGGCCGACGGCCTCCTCCGTGTAGTAGCGGGCGGCGACCAGCCAGAAGCCGAGGCCGAGGGCGGCGGAGACGCCGGTGGAGAGCATCAGGGCGTAGGCGTTGCGGAAGAGCGAGTCGTCGCCGGAGCCCTCGCCGGGGGAGCCGCCCTTCGCCTCGGAGGCCCCGGCGCCGGGCGTCGGCGGGGCGTCCGGGTCGGCGCCCCGGGTCCGTACGGTCTCGGTCACCGGGCGCCGCCGAGGGCGGGGGAGGGCGCGGCGGGCCGGGCGCCGGAGGCGCGCAGCGCGGCGAGGACCTCGTCGGCGCGGCGCGGGTCGGCGGGCAGGGCGTGCCGGGCGAACCAGGCGGCGGGTCCGGGGGCGGGGGAGGGGTCGGTGAAGCGCTCGCCCGCGTAGGCGTCGAGCGGCGGGTCGTAGAGGTAGCCGACGGTGATCCGGCGGCGGGCGAGCGCGGCGACGGCGGCGTCCCGGTCCTCGACGAGGAGCGGCACCCGGAACAGCGGCGGGACCCGGCCGTCGGCCGGGAGGCCCTGGGCGGAGTACTCGCTGGCGAGGAGGCGGGCGGTGCCGGCGCGGTGGGCGTCGAGGACGGCGTCGAGGGCGGCGAGCTTCCGGCGGGTGCGGCCGAGCCGGCCGGCGCCGGGGCGGAGCCGGTAGTCGTGCATGTCGACCCGGACCCAGGAGTGGAAGGGGTCGAGCGCGGGGGCCGCGCCGAGGGCCCGGGCGAGTTCGCCGGGGCGCAACGGCATCCGGATGGCGGGGCGTTCGTGCAGGCCGAGGGCGCGCAGGGCGGCGTGCGCGGGCCGGGCGAGGCGCAGGGCGCGGGCGGTCGCCTCGGCGTACGGGCGGGCCAGGTAGGCGAGTTCACCGGCGGGGCCGGCCGGGCGGAGCAGCGCGTCCCGCTCGGCGGCGAGTTGCCCGCGCAGGGCCGGGTCGGCGACGGCGAGGAAGCCGCCGGTCTTGGCGCCGGTGTGCTTGGAGAGGCTGAAGACGGCGGCGTCGCCCCAGGCGCCGACCGGGCGGCCGCCGACGGCGGAGCCGATGGCGTGGGCGGCGTCCTCCAGGAGCGGGATGCCGAGCCGGTCGCAGCGGGCGCGCAGGGCGGGCGCCGGGTCGGGGTTGCCGTAGAGGTTGGTGGTGAGGACGGCGGAGAGCCCGGACCACACGGAGTCGGGGACGGCCGCCGGGTCGATCGAGCCGTCGCGCGGGTCGAGCGGCGCCTGGACGGGGCGGAGCCCGGCGGCGAGGACCACGAAGAAGATGACGTCGTCGTTGACCGGGGACATGAGGACCCGGCCGCCGGGCGGGCACCAGTGGCGGAGCGCGAGGTAGAGGCCGAGGCGGCAGGACGGCACGTAGAGGCACTCCCGGCCCCCCAGCCGCGCGCGCATGCCTTCCTCCAGGTCCGCGTACGCAGAAACCATGACAGATTCCCCCCAGTCCCCGGGCTCAATGTCGCCCATTCCGGACGGCCCGTCAACCGGCTCCCGCCCGGCCGCCCGCCGTGCTCGTACGGAAGGGCCCGTCCGGGTCGAAGACCGTGAACGGGCCCTTTCCGTCGCCATCTTGGCGGTTCGCGAGGGCCGGTGGAGGTCATTCCACCGGATCACCGCGGGCGGGGTCATTCCTCCAGGGTGAGTCCGCGGCGCAGCCGGCCGAGGGTGCGGGAGAGCAGCCGGGACACGTGCATCTGGGAGATGCCGAGTTCGGCGCCGATCTCCGACTGGGTGAGCCCGGTGACGAAGCGGAGGGAGAGGATGAGCCGCTCGCGTTCGGGCAGCGAGGCGATCATCGGCTTGAGGGAGGCGATGTACTCGATGCCGGTCAGGCCGTGGTCCTCGTAGCCGAGCCGGTCGGCGAGGGCGGACTCGTTCTGCCCGTGGTCGTCGTCCTCGGTCTGGGCGTCGAGCGAGGCGGCCGTGTAGGCGTTGCTGGCGGCCATGCCCTCGACGACCTCGTCCTCGGCGATGCCGAGTTCCGCGGCGAGTTCGGCGACGGTGGGCGCCCGGTCGAGGCGCTGGGACAGGGCGTCGCCGGCCCGGGCCAGGTCGAGCCGGAGTTCCTGGAGGCGCCGGGGGACGTGCACGGACCAGGACGTGTCGCGGAAGAAGCGCTTGATCTCGCCGATGATGGTCGGCATCGCGAAGGTGGGGAACTCGACCCCGCGGGCGAGTTCGAAGCGGTCGATGGCCTTGATGAGGCCGATCGTGCCGACCTGGACGATGTCCTCCATCGGTTCGCTGCGGGTCCCGAAGCGGGCGGCGGCGAAGCGGACCAGGGCCAGGTTGAGCTCGACGAGGGTGTTGCGGACGTACGCGTACTCGTGGGTGCCCTCCTCCAGCTCGGCGAGCCGGGCGAAGAGGTCCTTAGAGAGCGCGCGGGCGTCGGCGGGGGCGACCTTGTCGAGCGGGCCGTCGAGCGCCGCGGGGAGCGCGGGCGCGGCGGGTGTGGGGGATGTGGGTGTGGGGTCGGCGGGACGGGGAAGGGCTGGTGTCGACGGCGCGGTGGGGGTGCGCGGGGCGTCGAGCCGGGGTGACATGGGTCTCCTCCTGGGTCGGGTGTCCGGGTGCGTGTGCGGCGCCTCCAAAGCCGGCTGGATCGGGTGTTCCTTACTAGCCCTACCTGCTCGGCGGCGATCGTTGCAAGTGGCAATAATCCGTTATGGGTGGTTTTGCGGGGGGCTTGTGTGCGCCGAACGGGGCCCCACTAGTAGGGTTCGACGGAGTCGATCGAGGAGGGGCCCCGCCATGGACCGCCAGCACATCGGCAGCGCGCAGCCCGCGCGGCTGCGGGTCGAGGCCACGACCCTGGACGGTGGCGTCGAACTTCTCGTGCCGGTGGGTGAGCTCGATCACCACACCGCCGAGCTCCTGCGCGCTCCGCTCGACGCTGCCCTCGACGCGGGCCGCGTCCGGCTCGTCGTCGACTGCGCGGGGCTCGGCTTCTGCGACTCGACCGGGCTCAACGTGCTCCTCGGGGCCCGGCTGCGCGCCGAGGCCGCCGGCGGCGCGGTCCACCTGGCGGCCATGCGGCCGGCCGTGGCCCGGGTCTTCCGGATCACCGGGGCGGAGGCCGTCTTCACCGTGCACGACACCCTCGCCGCCGCCCTGCCCGACTCCGGCTGACCCCCGCCGCCCTCCCCTGCCCCTGCCCCTGTTGTCCCGTCGACCGGTGAGGTGAAGTGCTGATGGACCAGGCTTCCGACGTCCGTACCCTCGCGCTCGGCGAGACCAGCGGCACCGTCCCGCTCGCCCGGGACTTCACCCGCACCGCGCTGACCGAGTGGGGCTGGCTGCCCGCCGTCGGCGCCGACCGCAGGGCCGCCGCCGAGGACGTCCTGCTCGTCGTCTCCGAACTCGTCACCAACGCCTGTCTGCACGCCGAGGGGCCCGAGCGGCTCCGGGTGCTCCGGCTCGCCACCACCATCCGCCTGGAGGTCACCGACCGGGGCGCCGGCCAGCCCGCGCCCCGCACCCCGCACCGGGCCGGACGCCCCGGCGGGCACGGCATGTTCATCGTGCAGCGGCTCTGCCTCGACTGGGGCATCGAGCGCGTGCCGGGCGCCCCCGGCAAGACCGTCTGGGCCGAACTCGCCTCTCCCGCCTGAGGATTGCCCGCCCGCCAGTCGCCCCGCCCGCTCCCCCTCCCCGCGCGACCGCCGCAGGACTTTCACCGTCGCTCTTCTTCCTTCTGTACGGCCCCAGGCGTACCTTGACGCCCAATCTGATGGCACGTCAGGAAAATGCGGTGAGGGGTCGCGGGTGGACAGGAAGCCGAACCGGAGGAGGGCGGCCGCCGTGCTCACGGCCGCCGTCGCGGTCTGGGCCCCGGCCGGGCTGGCCGCCGCGCCCGCCGCCCACGCCGAGGTCGTCGACGTCAGGTACGAGTGCGCCACGGAGATCGGCGACCGCGCCGCCGTCTCGCCCGTGGACGTCACGGCCGAGCGGAAGGGCGACGCCTACGCGATCACCATGACCTTCGACAAGGGCGTCTCCGACAGCCCCGTCGAACTCCCCAAGGGCGTCATGACCCCCCGCGCCGACCTCGTCCTCGGCGGCGACGGCCGGGGCACCGTCCAGGTGAAGGGCGTCCCCAACCCCGCCGCCGTCCCCGCCTTCACCCCCGTCCGCATCGGCACCCTCACCGGCACCTACACGCCGGAGAAGAACGGCACGGTCACCTTCACCGCCGGGGTGCTCACCGTCCGTGCCCTCGGCATGGACGCCGCCGTCTGCAAGCCCGCCGGCGCGCCCCGTCCCTCCCTCACCCTCACCGTCACCGGTCTCCCGGAGGAAGGACCCGCGCCCGGCGCGGAGGGCTCCGGGGAGGACGAGGACACGGCCCTGCCCGGCGGCGAACTCCCGAAGACGGGCGGCCTCTCCACCACCACCGCCCTCGGCACCCTCGGCGGCACCGTCCTCCTCGGCGGCGTCGGCGGCCTCCTCTGGCTCACCCGCCGCCCCCGCCCGGCCCGCCCGTGACCAGGCCCGCGCCCGCCGCCGGTGCCGTCCCGCCCAGGACCCGGTACGCCCTCCTCGCCGCCGGCGCCGTCCTCGGCACCCTCGCCGCCGCGCCCCCCGCCGCCCCGCCGTGGACCGCCGCCCCCGCCGCCGGACGGCCGTACGCCTACCTCGAAGGCCCGGCCGGCAGCGTCCTGGAGGACACCCTCTCCGTCACCAACCCCGGCCCCCGCCCGCTCACCGTCACCCTCACGGGCGACGGCCCCGCCGCCGTCTCCTTCGCCGCCCGCACCGTCACCGTGCCCGCCCGCACCCGCGCCGACGTGCCCTTCGCCGTCACCGTCGACGCCGCCACCCCGCCCGGCGAGCACCGCGGCACGGTACGGGCCGCGGCCGGCGGCCGGAACGCCGCCGTCGACCTGCGGCTCAAGGTCAGCGGCCCCGAACTCGCCGCCCTCACCGTCGAGGACGCCCGCGTCGACCGGGCCACCGGCACCCTCCACTACACCCTGGTCAACCGCGGCAGCACCGTCCTCGACCGGCCCCTCCTCGCCGTCCGCGCCGAAGGGCTCCTCGGCACCCGCCTCGACCTCCCCGGCCGCGCCCTGCCGGTCACCCTCCGCCCCGGCGAGCGCGCCGCCCGCACCGAGCCCTGGCCCGACCCGCCCGCCCTCGACTCCGTCACCGTCCGGCTCACCGCCACCGCCCCCGGAGCCGCCCCCGCCACCGCCGCCACCGGCGCCGTCTTCGCCTCCGCGCCCGCCCTCGCCGGCGCCGCCGTGCCGCTCCTCGCGGCGGCGGGCGCGGCCGCGTACCGGCTCCGGCGCCGGGCCCGTACGAAGGGAGCCCCCGCATGAGACCGGCCGCCCGTGCCCGTACGGCCCTGGCCGCGCTGCTCGCGGCCCTCGCCCTCGCCCTGCTCCCGGCCGTCCCCGCGCGGGCCGCCCCCGCCGCGGGCGACCCCGCCGTGGCCGTCTCGCACGGCCAGGCGCCCAAGGGCGGCGAGATCACCGTCAGCGGCACCGGCTGGAAGGCCGGTGCGCTCCTGATGGTCCTGCTCTGCGGCCAGGCCACCCCCGACAAGGGCGTCGTCGGCGGCACCAACAGCTGCGCCAACACCGACGGCCGGGCCGCCACCGTCGACCCGCGCGGCGCCTTCAGCGTCAAGCTGCCGGTCGCCGCCCCGCCGAAGCCCTGTCCCTGCGTCGTCCACGTCTCGGGCGTCACCGGGCAGCAGGACGTCGTCGACGCCGCCCTCACCGTCACCGGCCACCCCACCGCCCCGCTCCCCGACGCCACCGGCGACGGACGGCTCGCCGTCCTCACCGCCGCCCGTCTGGAGGGGTCGGGCGGCGTCCTCACCTGGTTCGGGGCGCCGCCGGGCCGGACCGTCGTCCTCACCGTCGGGAACCTCGGCACGGCCCCCGTGCGCGACCCGGTCTTCCTCGTCGGCACCGCCCGCGGCGTCCTCGCCCCGCGCGACGAGGAGCGCCAGTGGCGCGGCACCATCAAGCCCGGCCAGAAGGCCCGGATCGAGCTGGACGTCGAACTCTCCGCGGGCGCCCACGGCGACTACCGGGTCTCCGTCTCCTACGGCGGCAAGGTCCTGGCCGAGCAGCCCTGGCGGGTGGGCCGGCCCTGGGGCGTGGTCCTCTTCTGGGCCCTGCTCGCCCTGGTCGTGCCCGCCGCCCTCTTCCGGATCGGCATGGTCCTCGTCGACCGGGCCGGCGGCCGGAACCGCGACTCCGTCCCCGTCCCCGTCACGGCGGACGCGGGCGGCCCCGGGACGGCCGCGGCGCTGCCGTGGTTCCTCCCCGACTCCGCACCCACCGAGAACAGTCCGACGACGAAGGGACATTCGTGAGCACGCAACGGAGGATGAGCGCGGCCGGGATCGCGCTGATGCTCGGCGGCGCGGGGATCCTGCTTTCCGCCGGTCCCGCCCAGGCCGCCCAGATCTCGTTCAAGACGGAGTGCATCCCGCCGTCGATCTCCGGCCTCCCGCCGGTCCAGGGCACCACCACGGTGCTCGTCACCGCCCCCGCCACGGCCAAGGTCGGGGACACCGTCGAGGTCGTGTGGAAGACCGTGAAGCCGGCCTCCAAGAACCCCGACATGCTCGACCTGGACGCGAACACCGTCAAACCGACGGGCACCATGAAGGTCGCCGGGGCGCAGAGCGGCACGGTCGCCATGGAGGGACCCCGGCAGAACCCGCCGATCCCCAAGAACACCGCCATGGTGCTGCCCGAGATGAAGGGCACCCTGAAGCTGACCAGGGCGGGCGACGTCACGCTGACGCCCGACGCGTACACGATCAACGTGTCGAAGCCGATGTCCACGAACACCGCGTGCACCCCGAAGGAGAAGGTCCCGGTCGGCGCCACGATCAAGGTGACCGACGGCGGCGGGGGGTCGGGCGGCGGCTCGGGCTCGGGCTCGGGTTCGGGTTCGGGCTCAGGTTCGGGCTCGGGTTCGGGCTCCGGATCGGGTTCGGGCTCCGGCGGCGGTTCCGCTTCCGGCGGCTCCGACGGCGGGGGCTCCGGCTCCGGCGGGCAGACCGAGTTCACGGGCAAGTCGGTCGACGTGGCCTTCGCCTGCACCGGCCCCGGCGCCCCGCCCTCCATCACCACCAAGGTGTCGGTCGACGCCAAGAAGAACGGCGGCGGGTACGACCTGACGGTCAAGACCGCCAAGGGCGTCATGCCGACCCCGGCCCCGCTGCCCGCGAAGGCCCTCACGCCCAGCATGGACATCAAGATCGGCGGGGACGACGAAGGCACCGTCAAGGTGACCGGCGCGCCCAACCCGACCGCGCTCAAGCTGAAGGAGATGGTCAGCCTCACCGACATGAAGGGCACCTACCGCCCCGGCACCACCGGCAGGGCCACGCTCACCCCGGGCAACCTCACCATCACCGTGGTCCTCTCGAAGGACGCCGAGCCGATCAAGATCCCCTGCACGGTGAAGGGCGCCACCGCCGCGTCCCTCACCCTCGACACCGCCGAGCAGCCCGGCGGCGCCAACGGCTCCGGCGACAACGGCGGCTCGGACGGCAGCGGAAACGGCTCCGGCGGCAACGACTCCGGCTCCGGCAACGGCTCCGGGAACGGCTCCGGCGGCGGCCTCGCCCAGACCGGCGCCGAGGACGACGGCGCGCTGCGCGCCCTCGGCCTGGTCGCCGGCACGGCGATCCTCCTCGGCGGCGCCGTCTTCACCTTCACCCCGTGGCGGCGCCTGGGCCGCCGCACCCGATAGGACCCCGCGGCACACGGGGAGGGCCCCGGGACACCGTGCGGTGTCCCGGGGCCCTCCCCGTGCGTCCTGCCGTGCGTCAGTGCACGTCGCCCATGAGGGTCTGGACCTTCTTGCGGTACATGTAGACCGCGAGGCCCGCGACGACCGCGAGGGACGCCTCCAGGGCGATCACCCCCGTGCCGTTCAGGTCCACGCCGGCCAGCGAGAGCAGGCCCGTGGTGCAGTCGCCGGCGGTGACGGCGAGGAACCAGACGCCCATCATCTGGGAGGCGTACTTCTGCGGCGCCATCTTCGTGGTCACCGAGAGGCCGACCGGGGAGAGGCACAGCTCGCCGATGGTCTGGATCATGTAGATCGAGACCAGCCACATCGGGGAGACCTTGGTGCCGTCGCCCGCCATGTTCATCGGGACGATGAAGACGAAGAACGAGGCGCCGACCAGGACCAGGCCCATCGCGAACTTCACGATGGTGTTCGGCTCCTGGTTCTTGCGGGCCAGCCACAGCCACAGCCAGGCGAAGACCGGGGCCAGCGCCATGACGAAGAGCGGGTTCAGGGACTGGTACCAGGTGGCCGGGAAGCCGAGGCCGAAGACGGTGTCCGCGGTCTTGTCGTCGGCGAAGAGCGACAGGGTCGAACCGCCCTGGTCGTAGATCATCCAGAAGACGGCGGCGGCCACGAAGAACCAGATGTAGCCGGTCATCTTCGACTGCTCGGTCGACGAGAGGTCCTTGTCGCGCTTGATGCGGACGAGGACGGCGACCGGGATGATCAGGCCGGCGAGGGTGATCGGGACGAGCGCCCAGTTCAGGGTGTACATGCCCATGGCGACGACGACGCCGTAGAAGGCGGCGGCGACGACGAGCACCAGCGCGACCTTGACCAGCATGTTCTTGCGCTCGGCCGGGGACAGCGGGTTCGGGACGACGTTGCTCTTCGCGCTCAGGTGCTTCGTGCCGACCAGGAACTGGAGCAGACCCACGCCCATGCCGAGCGCGGCGAGGGCGAAGCCGAGGTGCCAGTTGACCTTCTCGCCGACGGTGCCGACGACGAACGGGGCGACGAAGGCGCCGAGGTTGATGCCGATGTAGAAGAGGGTGAAGCCGCCGTCGCGGCGCGGGTCGTCCGGGCCGTCGTAGAGGTGGCCGACCATCGTCGAGATGTTGGCCTTGAGCAGACCGGAACCGGCCGCGACGAGCGCCAGGCCGACGAAGAACATCGCCTGGCCCGGGATCGCCAGCGACAGGTGACCGGCCATGATCACGAAGCCGGCGATCGCGACGGTCTTGCGCGCGCCCCAGACGCGGTCGCCGAACCAGCCGCCCGGCATGGCCATCAGGTAGACCATCGACACGTACACGGAGTAGATCGCCGTGGCCGTGGCGGCCGTCATGGCCAGTCCGCCACCCTGGCTGCCGACCGCCGCGTCGGCGCCGCCGGAGACCAGGTACAGGACGAGAAGCGCCCGCATGCCGTAGTAGGAGAAACGCTCCCACATCTCGGTCATGAAGAGGGTGGCGAGGCCGCGGGGGTGCCCGAAGAAGGTCTTCTCCGAACCCGCGGAAACGGTCGTTGCCGCCATGTCGATCCTTGCTCTGTCGGGACGCGACGCCTCGTGAGCGTGATGCGCCCGGTGGGGGGTGGCCGGCACCGGCCGGGGCGTTCGCGTCCCGGCCGGGATCCACGCCCCGCCGCGCGTCGTCACGCGGCGGGACCCGGCCCACAGGTCTTTCACCGTCCGAGGGTGGCAGGGCCAACCTCCAGCAGAGAAGAGGACCTTGGCTGACGAAGCAGGCCAAAGGTCCCCGATTACCGCTACAGACGTCTCGCCACCATACGACACGACAGTGCCGGATATGGAAGGACTTGAGAGATGGATCACAGGTGACGAAGGAACCAACGGGCGCCATTCCAAGGTGATGTACAGGTTACGCACCCAGCTTCGGAGGCTCCCGCCACCGCCCCCCGAACCCGCCCCGGCCCGCCACCCGCGCGGACTACCATCACCCCATGACCCGTGTACTGCTCGCCGAGGACGACGCATCCATCTCGGAGCCGCTGGCCCGCGCCCTGCGGAGAGAGGGGTACGAGGTCGAGGTCCGCGAGGACGGGCCGACCGCGCTCGACACCGGCCTCCAGGGCGGCGTCGACCTGGTCGTGCTCGACCTGGGCCTGCCCGGCATGGACGGCCTGGAGGTCGCCCGCCGGCTGCGCGCCGACGGCCACACGGTCCCGATCCTGGTCCTCACCGCCCGCGCGGACGAGGTCGACACCGTCGTCGGGCTCGACGCGGGCGCCGACGACTACGTCACCAAGCCCTTCCGCCTGGCCGAGCTGCTCGCCCGCGTCCGGGCCCTCCTCCGGCGCGGCGCCACCGAGCCGGCCCCCGCGCCCGCCACCCACGGCGTGCGCATCGACGTCGAGTCGCACCGCGCCTGGATGGGCGAGGAGGAGCTCCAGCTCACGGCGAAGGAGTTCGACCTCCTGCGCGTCCTCGTCCGCGACGCGGGCCGGGTCGTCACCCGCGACCAGCTCATGCGCGAGGTCTGGGACACCACCTGGTGGTCCTCCACCAAGACCCTCGACATGCACATCTCCTGGCTCCGCAAGAAGCTCGGCGACGACGCGGCCAACCCCCGCTACATCGCCACGGTGAGGGGCGTCGGCTTCCGCTTCGAGAAGAGCTAGCCCCGCGGGCCCGCGCCCCCAGGCGGGCGCCCCCGCGCGGGCACGCCGCCCTCACGGGGCACGCGCCCGCCCCGGCTGCGGGCCGCGCCCCGCCCCCCCCGTGCGGGCAGGCGTCCCGCAGGGCGACGGGACCCCTGTTCGAGCGAAGCGGAGAGCTCGGGGGAGGGCGGGCGCGCGGGGGGGCGGGGAGCCCAGCCGCCCCCGGGCTTCCGGGCCCGGGCTCCCGCGCCCGGACCGCCGGGCCCGGCTCCAGCGCCCGCAGCCCGGGCGGCCCGCACCGACAAGGCCCCGCCCCGGGCAGCCCGCACCGACAAGGGCCCCGCGCCCCGCGCCCCAGACCCCCACCCCACCCCGCCCGGGAGGGCACGTGCGCCGCCGCCTCATCACCTCCACCCTCGCCGTCGTCCTCGTGGTGATCGCCGTCTTCGGCGTCTCCCTCGTCCTCGTCGAGACGAGGACGATCACCAGCAGCGCCCAGGAGAGCGTCGACGCCGAGGCCCTCCGCATCGTCTCGATCGTCGACAGCCGGCTCATCGGCGGCGAGCCCGTCAACCCCGGCATCCTCGCGGAGCAGAGCGGCGCGAAGCGGTACGCGCTCGTCACCATCCCCGGCCGCCCGCCCATCGAGATCGGCACCCGCCCCACCGGCAGCGTCATCCGCGGCTACGCCGAGGGCGAGCGCGGCGAGACCGTGGTCGTCGAGGAGTCCCGCTCCGCCGTCACCTCCGAGGTCGGCAGCACCGCCCTGATCATCGGCGCCGTCGCCGGCCTCGCCGTCCTCGCCGCCGTCCTCCTCGCCGTGCGCCAGGCGAACCGGCTCGCCTCCCCGCTCACCGACCTCGCCGAGACCGCCGAGCGCCTCGGCTCCGGCGACCCCCGGCCCCGCCACAAGCGGTACGGGGTGCCCGAGCTGGACCGGGTCGCGGACGTCCTCGACGCCTCCGCCGAACGGATCGCCCGGATGCTCACCGCCGAGCGCCGGCTCGCCGCCGACGCCTCCCACCAGCTCCGTACCCCGCTGACCGCGCTCTCCATGCGCCTGGAGGAGGTCGCCCTCGCCGACGACCTGGACACGGTCAAGGAGGAGGCGACGATCGCGCTCACCCAGGTCGAGCGGCTCACCGACGTCGTCGAGCGGCTGCTCACCAACTCCCGGGACCCCCGCTCCGGCTCCGCCGTCGCCTTCGACCTCGACGAGGTCGTCAAGCAGCAGATCGAGGAGTGGCGCCCCGCCTACCGCAGCGCGGGCCGCGCCATCGTCCGCTCCGGCAAGCAGGGCATGCGGGCGATCGGCACCCCCGGCGCGGTCGCCCAGGTCCTCGCCGCGCTCATCGAGAACTCGCTCATGCACGGCGGCGGCACGGTCGCCCTGCGCACCCGGGTCATCGGCAACCAGTCCGTGATCGAGGTCACCGACGAGGGCCCCGGCGTCC
This sequence comes from Streptomyces sp. NPDC058758, assembly GCF_042746075.1. Taxonomy (NCBI): domain Bacteria; kingdom Bacillati; phylum Actinomycetota; class Actinomycetes; order Kitasatosporales; family Streptomycetaceae; genus Streptomyces; species Streptomyces sp. NPDC058758. The sequence goes on along the minus strand of NZ_JBHYPS010000004.1, from coordinate 6,491 downwards.
CCGCCGACCTCGGCGCGCGGATCTTCGAGCGGGCGGTCAGCGGCCGCAGCTCCACCGGCATCGGCCTCGCGGTCGCCCGCGACCTCGCGGAGGCGGACGGCGGGCGCCTGGAACTGCTCCAGCAGCAGCCGCCGGTCTTCGCGCTCTTCCTCAGCCGCGAGGCCCGCGGCGTCGACGAGGAGCCGCGGGAGCGCCCCGTACGGTGAGGGCCCGGGTCAGACCCGGTCGGGCTGGCGCCGGCGCACCTGCCGGGGCGAAGGGACCGGCTCCGTCTGCTCCAGGAAGGACTCGGCCGTCTGCACGGCCTCCTTCGCCGGCAGCGCCCGGAACACCCAGGTGCGGTACGACCAGAAGCGGAACAGGGTCCCGAGGCCGATTCCGAAGAACTTGAAGAAGTTGCTCGCCAGCGAGCCGTTCCAGCCGAAGCCGTACGTCGCCGCGTACAGCACGCCGTTCTCGATCACGAGCCCGACGAGGCTGAACAGCAGGAAGAGGGTCATCTCCTTGGTGCGGCCCGACTTGTCGCGGTCGCGGTACGTGAAGTAGCGGAACCCCACGTAGTTGAAGGCGATGGCGACGATCGTGGCGATCAGGCTGGCCCGCACCACCGGAAGCTCCGTGGTGTGCCGGACCAGGTTGAAGACGACCAGGTTGACCAGGACGCCGAGGCCGCCGACCACTCCGAACTTGGCGACCTCGCGGCCGAGCAGGGCGAGTCGCATGCGCAGCGCGCCGGGTTCGCTCATGGTGGGGTCGGTCCGTCCGTCGGGTGACGTCCGGGCGACGTCAACCCACTCATGCTAACCAGCCTCCCCTGTCACCCGCCCGGGTAGCCGCGAAACCTGTGGAAAACCCGGCCGGGCCCCGTCACGCCTTGTGTCAATCCACAGCCGGAAGAGTGTTCACGGATGGTGCGGATACCCTAAGAGGGTGACGTTCCCGGTAGTAGGCATGGTCGGCGGCGGTCAGCTCGCCCGTATGACCCACGAGGCGGGCATCCCCCTCGGCATCAAGTTCAAGCTCCTCAGTGACACCCCGCAGGACTCGGCGGCGCAGGTGGCCGGTGAGGTCGTCGTCGGCGACTACCGCGACCTGGACACGCTCCGCGCGTTCGCCCGCGGCTGCGACGTGATCACCTTCGATCACGAGCACGTCCCCACCGAGCACCTGCGCGCCCTGGAGGCCGACGGCATCCCCGTCCGCCCCGGGCCCGACGCCCTGGTGCACGCCCAGGACAAGGGCGTGATGCGGGCGAGGCTCGACGAGATCGGCGCGCCCAGCCCCCGCCACCGCATCGTGGCCGACCCGGCGGACGCGGTCGCCTTCGCCGAGGAGGGCGACGGCTTCCCGATCATCCTCAAGACCGTGCGCGGCGGCTACGACGGCAAGGGCGTCTGGTTCGTCCGCACCGCCGAGGACGCCCGCGACGCCTTCCTCGCCGGGGTGCCCGTGCTCGCCGAGGAGAAGGTCGACTTCGTCCGCGAGCTCGCGGCGAACATCGTCCGCTCCCCCCACGGCCAGGCCGTCGCCTACCCGGTGGTCGAGTCCCGCCAGGTCGACGGCGTCTGCGACACCGTGATCGCGCCCGCCCCCGACCTCGACGAGGAGCTGGCCGGGCAGGCCCAGGAGCTGGCCCTGCGGATCGCCAAGGAACTCGGCGTCGTCGGCCACCTCGCCGTGGAGCTCTTCCAGACCACCGACGGCCGCATCCTCGTCAACGAACTGGCGATGCGCCCGCACAACTCCGGCCACTGGACCCAGGACGGGGCGATCACCAGCCAGTTCGCCAACCACGTCCGCGCCGTCCTCGACCTGCCGCTCGGCGACCCCCGCCCGCGCGCCCCGTGGACCGTGATGTGCAACGTCCTCGGCGGCGACTACCCGGACATGTACCAGGGCTACCTGCACTGCATGGCCAGGGACCCGCAGCTCAAGATCCACATGTACGGCAAGGACGTGAAGCCCGGCCGCAAGGTCGGCCACGTCAACACCTACGGCGACGACCTGGACGAGGTGCTGGAGCGCGCCCGCCACGCCGCCGACTACCTGCGAGGGACGATCGTTGAGTAACCAGGCGAGCAACCCGCTCATCGGCATCGTGATGGGCTCCGACTCCGACTGGCCCGTCATGGAGGCCGCCGCCCAGGCGCTCGACGAGTTCGAGATCCCCTACGAGGTCGACGTCGTCTCCGCGCACCGGATGCCGCGCGAGATGATCGCGTACGGCGAGGAGGCCGCCGGCCGGGGCCTCAGGGCGATCGTCGCGGGCGCCGGCGGCGCCGCCCACCTCCCGGGCATGCTCGCCTCGGTCACCCCGCTCCCGGTCATCGGCGTCCCCGTGCCGCTGAAGTACCTCGACGGCATGGACTCGCTGCTCTCGATCGTCCAGATGCCCGCCGGCATCCCGGTCGCCACGGTCTCCGTCGCCGGCGCCCGGAACGCGGGCCTGCTCGCCGCCCGGATCCTCGCCGCCTCCGACCCCGAGCTCCAGGCCCGGATGAGCGACTTCCTCCAGGACCTCAACGCCCAGGCCACCGAGAAGGGCAAGCGCCTGCGCGCCAAGGTCGAGGGCACGGACTCCTTCGGGTTCGCCCGGTGAGCGCGGCCGAGCGGCTCGCCGAGGCCCGCGCCCTCCTCGCGGAGGCCCCCGTCGTCGACGGGCACAACGACCTCCCGTGGGCGCTGCGCGAACAGTGCGGCTACGACCTCGACAAGCTCGACATCGCGGGCGACCGCTCGGCCTCCCTCCACACCGACCTCGCCCGGCTCCGCGCCGGCGGGGTCGGCGCCCAGTTCTGGTCCGTCTACGTGCCGGGCCGGCTCACCGGCGACCACGCGGTGAGCGCCACCCTGGAGCAGATCGACGCCGTCGACCGGCTCGTCGAGCGGTACGCGGCCGACCTGGCGCCCGCCCGGACCGCCGACGACGTCGCCAAGGCCCGCGAGGAGGGCCGGATCGCCTCCCTCAAGGGCGCCGAGGGCGGCCACTCCATCGACAACTCGCTGGCCACCCTGCGCGCCTTCCACACCCTCGGCGTGCGCTACATGACCCTCACGCACAACGAGAACAACGACTGGGCCGACTCCGCCACCGACGAGCCCCGGCACGGCGGCCTCACCGCCTTCGGCCGCGCCGTCGTCCGCGAGATGAACCGCTGCGGCATGCTGGTCGACCTCTCGCACGTCGCCGCGACGACCATGCGGGACGCCCTGGACGAGAGCGCCGCGCCGGTGATCTTCTCGCACTCCTCCGCGCGCGCGGTCTGCGACCACCCGCGCAACGTCCCGGACGACGTCCTGGAGCGGCTGCCCGCCAACGGCGGCGTGGCGATGGCGACCTTCGTCCCGAAGTTCATCCTCCCCGCGGCCGTCGAGTGGACCCTGCGCGCCGACGCGAACCTCCGCGCCCACGGCCTGCACCACCTCGACACCACCCCGCGGGCGAAGGAGCTGCACGCCGCCTTCGAGGCGGAGCACCCGCGCCCGGTCGCCACCGCCGCCACCGTCGCCGACCACCTCGACCACATGCGCGAGGCCGCCGGCGTCGACCACATCGGCATCGGCGGCGACTACGACGGCACCGCCTTCACCCCGGCCGGCCTCGACGACGTCGCCGGCTACCCGAACCTGATCGCCGAACTCCTCGACCGCGGCTGGTCCCGGGCCGACCTCACCAAGCTGACCTGGTCGAACGCGCTCCGCGCACTGCGCGACGCCGAGTCCGTCGCCCGCGACCTGACCGCCCGCACCCCCGCCTCCCACGCGACGATCGCGCAGCTCGACGGCGTCTGAGGCCTCACCCGTACGGCGCAGTCCGGCGGGCCCCGGAAGGGCCCCGCTGGCACGGTGGACGGTACTGCCCCGCCTCCTTCGGCGGGGTAGTACTGCATCACCGAGTTCGGAAGTGTGAGTAGTGCCATGGCAGATCTAGACGATCATCCCCCCTTCTCTGCCGCCTCCGGCGCGGTCGGCGCGCTGGAACCCCCGGAGCCACCACCCCCGCCGCTCGACGAGACCGCCCGCGCCCGGGCGATCCTCGCCGCCCAGCCCGTCATCGAGGGGTACGCCGAACTCCCCGTGCTCCTCGACCCCGAGGACCTGCCGCCCGCCCGGGCCGAGGAGGCCGGCGCCCAGTTCTGGTCGCTGCGCGTGGACTCGGACGACGTCATCGGCACCCTGCGCCGCCTCGACACCGTCCGCGCGCTCGTCGCCGCCTGCCCCGAGGACCTGCGCCTGGCGCACACCACCTCGGAGATGGTCCACGCCCGCAACTGCGGCCGGGTCGCCGCCCTCCTCGGGCCGGTGAGCTGGACCGCCCTCGGCGGCTCCGCCGCCACCCTGCGGGCCTACCACGCCCTCGGCGTGCGGGCCGTGAACCTCACCCGCTTCGACCGCTTCGCCCGCGAGGCGGTCCGCGAGATGAACCGCATCGGCCTCGCCGTCGACCTCACCGGCGCCGACCAGGACACCGTCCGCAAGGTCCTCGCCGTCACCCGCGCCCCCGTCCTGCTCACCCGGGCCGCCCCGGAGACCCTGGCGGACGACGTGCTGCGGCTCCTCGGCGAGAACGGCGCGGTCTGCATGGTCACCGTCGGCGACGACCCCGGGGCCGCCGCCGACCTCCTCGACCGGGTGCGCGACGGGGCAGGGCCCGCCTCCACGGGCCTCTCGCACCTGACGGCTCCGGGCACCGGCTACGTACCGCTCTTCGCGGAGCTGCTGCGGCGCGGCTGGCCGGCCCGGGACCTGGTGGGCCTGGCCCACGGGAACACGACCCGCGCCCTGCGCGAGACCGAGTTCCTGTCCCGGACGAACCGGATCAGGCCCGTGGCCGCCTGAGCCGCACCCGTACGCCCGTGAAGGGCCCACGAGGAGGAAGGGGCGCACCGGATCCGTCCGGTGCGCCCCTTCCCCCGTGCGTCAGGCCCGCGGGCGGCCCATCGCGCGGTACGTCCAGCCGGCCGCCCGCCACCGCTCGCCGTCCAGGGCGTTGCGCCCGTCGAGGAGGACCGGGGAGGAGACGGCCGCGGCCAGCTCCGCCGGGTCCAGCTCGCGGAACTCGCGCCACTCCGTCAGGTGCAGGACCACGTCCGCGCCCCGGACGGCCTCCAGGGCCGAGTCCGCGTAGCCGAGGGTCGGGAAGACCTTGCGGGCGTTCTCCATGCCCTTGGGGTCGTAGACGGTGACCTGGCCGCCCTGGAGGTGTATCTGGCCGGCGACGTTGAGCGCGGGGGAGTCGCGGACGTCGTCCGAGTCCGGCTTGAAGGTGGCGCCGAGGACGGCGACCCGGCGGCCCAGGAAGGAGTCGCCGCCGAGCGCCTCGCGGGCCATCTCGACCATCTGGCCGCGGCGCCGCATGTTGATCGAGTCGATCTCGCGGAGGAAGGTCAGCGCCTGGTCGACGCCCAGCTCGCCCGCCCGGGCCATGAACGCCCGGATGTCCTTGGGCAGGCAGCCGCCGCCGAAGCCGACGCCGGCCCGCAGGAACTTGTTGCCGATCCGGTCGTCGTGGCCGATGGCCTCGGCGAGCTTGGCGACGTCGCCGCCGGCCGCCTCGCAGATCTCGGCCATCGCGTTGATGAAGGAGATCTTGGTGGCGAGGAAGGAGTTCGCGGCCGTCTTGACCAGCTCGGCGGTGGGGAAGTCGGTGAGGACGAAGGGCGAGCCCTCGGCGACGGGGACCGCGTACACCTCGCGGAGCAGCTTCTCGGCCCGCCCGTCGTCGTCGCCGCGCACGCCGACGACGATCCGGTCCGGGTGCAGGGTGTCCTGGACGGCGAAGCCCTCGCGGAGGAACTCCGGGTTCCAGGCCAGTGCCACGCCCTCCGGCAGCACGCCGGCCAGCCGCTCGGCCGAACCGACCGGGACGGTCGACTTGCCGACGGCCAGGGAGCCCTCGCGGGCGACGGCGGAGAGCGAGGCGAAGGCGGCGTCGACGTAGCTCATGTCGCAGCCGTACTCGCCGTGCTTCTGCGGGGTGTTCACGCACACGAAGTGGACGTCGCCGAAGGCGCCCACCTCCTCCCAGGAGGTGGTGAAGCGCAGCCGGCCGGTGGAGCCCTCGATCCCGGCGACGTGCCGGGCGAGCAGTTCCTCCAGGCCGGGTTCGTACATCGGGACGCGTCCGGAGGCCAGCAGCTCGACCTTCTCGGGCACCACGTCCAGGCCGAGCACCTCGAAGCCCATCTCCGCCATGGCCGCGGCGTGGGTGGCGCCGAGGTATCCGGTGCCGATCACGGTGATCTTCAGGGCCATGCGGGACTCCAGTGACGTCGGGCGAAACTGCCTGCCCGAGCATAGTCGGGCCCTGACAGGGGCCCCGGTCACGCCCTACCCTTTGGGTTACTTAACGGTAGTTAGCAGACGTGGGAGTGAACGAACGTGGCGGGATCGGCTGACTTCGACCTGTACCGGACCTCCGAGGAGCACGAGATGCTCCGGGAGTCGGTGCGTGCGCTGGCGGAGGCGAAGATCGCTCCGTTCGCGGCGGC
>NZ_JBHYPS010000003.1:0-408800 GCF_042746075.1 Streptomyces sp. NPDC058758 | reverse complement strand
CGTACGGGTGATCTGGTGCGGTTCGGTGCGGGTGGTGTGCTGGAGTTCTGCGGTCGGGTCGACGAGCAGGTCAAGGTCCGCGGGTTCCGGGTGGAACTGGGCGAGATCGAGGCCGCCGTGCGCGGCGCGGCCACCGTGGCCGACTGCGCGGTGGCCGCCGTGGCCCCGCCCGGCGGCGGCGAGGCGCGGCTGGTGGCGTACGTCGTCGCCCGGGCCGGCGCCGTCTGCGACCCGGAGGCGGTGCGGGCGTGGGTGGGGGAGCGGCTGCCGGGGCACATGGTGCCCGTGGCGGTGACGGTCCTGGACGCCTTGCCGTTGTCGCCGAACGGCAAGGTGGACCGGCGTGCGTTGCCGGCGCCTGCGTGGGAGGCGGCGGAGGAAGGTTTCGTCGCGCCCCGCAGCGAGGTGGAGCGGCGGCTGGCCGAGGTGTGGTGCCAGGTCCTGGGCCTGGAGCGGGTCGGCGTCCACGACGACTACCTGGCACTGGGCGGAGACTCCATCCTGTCCATCCAGGTCGTCGCCAAGGCCCGCAGGCTCGGCATCCACGTCACCCCGCCCCAGATCTTCCGGTACCCGACCATCGCGGCCCTCGCCCCGCACGTCGCCACCGGCGCGGCGGCGGGCACCCGCGGCCACGGGGAGGGCACCGACGCGCTCAGCCCGATCCAGCGGTGGTTCCACGACCTGGAACTGGCCGCACCCGACCACTGGAACATGGACGTGCTCCTCGACGTCCGGACCCGGGTCCGGCCCGACGAGCTGACCGCCGCGCTCAACGCGGTGGCCGGCGCGCACGAGGCGCTGCGCACCCGCTTCGTGGACGGCGGCGACGGCGGCGACGGGGGCGACGGCGGCGTACGTGCCGTGGTCGACGCGGCGGTCGAGGTCCCGGTGGAGCACAGCGACCTGTCGGCCCTCCCCGCGGCCGAGGCCGAGGAGCGGCTGCGCGAGCTGGCCGACGAGCTGCACACCCGGCTGGACATCGCACGCGGCCCGCTGCTGCGGGCGCACCTGGCCGACCTGGGCCCGCAGGTCCCGCAGCGGCTGCTGCTCGTCGCCCACCACCTGGTCATGGACGCCGTCTCCTGGCGGATCGTCCTGGAGGACCTGGAGTACGCGCTCGACGCCGCACGGAACGGCCGCGCCGTCGAACTCCAGCCCGAAGGCACCACGCACCGGCAGTGGACCGCCGAACTGCGCCGCCGGGCCCTCGACCCCCAGGTCCTCGGCCGGGTCCGCACGGACCTCGCCGACCTCGCCGAACTCACCGGAACCGCCGGGCCGGGGACGGCCCGCCCCGCACCCGGGATCGAGGGAGCCTCGTGCCGGGCCCGGCGGGAACTGACCGCCGAGCAGACCGAGGAGCTCCAGCGGGCCCTCGTGCACCGGCTCGGCGGCACCCTCGAAGAGGGGCTCATCACGGCGGCCGCCCGGGCCCAGTCCCGGCTGTCCGGCCGCGCCGCGGTCGTCCTGGAGCTGGAGAGCCACGGCCGCGAGGCCCTGCACCCGGACATCGACCTCTCCCGCACGGTCGGCTGGTTCACCACCCTGGCCCCCTTCCCGGTGGCCGTCGCCCAGGACGGCCCGCTCGGCACCCTGTGGGACGTGCGCGGCCGGCTGAGGGAGCTGGTGCACCGGGGCATCGACCACGGCGTGGTCCGGCACCTGGCCCACGACGCGGAGTCGGCCCGGCGCCTGGAGGCGCTGCCCGCACCCGACCTCGGCTTCAACTACCTGGGCCGGGTCAGCACCCTCTCCGTCCCGGACGCCTCGCTGGAACTCCGCCGGCCCGGCTTCGGCCAGGTCCGCGACCCGCGCGGGACGCGTCCGGCCGCGGTCCTGGTGGAAAGCCTCGTCACCGACGGCCGCCTCGCCGTCGACGTCGAGCACACCGGGCAGGCCGCCGCCGACGCCCTCGCGGACGCCGTCCTGGACGAGCTGCGCGCCCTGGCCGCGGAGCCGGACGCCCCCGCGCTCACCTCCGGGCTGCGGCACGGCACCGCCCCGGTCGACGCCGTACGCGACTGGGCCGCGCGCTGGGGAGACCTGACGGCGGTGTGGCCGCTCACGCCGACGCAGGAGGGCATGCTCTTCCGCAGCCTGGCCGAGGACGGCGCGGCGGGCGGCGGGGTCTACGTCGAGCAGCTCGTCTGCGTGCTCGAAGGCGACATGGACCGCGAGGCGTTCGCGCGGGCCTGGCAGGCCGCCGTCGACCGGCACGCCGTGCTGCGCGGCACGTGCGTGTGGCAGGACGTGCCGCGTCCGCTCCTCGTGGTGCCCGCCGCACGCGAACTGCCCGTCGCCTTCCTCGACTTCGCGGAAAACGGTACGGACGGGGACCGGGCCGCCCCGGCGGACCCGGAGGCACGGCTCGACGCCTTCGTGCGCGAGGACCGGCACGCCGGCTTCGACCTGCGCGAGGGGCCGCTCGCACGGCTCGCCGTGATCCGGCTCGCGGACGGCCGCTGGGCCTTCGTGTGGACCAACCACCACGTGCTGTTCGACGGGTGGTCCCTGCCCATCCTCCTGGGCGAGGTGCTGGAGCACTACACCGCGAGCCGCGGGGGAGAGGTCCGCGCGCTCGCCCCCGCGGCCGACTTCGGCACCTTCGCCCACTGGATGGCCCGTCAGGACCCGGACGCGTCCAAGGACTTCTGGACCGGTGCCCTGGCCGGCTTCACCCCGGCGCCGCTCGCCCCGCAGGCGGACGCGCCCGCGGTCCACCAGGACCACGTGGTGAAGCTGCCGGCCGCCGACACCGCGCGGCTGCGGGAGACCGCGGCACGCTCCGGCGTCACCCTCGGCGGGGCGGTCCACGCGGCGTGGGCCCTCGCCCTCGCCGCCGAGACCGGCACCGACGACGTGGTCTTCGGCAGCGTCGGCTCGGGGCGGCCCACGGACCTCGAGGACGCGGACCGCATGGTCGGCATGTTCATCAACACGGTTCCGCTGCGCACCCGGCTGCCCGCCGCCGTGCCCGTCGGCACCTGGGCCAAGGACGTGCAGCAGGCCCTGAACCGGGCACAGGACCACATCCACACGCCCCTCGCCCGGATCGCCGTGTGGAGCGGGCGGACCAGCTCGTCCGGGCTCTTCGACACCTCCGTCATCGTGGCCAACTTCCCCTTCGCCGACCTGGGCGAGGGACTTCCCGGGCTGTCGGTGGCACGCTCCGAAACGCTGGAGCAGACCGAACTCCCCGTCACCGTCTCCGCCGCCCCCGAAGGGGACCGGCTCGTCATCGCCCTCAACCACGACACCGTCCGCGTCCCCACCGACCGGGCCGCCGCCCTCGCCGACCGGCTCCGACTCGCCCTGACGGCACTCGCGGACGGCACCGCGACCGTCGGCGAGGTCCTCGCCGGGCTGCGGGAGCGGGCCCGGGACGAGCGCGCCGCGAGCCGCGCCCGCCGGGCGGCCCGCCTCGGCCGGCCCACCCGCCCGCGCGGCTGAACCCGCCCCTCCACCCGTACCCCTCTCCGCGCCCGCCACCGGGCCGGTGGCACCGGCCCCGTCCGTCCGGCCCGCCTCGGCCCGCCCGGATGTCGCGCACGCCCGCACGGGCCTTCGACAACCTTTCGGAGAAACACATGTCCCGTACGTCCCGCATCTCCCGAGAGCCGCTCAGGCGGCAGTCCCTGACGGACGCGTCTGCCGTCGCCTTCGGCCCCCTGGAGCCCGAGGCGCTGCCCGTCCTCGCCACCGCCCGGCGCCCCGGCGTCCCGCTGACCCTGTGGGTCCGCGCCAACAGGGACCTCGTGCGCGAGCGGCTGCACCGGCACGGCGCGGTGCTGTTCCGGGGCTTCGACGAGGGCGCCGACGCCCTGCGCCCGGTGGTGGAGGCCGTCGGCGGGGACGACGCCCTCGCCTACCAGGACGGCGCCACGCCGCGCAGCGAGCTGGGCGACGGCATCTACTCCTCCACCGAGTACCCCGCCGACCAGACCATCGAGATGCACAACGAGTCCTGCTACAGCTGGAGTTGGCCGCGCATCCTCGGCTTCGCCTGCGCGCTGCCGCCGGAGACCGGCGGGCAGACCCCGCTCGCCGATTCCCGCAAGGTGCTGCGGCGGCTGCCCGCCGAGCTGGTCGCCCGCCTGGAGCGGCACGGGGTGAGCTACGTCCGCAACTACACGCCGGGCGTCGGCATTCCCTGGCAGGACGCCCTGGGCTGCGACGAGAGCGGCCTGGACGCGTACGCCGAGCGCACCAGGGTGCGGGTGGAGCGCGTCGCGGAGGACCACCTGCGCACCGAGGCCGTGCGGCCCGCCGTCGTCAGGCACCCGGACACCGGGGAGTGGGTCTGGTTCAACCAGGCCACCAGCTTCCACGTGAGCACCATCGGGGACGACCTGGCCGCCGAACTGATCGGCCAGGTCGGACCGGAGCGGGTGCCCAAGACCAGCAGGGCCGGCGACGGCGGCGAGTTCACGCCGGCCGAACTCGACGCGGTGCGCGGCGCGTTCGCCGCGGAGTCGACGTCCTTCGACTGGCAGCGCGGCGACGTGCTGGTCGTCGACAACCTGCTGGCTTCGCACGGCAGGGCGCCCTTCACCGGAAAGCGGGAGATCCGCGTGGCCATGGCGGCCGCGGCGGACTGGCGAGACGTGGAGACCCGGCCGGCACGGGCCGCGGCCCACGCGTAGTACGGCACCACCACACACACGAACGGGGAGAGACGGTGAACACGGCTACGCCCACAGCGGCCGCATCAACGGCGTCCGCTCCCGCCGCGGAGACGTTCCGCGCGGGACCGCACCAGCACGACGCCACCCGGGACGACACGGTGACGACCCTCGTCCTCGAAGCCCCGGCCCCGGTGCCGGAGGCACGGCTCGCCGCCGCGGTCGAGACCGTCACGCGGCGGTACGAGGTGCTGCGCACCGAACTCGTGCCGTCCCCGGCGGGCGGCCCGCCCACCCAGCGCGTCCTCGCCGGCCCGCTGCCCGAGGGCCCGGAGAAGCCCTGGACCGCCGCTCCGGCGGCCGGCGGCCGGATCGAAATCGCCGCGTCGGCACGGATCCTGGACGCGGAGGGCCTGGTGCTCCTCGCGGAGGAGCTGGGCCGCGCGCTGGACGGCGGACCGGCCGGAGCGCCCGGCCCCGCCGCCGGAACGGACGAGGAGGAGCCCCTCCAGTACGCCGACGTCGCCGAATGGCTGCACGAGGTGCTGGCCGACCCCGACGCGGCGAGCGCCCGCGCGGGCCAGGAGAAGGCGCACGGCGGATTCGACGACGTCGACGAGACCGTGGCCCGGCTGCGGTCGTCGGCCCCCGGCCGGCCGGCCGCGGACGACGGCGCCGCCGCGGAGGCGGTGAGGGAGGTCGTCCTCGCGGGCCCGGAGGACGCCGCCGACCGCGAGGCGCTGCTCCTCGCCGCGTGGCTGGTGGTCCTGCACCGGTTCGGCGGCGCGCGGGCACTCGCCGTCCGGGTGCGCACCGGACTGCGCGAGGTCCCCCAACTCGCCTCGGCCATCGGCCCCCTGGACACCTGGCCCGCCGTCCGGCAGGAGTTCGACGCGGCGCGGACCTTCGGCGACGTGGTGGCCGAGGTGCGGGCGGCGCGCGCCGCGCAGCGCGAGGGCGTCGAGCTGATCGGCGACCTGTCCGCGGCGACCGCCCCGCTCGCCTTCTCCTACCACGAGGCGCCGGAGCGCGCGGGCGGATGGTCCGTCGTCTCCCTCTCGGCACGGGGCACCGGGCCGGGACTCCGCCTCTCCGCCGTGCGCCGCGGCGACCTGGTCGCACTCCGCCTCGACGGCGCCGACCGGGCCGCGCTCGGTCCGGTGGTGACCGGCCGGATCCTGGACGCCCTCGCCGCCGCCGTGGAGCAGGGCGCACGGGAGCCCGCCACGCGGATCGGCCGGATGGCCCTCGGCGTCCCCGCCGCGCCGCTCACCACCCCCGCGACCCCCACCGCCGCCGGCTGGGCGGACGCCACCCTGCCCGAACTGATCGCCCGCGCCGCCGCCCGCGCGCCGGAGGCGACCGCGGTGCGGTGCGCCGAGCGGGAGCTGACGTACGGGCAGCTGCTCGCCGGGGCCGACCGCCTGGCCGGAAGGCTCGGCACGGACCACCGGAGCGTCGTCGCCGTCGTGGTGCCGGACCCGCTCGGCCGCCTGGTCGCCCAGCTGGCCGCGCTGCGCACCGGCGCCCCCTACCTGGTGGTCGACCCCGACGACCCGGCCGAACGGATCGCCGCCCTGCTGGCCGACGCGTCCGCCCGGGTCTGCGTGGCCACGGCGGACACGGCCCCCCTGGTGGACGGCGGCGGCACCCGCCTGGTCCTCCTCGCGGAGGACGGCGACGGCGGACGGGAGACGGAGGACGACGCCGCCCGCGACCGTGCCGGACGGGGCCGCGAGGACGGTGCGGCCTGCGGCCCGGACGACCTCGCCTACCTGCTCTTCACCTCCGGCTCCACGGGCCGCCCCAAGCCCGTCGCCGTCACCCACCGCAACGTGGTCAACTACCTCGGCTGGCTCGCCGACGCCGGCCTGATCGGGCCGGCGACGGTGCTGCCCGCGACCGCCGCGCCGGTCTTCGACGCCTCCGTCAAGCAGGTGTGGGGCCCCCTGGTCCTCGGCGGCACGGTCGTGCTGCCGCCCGCCGGGGAGCGGCCCGCCGACACCCTGGCCGCGGCGCTCACCGGCACCGGGACGGGCGCCGCCGTCACCACCGTCAACACCGTCCCCCGGCTGTGGGACGAGACGCTGCGGACCCTGGAGACCGCCGGCGGCGCACCCGGCCCGCGCGAGCGGCGCCTGGACGTGCTGCTCGGCGGCGAGGCCCTCACCGCCGACCTGGTGGAGCGCACCCGCCGGCTCCTGCCGGGAGCGCGCCTGTGGAACCTGTACGGGCCGTCCGAGACCACCGCCAACGCCAGCGCGGGAATCGTCACCGGCGACCGCGTCGGCCTCGGCACCCCGGTCGGCGGCACCACGCTCCACGTGCTGGACGAGGCGATGGCACCCGTGCCCCACGGCGTGATCGGCGAGCTGTACGTCGGCGGCGCCGGGGTCGCCCGCGGATACGCGGGCCGGGGAGGGCTGACCGCCGAGCGGTTCGTGCCCGACCCCTTCTCCGGCGCGGAAGGCGCCCGCCTCTACCGCACGGGCGACCTCGTCCGCCTCGGCGCCGACGGCCTGCCGGAGTTCTGCGGGCGGGCCGACGGCCAGCTCAAGGTGCGCGGCTACCGCGTCGAACCCGGCGAGATCGAGGCCGTCCTGCTGCGGCACCCCGCGGTGGCCGCCGCCGTCGTCGACGCGCGCGACGACCGCCTGGTCGCCTGGGTGGTGCCGGGCCCGGACGGCCCGCCCACCGTGGCGGAACTGCGCGAGCACTGCGCCGTCCTGCCCTCGTACCTGGTCCCGCAGCTCTTCGTCGCCCTCGACCGGATACCGCTGACGGCCCAGGGCAAGACCGACCGGCGCGCGCTGCCCGACCCTGCGGACGGACACCTGGAGCAGGGCGGGGAGTTCACCGCCCCGCGCACCCCGGTGGAGAGGGTCGTCGCCGAGATCTGGCGCACGGTCCTCGGCACCGCCCGCGTGGGAGCCCACGACAGCTTCTTCGCGCTCGGCGGCGACTCGATCCGCGCCATGCACACCGTCGCCCGCGTCCGCGAACTGATGGGCACCGAGATCCCCCTGCGCGAGCTGCTCGGCGCCCCCACCGTCGCAGACCAGGCGAACCTGCTGCTCGCCCACGACCGGGACGGCTCGGTCCGCGAGTTCGCCGAGGCGTTCGCCGCCCTCGACGACACGGCCGACGAGACCGACCCGAACCCCACCGCCGACTCCGCCGACGACGCCCCCGAGGACCAGATATGAGCGATTCCGAACGTCTCGAACGAGCCCGGCGCGCCCTGGCCGCCCGCCGCCCCCGGCAGGCCGCCACCTCCCGTGTGCCCCGGCGGCCGGACCCCACACAGGTCGTCCTGTCGGAGTACCAGCTCCAGCTGCGGACGGCACACGTCCTCGACCCCACCGGCAGCGCCTACACGGTGCCGGCCGCCCTCGACATCGAGGGACCCCTGGACGCCGGCGCGCTGACCCGGGCCTTCGACTGGCTGCTCGCCCGGCACGAAGGGCTGCGCCTGGTCACCGAGGACGTGCGCGGCAAGGTGCACGCCCGGCTGCTGCCCGCGCTGCCCCCGCTGCGCCGCGTCGACCTGACGCGCACCCACGAAGCCGACCCGTCCGCCGCCGAGCGGCGCCGGGACGAGCTGACGGAGTCCGAGCTGCGCACCCCCTTCGACCTGGACGGCGGCGCGCCGCTGGCGCGCGGCCTGCTGATCGCCCTGGCGCCCGAGCGCCACCGCCTGGTCGCCGCCTTCCACCACCTCGTCGTCGACGGCCTGTCCGTGAGCGTCCTCATCCAGGAACTCACCGCCGCCTACGAGGCGTTCCGCACCGGCGGCGCTCCGCCGGCGGCACCCGAAGGCCCCTCGTACACCGACTACGCCTGGTGGGAGCGGCACAGCGGGGACGCGCCCGCCCGGGAGGCCTCGGTGGCCCACTGGCGGAGCCGGCTGGAAGGCGCTCCGCGCGGCCTGAGCCTGCCCTTCGACCACCCGCGCCCGGACACCCCCGGCCACCAGGGCCGCCACCTGGTGCGCGGCACCGGGCCCGTGCTGCGCGACCGCGTGGAGAAGTTCGCCGCGGGCTGCGGCGTGTCCGTCTTCGCCGTCCTGTACGGCGCCTGGCGGGCGGTGCTGCACCGTGCGGCCCTCACCGACGACCTGGTGATCGGCGTCCCCGTCGCCAACCGGGTGCGGCCCGAACTCCACGGAACCGTCGGCCCGTTCATCAACACCCTGCCGCTGCGCAGCCGGCTGCGGGACGGCGCGACCCTGCGCGAGCTGGCCCAGGAGTCGGCGGCCGCGATCGCGGAGTCCCTCGACCACCAGCACGTGCTCACCGCCGAGGTGACCGCGGCGGTCGGCGGCAGCACCGGATCCCCGCTGTTCGGCGCCATGTTCGCCTACCTCGGCGAGGACCGCTCCGGGCTGCGCCTCGGCGAGGCCGTCATGACGCCGGTGGCCGCCGAGACCGCCTCGTCCAAGACCGACGTCACGCTCAGCGTGGCCGGCCGGGGCGACGACTTCGAGCTGATGCTGGAGTACGACACCGAGCTGCTGCGCGAGTCCACCGCGGCCTCCCTCCTCGGCGCCTGCGTACGGCTGCTCACCGAGGGGCTCGCCGCCCCCGACCGCGCCGTACGGCTGCTGCCCCTGGCCGAACCGGGCGAGCAGGCGGGCCCGCTGATCGAGCCCGTGGTCGAGCACGCCCTCGACCGGGCCCTTCTGCGCTCCGTCGCCCGCCACCCCGAGCGCACCGCCCTGCGCTGGCGGGGCGAGACCGTCTCGTACGCGTCGCTGGCGGACCGCACCGAGGCCCTGGCGCGGCACCTGGTGGCGCAGGGAGTGCGGCCGGGCGACCGCGTGCCGCTGCACCTGGAGCGCGGCCCCGCCCAGGTGGTGGCGATCCTCGCCGTCCTGCGGGCGGGCGCCGCCTACGTCCCGATCGACCTGCGCAATCCCGCGGACCGCGTCCGGCACGTCCTGGAGGACAGCGGCGGCCGCATCGTGGTCTGCGGCGAGGAGGGCGCGGCCGGCCTCGGCGAGGGCCTGCGGCAGGTGGCCGTCGACGCGCACGGCCGCCCCCGCGCCGAGCTGGACACCACCGGCACCGAGCTGCCCGGGCGGCACCCCGGTGACGTCGCCTACGTGATCTACACCTCGGGCTCCACCGGCGTCCCCAAGGGCGTCGAGGTCGCCGACTCCCAGGTGCTGCGGCTGTTCTCGTCGACCGCCCGGCGCTTCGGCTTCGGCGCCGACGACGTGTGGAGCTTCTTCCACTCGTACGCCTTCGACGTGTCCGTCTGGGAGCTGTGGGGCGCCCTGCTGCACGGCGGCGAGCTGGCCCTGGTGCCGGACGACACCGCCAAGTCGCCGCAGGACCTGCTCGCCTTCGTGGAGCGGCACGGCGTCACCGTGCTCAGCCAGACCCCGACCGCGTTCAAGGGAGTGGTGGCCGCCGACGCCGCCGAGGGCTCCACCCGTGAACTCGCCCTGCGCCACGTCGTCTTCGGCGGCGAACGGCTGGACGTGAACACCCTGCGGCCCTGGATCGAGGGGCGCGGCGACCGCGCCCCCGTCCTGGTGAACATGTACGGCATCACCGAGACCACCGTGCACTCCACCTTCCGCGTCATCACCGCCGACGACCTGGGCGACCGCACCGGCAGCCCCATCGGCGTGCCGATCGACGACCTGTCCCTGTACGTCCTCGACGAGGGCCTCAACCCGCTGCCCCCCGGCCTGGTCGGCGAACTCCACGTCGGCGGGGCGGGCGTCACCCTCGGCTACTGCGGCCGCGGGGCACGCACCGCCGAGCGGTTCGTCCCCGACCCGTTCTCCGGCACCCCGGGCTCCCGCCTGTACCGCAGCGGCGATTTGGCCCGGGTCACCGAGGACGGAGAGTTCGAGTACTGGGGCCGGGCCGACGCCCAGGTGAAGATCCGCGGCTTCCGGATCGAACTGGGCGAGGTCGAGGTCGCCCTCGCCACCCACCCCGACGTCACGGCCGCGGTCGCCGACGTGCGCGGCGAACAGCTCGTGGTGTGGCTGGTGCCGGCCGAGGGCCGGGAGCTCCCCGCCGTCCCCGAGCTGCGCGAGCACGCGGCCGGGCTCCTTCCGACCTACATGGTGCCCGCCGTCTTCAGCGCGCTGGACAAGGTGCCCCTGACCGTCAACGGCAAGGCGGACCGGCGCGCCCTGCCCGACCCGGCGCAGACCAGGCTGGAGGCCGGCACCGCGTACACGGCGCCGCGCATCCCGCTGGAGGAGACCGTCGCCGGCGTGTGGGCCGACGTCCTCGACCTCCCGCGGGTCGGCGTGCACGACAACTTCTTCGCGCTGGGCGGCGACTCGATCCGCGCGGTGGAGATCACCGGCGCGCTGCGCGCCCTCGGCCACGAGACCCGCGTGCACTCCGTGTTCCGGCACCAGACCGTCGCCGAGTTCGCGGCCCACCTCACGGAGGGGCGCTCCGACTCCCTCGACCGGGCCGAGCCGTTCGAGATGATCGGCGCCGACGACCACGCCGCGCTGCCCGCCGACGCGGAGGACGCGTACCCGCTGACCGCCACCCAGGCGGGCATGCTCTACCACCTGCACCTGCACCCGGAAGCGGGCATCTACCACAACACCGTCAGCGTGCGGATGCGCGGCCGGCTCGACACGGAACTGCTGCGCCGGGCCATCGCCGACACCATGGCGCGCCATCCCGTCCTGCGCACCAGCATCTCCATGGACGGCTACTCCGAACCGCTGCAGATCGTGCACCGCGACGCGGAGCCGCGCCTGTCCTGCTTCGACCTGTCCGGCCTCGACGCGGACGCACAGGCCGCCGAGATCGACGCCTTCGTCGCCCGCGAGCGGGCCGAGCACCTCGAACTGGAGTCGGCCCCGCTGCAGCGGCTCGCCGTCCACCGGCTCGGCGGCGACGAGTTCCAGCTGACGGTCAGCGAGAACCACGCCATCCTCGACGGCTGGAGCTGGACCTCCACCCTCGCGGAGATCCTCGGCCGCCAGCACGCGCTCCTGGAGGGCGACCCCGCCTACGACCGCCGCTGGCCCGAACTGCCGCTCACCTACGCCGACTTCGTCAAGGCGGAACGGTCCGCCGCCGAAGGGGAGGACACCGCCGCGGTGTGGCGGGAACGCCTCGCCGACGCCGAGCCGCGGGCCATCGAGGACCTGCGCCCGGTCGGCACGCCCCAGGTGCGCCGCATCGAGGTCGACGTCGACGTCGAGACCTCCCGGCGCCTGGCCCGGATCGCCAAGGAGGAGGGCCTGCCCCTCAAGAGCCTCGCGGTGGGCGTGCACTTCAAGGTGCTCGCCGAGATCCTCGCCGTGACCGACCCGGTCACCGGCATGGTGCTGCACGGCCGCCCCGACCTGCCCGGCGCCAAGGACCTGCGCGGCCTGTTCATCAACATGCTGCCGACCTCGGTGACGGTGCCCGGCGGCAGCTGGCGGGACCTCGCCCGGCGCGCCTTCGACGAGGAGCGCTCCCTCCTGGAGCACCGGCACACCCCGCTGATCAGCGTGCAGCAGGCGCTCGGCAACGACCCCCTGTTCGACGTGGGCGTGAACTTCGTGCGCTTCCACGCGCTCGGAGAGGTCCTCGACACCGGCGTCGTCGAACTCGTCGGACACCACCCGGCGTCCGCCGAGGACACCAACTACGCGGTGATGGCCACCTACTCGATGCACCCGCCGGAGCACGAGCTGGGCCTGATCCTCGCCTACGACAGCGACAGGGTCTCCGACGACCGGGCCGCCGACCTCGCCACGATGTACGCGCAGGCCCTGCGCCGCTTCGCCGAGGACGCCGACGCCCCGCACGACGCGGCGAGCCTGCTGCCGTACGACGCCGGGGTCGCGGCCCGCAGGGCCGACGGAGGCCCGCTCGACGTGCCGGCCGGAACCCTGGACGAGGCCGTCGCCGCCGTCGCCGCCGCCCGCCCCGGCGCGGTGGCGGTCACCGGCCCCGGCGGCGCCCTCACCTACCGGGAACTGACCGAGCGGGCCGCGGCCGCCGCCGCCGGACTCGCCGCCTCGGGCGTGCGCCGCGGCGACCTGGTCGCGGTGGTCGCCCGGCGCGGCGTCGACCTCGTCACCGGCCTGCTGGCCGCGATGGCGGCGGGCGCCGCGTACGTGCCCGTCGACCCGGAGCTGCCCCTGGAGCGGATCGCCCACCTGATCCGCGACTCGGGCTGCCGCACCGCGCTCGCGGCGCACCTCACCGACGACGACGCCCCGCTGCTCGCCCTCCTCGCCGAGGAGGACGTCACCGTGCGCACCGTCGCCGACGCCGCGACCGCCCCGGGCGCCGTCCCGCAGCGGGCCGACGGCGACGACCTCGCCTACCTGATCTACACGTCCGGCTCCACCGGCACCCCCAAGGGCGTCGGCGTCACCCACCACAACGTCCTCGCCTACCTGCGGGCCTCCGCCACCGTGGTCGAGCCCACCGGGCAGGACGTGGTCGCGGTCCGCTCCACCTTCACCTTCGACCTGTCGGTCTGGGAGCTGTTCGCCGGCCTGGTGGCCGGCGCCCGCATCCACCTCGTGCCGGCCGACGTGGCGGCCGACGCGCAGCAGCTCCACGCCCACCTGCGCGCCGAGGGCGTCACCATGCTCGCCACCACGCCGACGATCGCGCAGGAACTGGCCGCGGTGGACGGCACCCCCGACACCGGCGGCGCCCCGATCGGGCTGCGGGCGCTGCTCCTCGCCGGCGAGGAGGTGGTGCCGGCCCGGTTCGCCGACTGGTTCGAGGGCCCCTCCGCACGCGACTGCCGCGTCCTGAACTGGTACGGGCCGACCGAGGCCACCGTGCTGATGACCGTCGCCGAACTCACCCCCGAGGTCACCCGCCGGCACCGCGCCCCCATCGGCGGTCCCGTCCCCGGCTCCACGATCTGGGTCCTCGACGAGCAGCTGCGGCCGGTGCCGCCCGGCGCCGCGGGCGAGTTGTTCATCGGCGGCGTCCAGGTGGCGCGCGGCTACTGGCGGCGCCCCGGCCTCACCGCCGAGCGCTTCGTGCCGGACCCGTTCTCCGGCGTCCCCGGCTCGCGCCTCTACCGGACCGGCGACCGCGCCCGGCACCGGGCCGACGGCCAGCTGGAGTTCCTCGGCCGCTTCGACAACCAGATCAAACTCCGCGGCCACCGCATCGAACTCGGCGAGGTCGAGTCCGTGCTGCTCGACCACCCCGGCGTCGCCGACTGCGTCGTCGTGGTGCACGGCGCCGCGGGGTCCTCGCCCCGCCTCGTCGCCTACGTGGTGCCCGAGGGGCCGGGGCTCGACCGGACGGAGCTGCGGACCCGGGCGGCCGGACGGCTGCCGAGGTACGCGCTGCCCGCCGCGGTCCGCCTGGTCGAGCAGATCCCGCAGACCGCCAGCGGCAAGCTGGACCGGCGCCGCCTGCCCGCCCCCACGGCCGACGACTTCCTGGGCACGTCGGGCAGCACGCAGGCGGCCAGGGACGACACCGAGCGGGCGCTGCTCGCCCTCTGGCACGAACTCCTCGGCCTGGACGGCCTCGGCATCCGCGACCACTTCTACGAGGCCGGCGGCCACTCGCTGCTCGCCACCCGGCTGCTGCTGCGCATCCGGCGGCAGTTCGGCGTGGCACTGCGGGTGCAGGAGGCCATGGCGGACTTCACCGTGGCGGGCCTCGCCGAGCTGATCAGGGAGGCGTCGGGGGAGAAGACCGAGGCCCCCGCCACCCCCGACCCGGAAGAAGGACGGCGATGAAGTTCCTCGCACTCCTCGTGAGCCGGTCGCGGGCCACGGTGATCGCGGCGCTGGTCGCCGGACTGGTGTCCGGCGCCGCCACCGTGGGCCTGATCGCCGTGCTCCAGCGGGTCCTGCAGCGGCTCGACGACCCCGGCACGCGGCTGATGGCCGCCTTCGCCGCGGCGGCGGTCACCGTGCTCCTCGCCGGGGCGTTCTCCTCCGTCCTGCTGATCCGCCTGGCGCAGCGCTCCATCCAGGAGCTGCGGATGGAGCTGTGCCGCCGGATCCTGGACACCGGCATGCGGCGGATCGAGAGCATCGGACCCGCCCGCCTGCAGTCCGCTCTCACCGACGATGTCCAGGTGATCACCGGGGCGGTCAGCAGCGTGCCCCTGCTGTCGATGAACGGCGCGATCGTCATCGGCGCCTTCGTCTACATCGGGGTGCTCTCGCTCAAGATGCTGCTCGGCATGGTCGTCGTGCTCGCCGTGGGGCTGGTGCTCTACCAGCTCCCGGTGCGCCGGGCCGGCGTCCACCTGCGCCGCGCCCGCGAGCACCAGGACGTCATGCACGGCCACCTGGAGAGCGTCACCCGAGGCGCCAAGGAGCTGAAGCTCGACCGCGAGCGCCGCGCCGCCGTCCTCGACGGCGGGGTCGGCGCCACCGGCCGGCTCCTGGTGCGGGACACCACCCGGGGCGTCTCCCTGTACACCGTCGCGGGTTCCTGGGGCCAGTTGCTCTTTCTCGCCTGCATCG
Organism: Streptomyces sp. NPDC058758; assembly: GCF_042746075.1. Taxonomy (NCBI): domain Bacteria; kingdom Bacillati; phylum Actinomycetota; class Actinomycetes; order Kitasatosporales; family Streptomycetaceae; genus Streptomyces; species Streptomyces sp. NPDC058758. The sequence goes on along the minus strand of NZ_JBHYPS010000003.1, from coordinate 393,731 downwards.
GCATCATGCTGTTCGCCGGTCCCCGCTTCGGCATCCCCGCGGACGATCTGACCGGCTTCACCCTGGCCGTCATCTACATCAACACGCCGCTGGTCACGGTGCTCAACCTGATCCCGGCGATCGGCCGGGCGGGGACGGCGCTGCGCTCCCTGGCCGCCCTCGACCTGGGCGACGAGAGCGGCCTGCGGACGCCCGAGGCGCGGACCGGCGCGCAGGCCGCCGGGGCGGAAGTCCGGCTGCGCGACGCGGTCTTCCACTACGACTCCGGCTCCGACGACACCGACTTCCTGGTCGGCCCGATCACCGCCGACTTCGCTCCGGGCACCATCACCTGTCTGGTCGGCGGCAACGGCAGCGGCAAGACCACGCTGGCCAAGATGATCTGCGGGCTCTACCCGCCCAGCGGCGGCGAGATCAGCCTCAACGGCACGCCGGTGACGGGGGACCGGATCGAGGAGCTGCGGCAGAGCGTCGTCGGGGTCTTCTCCGACGTCCACCTCTTCCGCACCCTGCCGGCCCACCCGGACGCCGACGCGGAGGCCAACCGCCTGCTCGCCGAACTCGGCATGGCGGGCAAGGTGACGGTGCGCGAAGGGGAGTTCTCCACCATCGCGCTCTCCACCGGCCAGCGCAAACGCCTCGCCCTGGTCTGCGCCCTGCTCTCCGAGCGGCCCGTGCTGCTCTTCGACGAGTGGGCCGCCGACCAGGACCCGGAGTTCCGGGAGTTCTTCTACACCGACGTCCTCCCCGCCCTGCGCAAGCAGGGCAAGACGGTGATCGCCATCACCCACGACGACCGGTTCTTCGACATCGCCGACCGGATCCTCAAGCTCGACCGCGGCAGGATCGTCGACCCCGTGGCGGCGGCGGTGTCCGCCGTCTCCTGAAGTGCCGCGGCACCTGCCCGCCCGACCCGTCACCCCACACCCCGAGGAGCACAGCCATGTCCGACGCCACCGTCTACGACGTCGTCCGCAACGAGGAGGAGCAGTACTCCCTCTGGGACGCCGAGCGCGAACTCCCCGCCGGCTGGCACCGGGAGGGGACCCGCGGCACCCGCGAGGAGTGCGTCGCCCACATCGACCGGATCTGGACGGACATCCGCCCGCTCAGCGTCCGCGAACGCCATGCCCGGACCGCATGACACCCCAGACCGCCGCACGGCCCCCGATTCCTGAGGAGAGCCCCATGAGCAACGCCTCGCTCGACTATCTCCGTACCCACGTCACCGGCGACTTCGCCGACCTCCTCGTGGACGTCCGCGCCAGCAAGGGCTGCTGGCTGGTGGACCAGCGGGACGGATCCCGCTACCTCGACATGTCGATGTTCTACGCGTCGGCTCCGCTGGGCCACAACCACCCCGGTCTGCACGACGACCCGGAGCTCGACGAGGCCCTGCTCGCCGTCTCCCGCATGAAGCCGGCCAACCCCGACTTCGGCACCGGCGAGCAGATCGCGTTCGTCGACGCCTTCATGAAGGCCCTCGCCCCGGACGACATGCCGTACGTCTTCTTCATCGACGGCGGCGCGCTCGCCGTCGAGAACGCCCTGAAGGTCGCCTTCGACTGGAAGACCCAGCACAACGCGGCGCGCGGCGTCGCGGTGCGCGGCTCGCGCGCCCTGCACCTGCAGCACGCCTTCCACGGCCGCTCCGGCTACACCATGTCGCTCACCAACACCGACCCGTCCAAGACCCGGGACTTCCCGGTCTTCGACTGGCCGCGCATCCCGAGCCCGGCCGTGAACGACATGGCCCTCTGGGACGAGCCGGACCTCCTCGACGAGGAGCTGCGGTCGCTCGCCGCCGCCGAGGAAGCCTTCCGCCGCTATCCCGACGAGATCGCCTGCTTCGTCTTCGAGCCCATCCAGGGCGAGGGGGGCGACCGCCACCTGCGCCCGCGGTTCCTGAACGCCATGGCCGAGCTGTGCCGCACCCACGACGCGCTCTTCGTCGCCGACGAGGTGCAGTCCGGCTTCGGCCTCACCGGGGACCGCTGGGCCTGCGACACCCTGGGCCTGCGGCCCGACCTGATCGCCTTCGGCAAGAAGACCCAGGTCTGCGGCGTCCTCGGCGGCCGGCGCGTCCTGGAGGTCGAGGACAACGCCTTCCGCGCGTCGAGCCGCCTCAGCTCCACCTGGGGCGGCAACCTGACCGACATGGTCAGGGCCACCCGGATCCTGGAAGTCGTCGAGCGCGAAGGGCTCTTCACCGCGGCCCGCACCACCGGCGCGTACCTCCTCGACGGGCTGCGCGAGCTCGCCGCCGACCTTCCGGAACTCGTCAGCGCCCCGCGCGGCCGCGGCCTGATGTGCGCCATCACCCTGCCGGACCGGGAGGTGCGCGACCGGATCCTCGCGCGGGCCTACGACAAGCACGGGGTGATCTTCCTCGGATGCGGCGAGCGGGAACTGCGCCTGCGGCCGCCGCTGTCGGTGTCGGAGGTCGAACTCGCCACCGCCCTGGAGGCGTTGCGCGACGTGCTCAAGGAAGAGTCCACCACCGGGGGGCGGGCGTGAACCGAATAATCCGGCCCCACCCGCGTCCCTGGGCGTCCCGCCGCCTGGTCTGCCTCGGCTTCGCGGGCGGGGGGACCGTCGGCTTCCGGCCGTGGGCCCGGCAGCTGCCGGTCGACGTCGAACTGCGCGCCCTGTGCTACCCGGGCCGCGAGTCCCGCTTCGGCGACCGGGTCACGGGCGGCTGGCAGGGCCTGCTCGACGACTGCGTGGAGGCCCTCCGGAGCGAGGTGCGCTCCCCCTACGTGCTCTACGGCCACAGCATGGGCGCGCTGGTCGCCTACGAGGCCGCCCGCGTCCTCCAGGAACGCGGCGCCGAGGGGCCGGAGAGCCTGGTCCTCTCCGGGCACATCGCCCCGCAGCACTGGACCGGCACCGGCTCGGCCGCCCTGGCCGGCGCGCCGGACGAGGACCTGGCCTCCTGGCTGGAGGCCACGGGCGGCGTCCCGCGCGCCGTGCTCGCCGATCCCGACCTGCGGTCCCTCGCCGTCGACCTGCTGCGCATGGACATGGAGGCCTACTCCTCCTACCGGTACCGGCCGGGGGAGCGGCTGCGGGCCGCGATCCACCTCATGGTGGGCGAGGCCGAGCTGAGCCCCCTGCACGAGGGCTGGGCGGAGCTGACGGACGGGCCGTTCTCGCAGGAGGTCCTGCCGGGCGGGCACTTCTTCACGCCGCGGGTCTGGGGCGCGCTGCCGCGCCACATGCCCGTCTTCGCCGGAGCCGCCGGAGCCGCCGGAGCCGCCGCGACGGCCGGGGTGGCCGGGGTGGCCGGCTGATGGGAGCGGGAGAGCGCGCCCCCCGCCTCCCCTCCTCCGCGGAAGTGGTGATCGTCGGCGGTGGGGTCATGGGCACCAGCATCGCCTTCCACCTCGCGGAGGCCGGTGTCCGGGACGTCCTGCTGATCGAGCGGGACGCGCTCGGTTCGGGGTCCACGAGCAAGGCCGCGGGCGGTGTCCGCAGCCAGTTCTCGGACGCCGTCAACATCCGGCTGGGTGCCCGGAGCCTGGAGCTGTTCCAGGACTTCGGCAACCGGCCGGGCCAGGAGATCGACCTGCACCGGGAGGGCTACCTCTTCCTGCTCACGCGAGCGGAGGACGTGGCCGCGTTCGAACGCAACGTGGCCGTGCAGAACGAACTCGGCGTGCCCAGCCGCATGGTGGACGTCGCCGAGGCCCGCGCCCTGTCGCCGCTGATCTCCACGGACGGCGTGCTGGCCGCGGCGTACTCGCCCGACGACGGGTACTGCTCACCGGAGTCGGTGGTGCTCGGGTACGCGACGGCCGCGCGGCGGCTCGGCGCCCGGCTGGTGACGGGGTGCCGGGTCACGGGCGTGGAGCGGGGGGCGACCGCCTCCGGCGCCACCCGGGTCGTCACCGACCGCGGCACGGTCACGGCGGACACGGTGGTCTGTGCCGCCGGGGCCTGGTCGGCGGCGCTCGGCGCGATGGCCGGGGTCGACCTCCCCGTCGTGCCGTACCGGCGCCAGATCCTCGTCACCGGACCGCTGCCGGACGCGCCCCCGCGCATCCCCATGACGATCGACTTCTCGACCAGCTTCTACTTCCACGGGGAAGGGCCGGGCGTGCTGCTCGGCATGTCCGACCCCGACGAGCCCCCGGGGTTCGACCTGTCCCGCTCGGACGGCTGGCTTCCCCGGCTCTCCGAGGCCATGTCCGTCCGGGCCCCCCGGCTCCTCGACGCCGAGATCGCGACGGGATGGGCCGGCCTCTACGAGGTCACCCCCGACCACAACGCCCTCATCGGCGAAGCTCCCGGCACGGGGCGGTTCCTGTACGCGACCGGCTTCTCCGGCCACGGCTTCCTCCAGGGGCCGGCGGTGGGCGAGGTGGTCCGCGACCTCTACCTGGGGCGGCGGCCGTTCGTCGACGTCTCGGGCCTCTCGGCGGAGCGGTTCGCCCACGACGCGCCGCGAAGGGAACTCAACTGCGTCTGAGCGCCCCGCACCGCCCGCTCTCCCGGGGGCAGCCGAAGCCCCCCTTCTCCCGCCCGCGCGGTCCCGGCCGGCGGCCCTCCCCGACCCGGGGGCGCCGGCCGTCCCGTACCGACCGCCCGTGTGCCGCACCACGACCGTCCACACCACCCACAGGAGGAACCTCCATGCGCAGCCGACTCTCCGCCCTCGCCGTGGGCACCGCCTCTCTCGCCCTCGTGATCGGAGCCGCCGCCGCACCGGCGTCCGCCGTACCGGCCGACAAGGCGAGCGTGCTCAGCAGCTGGACCCAGACGGACGCGGGCAGCTACCGGGCCTGGGCCGCGGCCCGCGCCAACCAGGGCGCGTGGAGCGCGTACCAGTTCAACTGGTCCACCGACTACTGCTCCTCGTCCCCCGACAACCCCTTCGGCTTCCCCTTCCAGAACTCCTGCGCCCGGCACGACTTCGGCTACCGCAACTACAAGGAGGCGGGCACCTTCGCGGCGAACAAGGCGCGCCTCGACAACGCCTTCCACGCGGACCTGAAGAGGGTGTGCGCGGCGTACACCGGCGCGAAGAAGACGGCGTGCGACGCGACGGCCTGGACGTACTACCAGGCCGTGAGCGCCCTCGGCCGCTCCGCCGTCGTGGACAACGGCCGCTCCGCCTGACCCCCGGCCGGCCGCCGCCCCTGACCGCAAGGAACCCCATCATGCGTACCGCCAGGACCCGGCACTACCTCATGTGCCGTCCCACCTACTTCGACGTGGTCTACTCCATCAACCCCTGGATGGACCCCTCGAAGCCCGTCGACACCCGACTGGCCATCAGCCAGTGGGAGAACCTCCGCGAGGTCTACCTGGGCCTCGGGCACACCGTCGACACGATCGATCCCGTCCCCGGCCTGCCCGACATGGTCTTCGCCGCCAACGGCGCCACGGTGATCGACGGCCGGGCGCTCGTGGCGAGGTTCCGCGACGCCCAGCGCGTCGCGGAGGGCCCCGCCTACCACGACTGGCTGCGCGACAACGGATTCACCGACCTCCGCACCGCCGGCGCCGTCAACGAGGGCGAGGGCGACTACCTGCTGGCCGGGGACTGGCTGCTGGCCGGCCAGGGCTTCCGCAGCGACCCGCGCTCCCACGAGGAGGCACAGGAGTTCTTCGGCCGCCCCGTCGTCGGCCTGACGCTCGTGGACCCGCACTACTACCACCTCGACACCGCGCTGACGGTGCTCGACGAGCGGACGATCGCCTACTACCCGGCCGCCTTCTCGCCGGGCAGCGCCGCCGTCCTGCGCCGGCTGTTCCCCGACGCGGTCCTCGCCACGGCCGAGGACGCGGCGGTCTTCGGGCTCAACGCCGCCTCGGACGGCCGCAACGTGGTGCTCCCGGACAACGCCACGGGCCTGAAGGACCAGCTGCGCGCCCGGGGCTTCCACCCCGTCGGCGTGGACCTCTCGGAACTCCTCAAGGCCGGCGGCAGCGTCAAGTGCTGCACGCTGGAGCTGCGCGGGGCCGCCACGTAGCGGTCGCGCCCGTCCCCCACCGCGAGCCGCGGGCGAGGAACCCCTCCCGCCCGCGGCTCGCCGCTTCCGCGCCCCGCGAGGATCCGGGCGGGGCCGTCGCGTCCCCGTCCCGCGTGTCCGCGCCCGGGAAGGAGCAGAATGGCCTATGTGGTGGGATATGGGTTTTTCCGAGAGCCGGCGCGGAGCGGTGAGCCGCCGCGCGTTCACGGCGGCGGTCATGGGCGGAACGGCGGCGGCGGTCCTCGGCGGCTGCTCGTCGGGCCGGCGGGCGGAGGACGGCGGCGTGGGTGAGGAGGAGGCGCTGGCGCGCGCGTACACCTTCCTCGACCGCCGGGTCGACGAGGCGGCGGGCGGCACCCGGCAGGGACTGCCGCGCAGTTACACCGGGGGCTGGATGGAGACCCACCACTCCACCGTGGCCTTCACCTACGATGTCGCGCTCACGGTGATCGCCTACTGCGCCCGGGGGACCGACGCCGACCTGAGACGGGCCGGCGCCCTCGCCGGGACCCTGCTCGCCCTCCAGGAGGGCGACCCCGCCGGGGACGGCCGGATCCGCCAGTCGTACGTCTCGGGGAAGGTCACCGCGGCGGACGGACTGCCGGCCGTCGCCGCCGCCGACTCCTTCACCGGCGCGCAGGCGTGGACCGGCCTGGCCCTCCTCCACGTCCACCGGGCGACGGACGGCGCCGCCCACCGGACCGGCGCGCTGCGGCTCGGCGAGTGGATCCGGGACCACACGGCCTCCACGACCGGCACCCCGGGCTACACCGGCGGCGTCCCCGCCTCCGGCTCCCCCCTCACCTGGAAGTCCACCGAGCACAACATCGACGTCGCCGCCTTCCTCCGCGGCCTCGCGGACGCCACCGGCGACCGGGAGTGGGCCGACCGGTCGGCCGTCGCGACCGGCTTCCTCGACGCCCTGTGGGACGCGGACTCCGCCGCCTTCTGGACCGGCACCGGCACCGACGGCGCCACCGTCAACCGCTCGCCGGTCCCGGAGGACCCGCAGAGCTGGTCCTTCCTGGCGACCGGCGACACCCGGCACGCCGGCTCGCTGGACTGGGCGCTCACCCACCTGGCGGCCGAGGACGGCGGGTTCGACGGGGTGTCGGTCAGCGACGCCGACACCTCCAAGGTCTGGTTCGAGGGCACCGCCCACATGGCGGCGGCCCTCCGCCGGCGGGACGGCGACGGCGACGGGGAGCGGGCCGGACGGCTCCTCGCCACCCTCCGCGCGGCCCAGGCCCACGCCCCCCACGCCGACGGGTACGGCATCGTCGCCGCCTCCTCGGACGGACTGCGCACCGGCGACGGCGACACCCTCTACGCCAGCCTCCACACCGGTACGACGGCGTGGTTCGCGCTCGCCGCACAGGGCGCCGACCCCTTCCTCACGGGGTGAGGGGTCAGGTCGCCCAGAGGGCGCGGGCCGTCAGCAGGACGGCGACGAGCAGCACCGCCAGCAGCTCCCACCACAGCAGCCGCCGGTCGTGCCGCCGGTCCTCCGCGGTCAGCTCCGCCACGTGCCGCGCCATCTCCGCGTCCGCGCCCGGCTCCCCGGGTTCCGCCGCCCTCATCGTCCCGCCGCCACCTTCCCGGTCTTCTCGGTCTTGTCCCACTTCAGTTCGGCGTTCCGCCGCTCCTGCACCCAGGCCGCCACCAGACAGGCCGCGAGCAGCGAGCCGTACCCCACCAGGTGCAGCAGCACCGGCGCGAGGAACCGCATCCGGGTCCCGGTGAGCAGCTTCGCGAGCCACGCGAGGGGCAGGGCGAGGCCCATCCAGGCGTAGACCACGACCATCAGGAGCTGCGGCGAGCCGTCGTCCGCGAACAGCCCGGCCCGCTCCAGGAGCGGCAGGAAGACCCCGGGCAGCGCGGTGAGCACGAGGACGCAGGTGGAGACGAGCCCCGGATAGACCAGCGCCTCCCGCCAGCACCGCCGGAAGGTCCCCGGGTCCACCGCCGCCGCCATCAGGATGATCAGCAGGTAGCAGACCAGGTTGATCACCCACAGCCAGTGGAAGAGCTCCCACGAGCGGTCCGAGTCGGTGAAGTAGAGGAAGAGCAGCGAGGCCGAGCAGACCGTCAGCAGCACCGGGGTCGCCAGCAGCGAGTACCAGATCAGGCCGAAGAGGACCGAGCCGAGCCGGTGCCCCTCCCGCCGCTTCCACGGCCGGAACCACAGGTGCCGGTAGCGGCGGGTCACCTGGAGGTTGCCCCGCGCCCAGCGCAGCCGCTGCTTCCACAGCCCGGCCAGGTCGCCCGGCTCCTCGGCGAGCACGGTGGCGTACCCGTCGAAGACGACGCGGCGGCCGGCCAGCTGGGTCTCGAAGGTGGTGACGGTGTCCTCGGCCAGCGTGGAGGTGTCGATCCGGCCGCCGATCGCCTCCAGGCTCGCCCGGGTGTGCAGCTGCGCCCCGCCGGCCAGGCAGGCGACGACGCCGAGGACGTTCTGCGCGCGCCGGGCGGCGGCCTGGGCGGTGATGTACTCGAAGGCGATGTAGCGGGTCAGGTAGTTGCCCTGCTTCCCGCTGCCCTCCTTGATGTACGCGGTGACGGCGCCGACGCCGGGGTCGGCGAGGTGGCGGGTCATCCGCAGCAGGGCGTCGCGGTCGAAGACGACGTCGGCGTCCATCACCAGCACGGCCTCGGCCCAGTCGTCGTCGAGGACGTGGGCGAGGCCGTGGTTGAGGGTGTGGGCCTTGCCCTGGCCGCCGTCCTCCCGGCGCAGGTGCACCACCTGCCCGGGGTGGCGGGCCATCAGCTCCCGCATCACCTCCGGCGTCGCGTCGGTGCTGGCGTCGTCGACGACCACGACCCGGATGCGGTCCGGCGGGTAGCGCATGGCGAGCAGCCCCTCGACCGACGAGGTGAGCACCGGCGCCTCGTTCCAGGCCGGGATGAGGACGGCGGTGCGGGGCACGTGCGGCGGCCGGTCCTCGTACAGGTGCCGGAAGCGCTGGAGGCCGACCAGCAGGAACTGGACGACGGCGACGACCAGCGGCACCGCCCCGAGGAGGACGAGGACGGTCGCCACGACGTGCAGGATCTGGTTCAGGACGTGCACCGTTCCTCCGTCGTCGCGCCTGCCAGTGCCCGGGCGACCCAGGGGAAGCGGCCCGCGTCCCGTGCCCGGTGGGCGTCGCTGCCGGCCCCGAGCCGGACCCCGGCGCGGTGCAGCAGCCGGGCCGTGCGGACGGAGGGGCAGCGCCACTTCTCGTTCAGCTCGACCGCCGCGTCCCGCTCCCGGCAGGCCCGTACCAGCGGCTCCAGCAGCGCCGCGTCGACGCCCTCCTCGTCGAGCCCGGCCTTGGGCAGCACGCTGAACAGGTGCGCCACGTGGGCGGTGAGGCCGGCGGGGACCCGCTCCACCGCCCGGGCCGTCGCGAGGACCAGCAGCCGCAGCGCCTCGTCCGGCGCGAGCCGCCCCTCGTCGAGCAGGGCCCGTACGGCGTCGGGGTGGGCGGGCCCGTCGGGCAGCGGGAACCGGTGGTCGGCCAGCGCGACGTGCTCGATGCCCGGCAGGTCCGCCGGGAGGTCGATCCGGCCCCCGGTGTCGAGGATCTTCGCCTCCACCCCGCACACCACCTCCAGGGGCGCCGCGGCGCGCACCGCGCGGACGGCCTCCGCGTACGCCGGGAGGTGGGCGGTGTCCGCGCGCACGTGGTCGGTGAGCACCAGCGTGCGCAGTCCGGCGTCCGCCGCCGCCGCGACGACGGCCCCGGGGGAGTCGTGCCCGTCGGACGAGAAGTCGGTGTGGGTGTGCAGGTCGGTGCGCAGCGGATCGCCGTCCGGGAGCGGCCGGTCCCGCACCGCCTCGCCGGTCACGCCGCCGCCTTCCGGACCCCTCCGGCGTCCGGCGGGGCGGCCTCGGTGACGTCGCCCATGTCGCCGAGCTCGCGCGGCGCGAGGACGACGTCCTGCCAGTGGCGGACGACCGCGGTCTCCCGCTGGACGATCCGGTCCGGCAGCCGGGCGCCGAGCAGCGAGGCGACCGCCCACTTCGGCATGTCCACCCCGGCCGCCACCGTCAGCGACATCCCGCCCGGCGGGCGGGGGTTGACCTCCAGGAGGGCGGCCTTTCCGGCCCGGTCCTCGCGGACCTGGACGTTGAGGACGCCGCGCAGCCCGAGGGTGCGGACGGTGTCCTCGGCGATCCCGGACAGCTCCGGCAGGTCCAGCACCCGGCCGGCCACGACGATGCCCGAGTCCGTCTTGTCCCGGGCGCGGGGCACGGCGGCCACGACCCGCCCCGCCGCGTCCGTGAGCACGTCGACCGAGTACTCGGTGCCGGGCAGGAACTCCTGGAGCAGGTACGAGCCGTCCTGCGGGAGTCCGGCCAGCTCCTCCGCGGAGCGGACGAGGACGATGCCCCGGGAGCCGGAGCCGGTGCGCGGCTTGGCGATCGCCGGGAAGCCGCCCCCGGGCTCCGCCGCGCCGGGGGAGCCGACGAGCCGGGTGTCCGGCAGCCGCACCGCGCCCTGGCAGGCCTCGGCGAGCAGCCACTTGTCCAGGCAGGTCTCCAGCGCCTCGGCGGGGGAGACCAGCACCCGGACGCCGGCGGCGGCGAAGGCGTCGGCCGCGTGGGCGAGCGCCACCAGTTCGGCGTCGACGGTCGGCACGAGCACGTCGATCGCGTGCCGCTCGCACAGGCGCAGCACGGCCTCGGCGTAGCCGGGGGCGGCGCCGGGCGGCACCAGCATCCGGTAGGCGCGCGGCACGAGGTAGAGGCCGGCGCCGTTGGGGTCGAGGTCCGCCGCGTAGCGCTCGGCCGCTCCGTCCAGAGCCCGCAGGAAGCACACGCCGGAGGGCCCGCCCGCGCCCGTGACGAGGACCCGGGGAGGCCGGCCGAGGGGCAGCGAGAGATCGGGCCCGGAAGGGTCAGAGGAGGAGGGGGTTGCGCTCATGGACGAGCTCCAGGGGTTCGGCGTAGCGGGTCTGGGAGAAGCGGCCCCAGTAGCGGGCGGTGGAGCGCAGCAGGTCCTCGTCGAGGTACCAGCGGCTGGCGGCCTGCGAGTGGTGCGCGGCGATGGCGGCGAGCTTGGCCTCCACGTCGACCTCGCTCAGTTCGATGAAGCGGTTGGGGCGGTAGGCGACGGTGGCGGAGGGGGACTGGTAGCAGGCGAGCCGGGCCACCTTGCGGCAGGCCACGAGGGTGGCGCGGTGCACGGCCCGGTGGTCCTGGTGGGTGTCGCTCTCGGAGTGGACGACGACGACGTCCGGCGCGGTCTCGGCGACCGCCCGTTCGACGGCCTCCACGGTGGTCCGGTCGTCCGCCATGGACCCGTCCGGCAGGTCCTCCATGAGGAGGCGGGCGCCCAGCACCTCGGCGGCGCGGTGCGCCTCCTTCCGGCGCAGCGCGGGGTCGCCGCCGTTCCCGCCGCCGGACATGGTGAGGACGGTGACGTCCCAGCCGCTGTGCGCGCGGCGGTGGATGGTGCCGCCCAGGCCGATCTCGACGTCGTCGGGGTGGGCGCCGACCACCAGCATGCGCAGCGAACCCTGGCCGGAGCCCTCGACGCCCAGCGGGTCCGCCCGCTCCGCGACGGCCCGCGCGACGGCCACCGCCAGTCCCTCCGGGTCGGAGCGCTCGACCAGGTCGGCGGCCCGGCCGCGCAGCGCGGTGACCGCCAGCCGGGCGCTGGGGGCGTCGTCGGTCACGACGACGGGGATCCCGGGGTGCTGGGCCCGCCACTCCTCCAGGAACCGGCCCAGCGAGCCGTCGCCCCCGCCGAGCCCGGTGTGCCACACGGCCGCGTCCCAGAACCGCACGGGCGCGGGCGGGGCGGCGCCGGCGCGCAGGAACGCCTCCGGCGAGTCGACGGCGTGCACCGAGGAGGCGCCGTGCTCGCGCAGGGTCCGGGCGAAGCGCGCGGCGGTCTCCGCGTCCCGCTCGCCGAGGAGGATGTGCGTCCCGGCGAGGGGGGAGGGTCCGGCGCCGCCGTGGGGGGCCGCATCCGCACCATCGGGTATTTCGGACATATGGTGCACATTACAGTGTGAGATCGATCTCTCCACCGGGACGAAAGCCCCCTCCGTCCCGGGCCTCCGTCCCGGAGCGGGGACACGGCGCCGCGTTCCCGCCCTGCCCGCCCTCCCGGAAAGGTCCCGCCCCATGGAGCACGATCCCACCGGACAGGACCCCCGGACCGCCCTGGACCGCCGGGCCCTCCGCGCGCTCCTCGACGCCCAGCGCGACCGCATCGGGGCCTACGCCCGGACCCGCTCCTCCCGGCCGCGCGCCCCCGCCGCCCCGCCGGCCGACCCGCCCCCGCCGGTCCCCGCCCCCGTGCAGGAACTCCTCGACGCCTTCCCCGTGGCCGCCCTGCTCGTCGCCCCCCTCCTCGGCGCCGACGGCCGGATCACCGACTTCCTCTACCTCACCCAGAACGCCCGCGCCGTCGCCTACTCCCGCGCCCACGTCCCCGCCGCCTCGGTCCCCCGATGGTCGGGCCCGGTCCGCCTCTTCGACCGCTTCCCCGTCCTGGAGGACACCGGCCTGCCCCGCATGCTCGCCGACGCCCACCACGAACGCGCGCCCCAGGGCCCCGAGATCGTGGAGTGGTTCATCCCCCGGGCCGAAGGCCCCCCGGCCCGGCTCAGCAACGACGTCGTCGTGGCCCCCTGCGGCGACCACCTGCTCGTCACCTGGGAACCGGGCCACCGCGTCCGGATGGCCGTCGCCGCGCAGAAGCTCGTCCGCACCTGCTGGGCGGAGTGGAACGTCGCCGACGGCACCGTCGCCCCCTCCCTCGGCTTCGGCCACGTCCTCGGCCTCGCCCCCGGCGCACCCGTCCCCGCCGACCTCCTCGACCTCGCCGCCCTCGCCACCCCCGGGAGCCTCCCCGAGCTCTACCGCCTCCTCTACGAGGTCTTCCTCCGCAAGCACCGCTCCGAGTGCGCCCTACGGCTCACCGGCGCGTACGAGCGCGTCATCCGGGTCGTCGCCGAACCGGTCCGGCCCCGCGGCGGACCGGTCTGGGCCGTCCGCGCCGTCCTCGTCGACATCACCGACGACACCCGCCGCCGCGCCCTCGCCGAGGCCGCCGGCGCGGAGGCCCGCCGCCAGCGCGCCCGCGCCGAGGCCCTCGGCGAGGTCGCCGACTCCCTCCGCGAGGCCGTCCTGCCCCGCTCCCCGGGCGGCCTCGCCCCCTACGGCATCGACACCGCCGTCGTCTACCGGCCCGACTCCACCCGCTCGGGCGTCGGCGGCGACTGGTACAAGGCGCGCAGGCTGCCCGGCGGCCGGCTCCTGCTCGCCCTCGGCGACGCCCGCGGCCACGGACTGGCCGCCGTCACCCTCATGGCCAAGCTCCGCTACGCCCTGGCCGGACTCGCCTACACCGACGCCCCCGTCGAACAGCTCACCCACTGGCTCAACGACATGGCCTGCGACGACGGCGCCGAGTCCACCGCCACCGCCGTCATCGCCCGCTACCACCCCGAGCGCGGCGTGCTCCGCTGGACCTGCGCGGGCCACCCCCTCCCCGTCCTCCTCAGGGACGGCCGGGCCACCCTCCTCCCGCCCCCGCCGGGAGGCCCCGGCCTCACCCTCGGCGTCCTCCCCGACCAGCCCTACGCGGCCTCGGAGACCCCGCTGGCCGAGGGCGACGTCGTGCTGCTCTACTCCGACGGCCTGGTCGAGCGCCGCGACTCCGACCCCGACGAGGACGCCGCCCGTCTCCTCGACGCCGCCGGGGACCTCCTGCGCACCCGGCCCCCCGTCCGCGACCACGCCGGCCTCCAGGCGTACGCCGACGCCCTGGTGGCCCGGCTCGACGGCCCCCACCGCTCCGACGACGTCACCCTCCTGGCCCTGCGCCACACCTTCCCCTGACCCCCGGCCGGCGCCCCTCAGGACCCGGAGCGGAAGCCCAGCAGCGCGCTCGCCCCGACCGAGAGGGGGAGGAGGGCCTCGTAGTCCGGCGGGGGGACGCGGAAGCCGTTCTCGCGGGCGGCGCGCAGGAAGTCCCCGGGGAGGTCGATCCGGTAGTGCTCGACGTACTTCGCCAGGTCCGCGCGCCAGACGAACGTGCCGTCGGAGAGCAGGGAGGAGCCGCCGGGGACGCGGAAGGCGCCGCCGATGACGTCGGTCGTGAGTTCGGTGACGTCGAAGAGGGGGTGGCCGGCGGAGAGGTACCCGACCACTTCCGCGACCGGGTACTTCCCCTCGCCCGACCCGGGCGCGGGGACGGGGCCGCCCCAGGCCGTGTCGTAGTGCGCGTCCATTTCCCGGTAGAAGCCGATCAGCTTCACGTCAACCTTCGATCATGGGTAGGAAGATTCGCCAGTACCCGCCGTTGTCGATCTGCGGGACCTGGCCGGTGCCGAGCAGGGGGTTGGTGCCCACCCGGTCCGTGGGGGCCTTCACGGTGACGCCCATCTCGTTGGCTATGCGCTGGGCGATCCCGGAGGTGTCCGCCCCGGAATGGCACACCATCAGCCGGAGCGGACCGCCATCGTAGTTCGGATTGTTGCGGATGGCGTCCACGAGCTGGCCGCCGTTGACCGGCCCGTCCGGCATCTCCAGGAAGCCGTCCCGCGAACCGTGGGCGACCACGTCGTGGTGGCCCTCGTTCAGCACGTTGCGGAAGTTCCGCACGCTCGGCCCGTCCTCGCCGACGAGGGTGCCCGTGGGACCGTGCGTCACCGGCGCCCCCGAGGGGATGGCGTTGTCGCTCATGTAGTCCATGCCGTCCCGGCCGCCGCACGGCGCCAGCCCGAGCGGGTCGGTCCAGGCGAACGGGTTCCCCACGTAGGTCGCGGGGTTCGGGGCGGCGGCGAGGCCGAGGGGGTCGGGGGAGGTGTAGCGGCCGGTCTCGGGGTCGTAGTGGCGGAAGAGGTTGTAGTGGAGGCCGGTCTCCGGGTCGTAGTACTGGCCGGGGAAGCGCAGCGGGGTGTAGGCGGTGCTGGACCGGGCCCAGGCCGTCGTGCCCCAGAGGGTGGTGCGGGTGTGCCAGGCGATCTCGCCGCTCTCGTCGACGAGTTCGGTGGGCGTGCCGACGAGGTCGGTGGCGATGGCGAAGAAGCGGCGGTCGACCTCCCGCCCGCCGTCCGGGGTGAGGACGCGTTCCGTCTGCGCCAGCGGGGTGGTGCCGCGGTGGTCCCAGGTGAGGGCGACGGGCCGGGGCAGTTCGGCCGAGACCGTGGTCTGCTCGCAGAGGTGGGAGCCGTCCCAGGTGAAGCGGGTCTCCTCCACGACGGTCAGGCCGTCGTCGGCGAGGCGCTGCTTGGCGGTGCGGCGGCCCAGGGGGTCGTAGCGGTAGCGCCAGCGGGTGCCGTCCGGGGTGGTCACCTCCTTGAGCCGGTCCTCGGCGTCCCACGTGTACCGCCAGGTGTCGGGCTTGCGGGACAGCCGGGTCTTCTGGCGCAGGGTGACGCGCCCCCGGGCGTCGTGCTCGTACCGCACCGACCCGGCGCGGGTGAGGGAGGTCCCGTCGTAGGAGCGGGGGCCGGTGGCGTCGTGGCCGGGGTGCGAGCCGGGCCAGGAGGCGGACGTCTGGTTGCCGGCGGCGTCGTAGGCGTACCGCTCGGTCCACCCTTCGGCGGTCACCCCCGTCACCCGCCCGGTCGCGTCCAGGTCGAAGGCGCGGGTGCCCGCCAACAGGTCGGTGACGGAGGCGAGGTGACCGTCGGCGCGGTAGGAGTAGGCGCGGCGGTTGAGCGTCCGGCCGCCGGCGAGCAGGTGCTGCTCGGCCAGCCGGCCCGCGGAGTTCCAGGCCGAGGAGAGGGTGAGCGTGCCGTCGACGGTGCGCTCCACCTCCCGGCCGGCCGCGTCGTGGGTGAAGGCGACCTCGTGGCCGCCCGCGGTCAGCCGCGACGGGCGGCCCGCCTCGTCGTAGGCGTAGGTCGTGACCTGGCCGGTCGGGGTGGTGCGGCGGACGCGGCGGCCCGCCGCGTCGTAGCGGTAGTCGATGGTGCGGCCGTCGACCAGCTCGGACTTGAGCAGCCCGCGCCGGTCGTAACCGCGCAGCACCTCGCCGTCGGGCCCCGCCGCGTGGACCAGCCGGCCCGCGGGGTCGTAGCGGTAGGTGGTGACGTGGTCCGCCGTGCCCTTGGAGGTGACCCTGCCGAGCGCGTCGTAGGCGTACTCGACGGTGGTGCCGGACGGATCGGTGCGCGCCGTGAGCTGCCCGGCCGCGTCGTGGCGGTACGTCCGGACGCGGCCGTCGAAGTCGGTCTCGGAGACCAGCCGCCCCGCGGCGTCGTAGGCGTACCCCCACTCCAGCCCCTGGGGGCCGGTCACCCGGGTGAGGCGCAGGCTCGCGTCGTGCTCGAAGGCGTGGCGGGAGCCGTCGGGGCCGGTGCGGGCGGCGAGCAGGTCGAAGTGGGTGTACTCGAACCGGGTCACGCCCCCGGTCGGGTCGGTGTGGGTCAGGCGGTTGCCCTCGCCGTCGTAGGTCCACGACTCGGTCGCCCCGTCGGGCCCCGTACGGGAGGCGAGGTACCCGTCGGCGGTCCAGGCGAGGTGCGTGGACGTGCCCAGCGGGCCGGTGATCCGCACCGGGCGGCCCAGGGCGTCGCGCTCCAGCCGGGTCGTGGCCCCGGCCGGATCGGTGACCTCCACCGGCAGGCCGGCCGCGTCGCACCGGATCCGGGTGACGGCGCCGAGCGGGTCGGTGACGGCGACGGGGCGGCCCTGCGCGTCGTACGCGTGACGGGTGGTGCGGCCCGCCGGGTCGGTGGTCGCCGTCCGGTTGCCGCGCTCGTCGTACTCCAGCGACCACCGGGCGCCGTCCTGGGCGTGGACCGCGGTCGGCAGCCCCGCCGCGTCCCGCTCGGTGCGCAGGGTGCTGCCGTCCGGGTGGGTCACGCAGACCATCCGGCCGTGCTGGTCGTGGGTGAAGGCGGTGGTGCGGCCGAGGGGGTCGGTGCGGGAGAGGAGGTTGCCGTGGGCGTCGTGGGTGAAGGTGGTGGTGTGGCCGAGGGGGTCGGTGGTGGCCACCACGCGGCTGTGGCGGTCGATGCGGTGGCGGGTGGTGTGTCCCGCGGCGGTGGTGAGGGTGGTGGTGCGGTGGCCGGTGTCGGGGTCGGGGCCGGTGTAGGCGAGGGTGATCTGGACGTGGCCGGCTTCGCCGCCTTCGGCGACGACGCGGTCGAGGTCGTCGTAGGCGTAGTGGTAGCGGCTGTTGTTGGAGTCGGTCCAGGCGGTGACGCGGTGGCGGTCGTCGTAGGTGAAGGCGGTGGTGGCTCCGGAGGGTTTGGTGACGGTGGTGAGGTCGCCGTCGCGGTAGCCGTACCGCATCAGCGGCAGGTCGGCGCCCGCCTCGCCCGCCCCGGCCAGGGACAGCGCGGTGATCCGGCCCTCGGCGGTGGTCAGCCGCACCTGGTGGCCGGCCGAGTGGACGAGGGCCAGCGGCAGGCCGTCGTCGGCCCGGTCGACGGTGACGGTGTTGCCGTTGCGATCGGTGAGCGAGGCCAGCCAGGCGGTGCCGTCGCCGCCGGGTCCGTCGCCTCCGGTGCCGCCGGCGGGGGCGGTGAAGTGGCGGGTCAGACCGGTGTCGGGGTCGGTGACGGTGTAGTCGCCGGAGGCGTCACGGGCCAGGAGGGCACGGGACCGGCCCGACCCGGCGCGGGTCGGGACGCCGGGGACGGGGTGCGGGTAGGGGACGAGCAGGCCGTCGGCGGTGACGTGGACGACGCCGACCGGGTCGACCTCCAGGCGTTCGTCGACGGTGGAGGTCCACGAGGGGCCCAGGAAGCGGCCCGCCGTCAGCCCGGACTCGGTGCGGCGGGTGAAGACCAGCGGCAGGGTGCCGGGGATCGCCAGGTCGGTCTGGGGCAGGAACATCCGTCCGGAGGCGAGGTCGACCGGGTCGGTGCCGTCGGTGGTGCGCTCGCCGTCGGGACGGTTGTGCGTGCCGTCGGGGGCGTCGTCGATCAGCCTGCGCACGCGCGCGGCGTCGGCCGCGTCGGCGGCGATGCGGACGCCCTTGACCGCGGCCCCGCCACCACCGGTGGCCACGGTCAGGGCGGCGTCGGGCACCAGCCGGCCCAGACCCTCGTACGGGTCCTTCATGAAGTCGCCGATCATCTGCTTGCCGGTGCCGACCGGATCGTTGGCGGCGACGACGAGCCCGGCGGCCAGACTGTTGAGACTGGTGACGTACTCCGCCGGATGGGTCAGGTTGTACGGATCCAGCGGGTTGATCCCCCGGACGAAGTTGACCAGCCCCGCGGTGCCCTTGATGATGCCGCCGCCGACGTGATCGCCCATGATCCGCAACTCGCCCAGACCGTCGCCCAGCTGCTCCGTGTACGACGGCTTCTCCGGCGCCAGGTCCCGCGCCGCCCGGACCGCGCTGCGCGCCGTCTCCGCCGCCGTGTTCCGCTGCTTCCGCGCCTCCGCGAGGAGGTCCTGCGCCTCCTGCATCAGCTTCTTGCCGGGGTCGTCGAAGGTGGCGGCGGGGCGCGGCGGGAGGGTGGCGGGGTCGCGCTTGTCCGGGGCCTGGGCGTTGTAGCGGTCGACGGCCTTGTTGTAGTCGTCGACCTTCGCGCGGTGCGCGTCGGCGGCCTTCTCGGACGCCTGCACGCCCTCCTTCCACCGGTCGATCGCCGTCTGCGCCTGTCCCTGCGCCCAGGTCACGGTTCCGGCGAAGGCCTCCAGCGCGCCGGCCGCCTTCTCGCAGGCGTCCGCGCCGGTGAACCACTTCGGCGGCTGCGTGCTCACCGCCTTGCGCAGCGCCTCGGCCGCCTCCCCCTTCAACTCCGAGGAGTCCAGCCCCCGCAGACCACCGCCCGCGCTGTCGAACGCCTTCTGGAAACCGCGCAGCTTGCCCGCCGTCGAACGGATCTTGTCCGCACTGCCGTAGACCAGTTTGGTCTTGTCCTCGGTCTGCCCCAGGTCCATCTCGTCGACCTCGGCGCCCATCCGGTTCGCCACCGAACGCGACTGCTCGCGCACCCAGTCCGCACCGGACTCCCAGCCGACGTCCTCCAGCCGGTCCGCCGTCCAGTTCCCCGCGTCCTCGACCCGGTTGCCGACCCACTCCACGCCGTCCTCGACGGCGTCCTCCACCACGTCCGGCGTCAGGTCGCTGACGATGTCGCCTATGCCCACGCTCAGTGGCCCCCGTTCTCACCCTGCTGCTGCGCCTGTCGGGCGCGTTCCTCCGGCGACGGGCCGAAGGTGTCGTCCAGTGCCCGGTCCCACTGCTCGTCGGAGATGCCGAGCGCGTCGTTGAGCATCTGCGACTGCCGGCCGCCCTGACCCTCGGTCAGGACGGTGCGTCCGGTGTCCTTCCAGGTCTGCTCCATCTCCTGGCCGGCCTTCTCGAACGACTCGGGACTCCAGTCGGGGTCCAGGTAGTCGGGGGTGAAGACGTCGCCCCAGCCCTGCCGGGTGATCTCGTCCTCCGAGGCGTGCGGGTTGCCGCCCATCACGGAGTTCACGCCCACCTTCAACGCGCCCTCGACGTACTGGTCGTGCTCCCACTGCGTGCCCGCCGCCAGCCCCAGGCGGTTGGCGATCTCGCTCGCGTCCCGCACCAGCGCCCGCACCCCCCACTCCCAGCGCTCGCAGAAGTCCTCGAAGTCGGTCGACAGGCCGTGGTGTCCGGCCTCCATCCCCGTCATCGACAGTTCGGAGAAGCCCTTGCCCATCACCGAACCGGTGGCACCGCCCAGGTCGCCGAGACCGTCGATGGTGGCGCCCACGCCCTGCGTGAACTTCGCCACCGCCGCCTGGTCGAAGTTCAGGTCCGCCCCGTCACCGCTCATGCCCGCGGCCCTCCGTCCCGTACGTCGCGGTCGACGGCGACGCCGTCCGGGACGATCCCGGTGACCGGCGGGAAGAACATCGACCCGTCCTCGTCGGCGATGTCGACGGCCAGGCCCGCGGGCTCGCCCAGCGACGGCACGATCTCGTCCACGAGGCGGGCCCCCAGGAGCGCCGCGTACTCCACCGGCCGGCCGCCGGGCCCGTGACGCAGGGCGAACCTGGCCAGGGCGGCCTCGTCGGTGAAGCCGCAGATCCAGCGCACGCCACCGGAACGCGCCGACCACAGCCCTCCGCCGTCGACCGGCACCAGCAGGACCGAGCGCCTCATCTCGCCCACCAACGCCCGGGGATCGCCGACCCCCGCCCTCCGTTCGACGATCCGCTCCGCCAGCGCCGTCCTGGACCGCTCCACGAGCCCTTCCTCCTCCTCGACCACCGGGGACACCCTGGGAACAGACGCTCTCGAAGGCCGAGTGGTTCCGGCCGGGGCGCCCGCCCGGGCTCCGCACCCGGCCCCGGTCCGGGGCCGCCGCGGACCGGACGGTGTCCGGTGAGCGAGACGGCCCGTCCGGAACGACGCCTTCCGTGGCAGACTCGCGCCATGCAGCGGCGGCTCATTACCAGCGCCCGCGTGCCGGCACCGAGGTGACCCGGAGGCGACCCCTCCCGCCCCACCGCCCGCGCGCAGACCTCTCGTGTTCCACGAGGGGTCTTTTCGTTTTCCCGGCCCCGACACCACGGCCCCCCCGGCCCGCCAGACCTGGACAGGAACAGCCCATGGCACACGACAGCCTCACCCGCCCCGGTACGACGCTCCCCGACGCGACGCCCGCCGACACCTGCACGGTGCTCGTCTCGCTCCGGGACACCCCCGGGGCGCTGGCCCGGATCGCCGCCACCCTCGGCGGGACGCCCGTCCTGGCGCTGGCGTACGTCGTCACCGGATCGGCGCGGGCCCGCGCCGAGATCAGGCTGCCGCGCGCCCACGCGACGCGCGCCCGGAACAAGCTGAACCGCATGGTGGACACCCTGTCCGTGGGGGAGCCGGTGCCGGCCCCCGCCCGCCCCCTCTGACCCCGCGCGCTCCGGCCCCGCCCGGGAGAACGCCCCGGGCGGGGCCGGCCGAGGGGGAGCAGCGCTCAGCGCACCAGCTCCGACGCCAGCAGGTCCATCAGGAGGCCGTCGTGCCAACTGCCGTCCGCGCCGCGCTCGTACTGGCGCATCACCCCGACGGGGCGGAAGCCGGCCTTCTCGTAGCAGCGGATCGCCGCCGCGTTGTCGGCGGCCGGATCGATGACCAGCCGGTGGAAGCCCCGGTCGTCGACGAGATGGCGGGCGAGGGTGCGGACCGCGTCCGTGCCCAGGCCCCGGCCGTGGACCGACGGATCGAGGAACAGGTCGATGCCGGCGTGCCGGTAGTCCGGCTCGTCCTCGGCGTACCACTGGATCATGCCGACGATCCGGTCCTCGTGCCGGACCGTCAGGCAGTGCGTGGCGGGGTCCTCCAGGTCGGCCGCGACCTCGCCGGCCAGGTCGTCCTCGCCGCGCCAGCGGGCCCGGACCTCGGGCGTGGCCCGGATCGCGGCCAGGGCGGGGACGTCCTCGGGGACGGCGGGACGCAGGACGACGCGGGCACCGTACAAGTCGCTCATCCCCCCAGCCTGCCCCATGCCGCCGCCGGACGGGAGGTCAGCCGCCCGACGGCGTCCCGCCCCCGCGGCGCGGCGCCGGGGCCGAGGCGGAGGCGGCGGCCGGGCTCGGCGGCGGGGCCGTCACGACCTTCGGGAGGGCCGCCGGGTGGTCCTGGATCAGCCAGCGGACCAACTCCTCGCGTACGGCGCAGCGCACGGTCCACAGCGCGTCGGGGTCCTTGGCCGTGACCAGCGCGCGGACGGTGATGCCGGTCGGGGAGGTCTCCGTCACCGAGAGGTCCCAGCCGCGCCGGTCCCAGCCGGGGCAGTCGTCGAGGAAGCTGCGCAGGTGCGCCCGCAGGAGCGGCACCGGCGTGGCGTGGTCGCAGTGGAGGAACACCGTGCCCGTCATCTCGGCGCCGCCCCGGGACCAGTTCTCGAAGGGGCGCGAGGTGAAGTACGAGACCGGCAGCGTGACCCGCCGCTCGTCCCAGGTCCGCACGGTGAGGAAGGTCAGGGTGATCTCCTCGACGATCCCCCACTCGCCGTCCACGACGACGGTGTCGCCGATCCGGACCATGTCGCCGAAGGCGATCTGGAAGCCGGCGAAGAGGTTGCCGAGGGTCGACTGCGCCGCCACGCCGGCCACGATGCCGATGATGCCGGCGGAGGCGAGCAGCGAGGTGCCGAGCGTCCGGAACGACGGGAAGGTCACGAGCGCCACCGCGCAGGCGATCACTCCCACGCCCACCGACACGACCCGGGTGAGCAGGGTGACCTGGGTCCGCACCCGGCGCACCCGGGCCCGGTCGAGCGTGCGCCCGGCGTAGCGCGCGTAGGAGGACTCCACCAGCGCGGAGGCGAACCGCACCGTCAGCCAGGCCCCGCTGCCGATCAGGCACAGCACCCGGATCCGGTCGACGACCCCGGCGTAGTCCCGCGCCGGGGTCCAGTCGGCGGCGCGCACCGCCCAGCCGAGCAGGACCGTGAACAGGACGACGAACAGGGGCGTGCGGCACCGGCGCAGCAGTCCCCACAGGGGCGTCCCGGGGCGCCGGGCGTCCGCGCGCCGGGTCGTCAGGTCCGCCGCCCGCACGACGGCGTACGCGACCAGTGCCGAGCCGCACAGGGCGATCATCAGCCGCAGCGAATTCTCCATGGGCTCCGCCTCACCGCCGGCGTCCCGGTCAAACCGTCCGGGGGACCATTCTTCCGGCGGCTCCTCCTCCTCGGGGCGTACACGGTCCGGACCTCAGCCGGATTCCCGCGCGCGGGCGCCGTGCGCGAGGGTGCTGCGGACCGATCACTCCGCACCCCAGAGGAACCGACGCCCCGTGCGAAACCGCAACCAGAACCGAGACCGAGACCGAGACCGAGACCGCAGCCACGACCGGAGCCGACGTCACGTCCGGAGCCGGATGGCCGCCGTCGTGGCGGCCACCGCCGTCGCTGCGCTCCTGCCGACCCTCACGCCCGCGCTCGCCGCCGCCCCGCCGGCGGCTCCCGCCCACACGGCGCCCGCTCCCTCCACTCCCCCCTCCGCCGCGTTAGCGGAGTACACCCGGCAGCAGCCGCGGTGGGCGCCCTGCGACCCGCAGGGGCCGGCGGAGTTCGAGTGCGCCACCATCGAGGTCCCCCTCGACTACGGCCGCCCGTCCGGCCGGAAGCTCGACCTCGCGATCTCCCGGATCAGGGCCACCAGCCCCCGCGACCGGCACGGCGTCCTGCTCATCAACCCCGGCGGGCCCGGCGGCCAGGGCCTCGACATGCCCCTGTACCTGAGGTCGGAGCTGCCGGACGAGGTGTCCCGGCGCTTCGACCTCGTCGGCTTCGATCCGCGCGGCGTCGGCCGCAGCTCCCCGGTCGGCTGCGGCCTCACCGGCGACGAGCTGAACTGGCAGCGCCCCTACAAGGCCGCCGCGTTCGCCGAGGACGTGCGCTGGGCGCGGACCGTGGCGGAGAAGTGCCGGGCGGCGAACGGAGCCGTCCTGCCCCACCTCACCACCCGCAACACCGCGCGCGACATGGACCTCGTCCGCGCCGTGCTCGGCGAGCGGAGGATCTCGTACCTGGGCTACTCCTACGGCACCTACCTCGGCGCCGTCTACACCCAGCTGTTCCCGCGCCGCGCCGACCGGTTCGTCCTCGACAGCGCCGTCGACCCGGCGCGGATCTGGCGCGGCATGATCCAGGTGTGGGCGGAGGGCGCCGAGCCCGCCTTCGACCGCTGGGCCGACTGGACGGCGGACCGGCACGCCGTCTACGGACTCGGCGACACCCCGGAGGAGGTCCGCGCGACCTTCTGGGGCCTGGTCGCCCGGGCCGACCGCACCCCGATCGAGATCGACGGCCTGCGGCTGACCGGCGACGACATCAGGGTCGCCGCCCGGCCCGCCTTCTTCGCCCCCGAGTCCGCCGCCGAGTCGGTCGTCCGGCTCAAGGAGGCGGCCGAGGGAGGGGCCCCGGCGACCGCGCCGTCCCTGCGCCCGGCCCCGCCCCGGCCCGTCCCGCCGTCCTTCGCGCGCCCGTCCGCCGGGTTCCTCGCCGGCCCCGCGCTCCCGGGGACGTCCGAGGTCCCCGCGGCCCGCGAAGTTCCCGCGGTCCCCGCGGACAACATGGACGCCGCCTTCTGGTCCGTCGTCTGCGCCGACACCCGCGCCTGGCCGCGCGACCCGGAGCGGTACCGCCGTGACGCGGTCCGCGACCGGGCGGCGTACCCGCTCTACGGCGACGTCGCGTCCCACATCAAGCCGTGCGCCTTCTGGCAGCGCGGCTCCGAGCCCGCCACCCGGATCGGCAACGCCGTCGGCGCGCTCATCCTCCAGAACGAGTGGGACTCCCAGACGCCGCTGGTCAGCGGCCAGGGCCTGCGACGGGTCATGAAGGGCGCCCGGATGGTCACCGTCCTCGGCGGACAGGGCCACGGCGTCTACGGTTCCCGGTCCTGCGCCGACGCGACCGCCACCGCCTACCTGACGACGGGCCGGCTGCCGGCGGGCGACACGACCTGCCGGGCCACGCCGGAGCAGGCCGCGAACGGGCTGCGGCAGCCGCTCCCGCTGCCGGTGCCGCAGGGCCTCCCCGCTGGACGGCAGGGCTCCTGACGGTCCGACGGCCTTCGATCGCGCCGCACGGCGCCCGACGGTCTCCGCCGCCCGCTCCGGCGGACGGCGGAAACCGGAGGGCGCGCCTGGAACCTTTCGCCGCCGGCGCCCCTCATGATCGTCGGGAGGGGGACGCGGTCGGCGCCGACGACGCGTGTGCCCCCGGCCCCGCGGCCACGGATGGCGTGTGCCGCGCCGAACACCACGTGAGCAGCCGAGGACCCACCGTGCCCCTGACGTACCGCCGACGCCTGACCGCCGGCGCCGCCGCCACCCTGGTCGCCGCCCTCGCGGCCGGACTGGCCCCCGCCGCGCCCGCCTTCGCCGCCCCCGTGCCCCTCTCCGCCCCGCGGGACGCCGCCGGGGCCCCCGCGCCGGACCCGGCCGGCATCACCGCCGCCCTCGAGGCGGCCATGGCCGCCGGCGCTCCGGGCGCCATGGCCCGCTTCTCCGGCCCCGGCGGGGTCGAGAGCCTCACCGCGGGCGTCCGCGACCGGGCCTCGGGCGCGCCGATGGACATCCACGCCCGCTTCCGGATCGGCAGCGTCAGCAAGACGTTCTCCACCGTGGTGCTGCTGCAACTGGTGGACGAGGGACGGCTGGAGCTCGACGACCCGGTCAACCGCCACCTGCCCGGGCTGCTGCCCGACGACCGCATCACCGTCCGGCACCTGCTCACCCACCGCAGCGGCCTCGCGGACTACACCAACGCGATGTTCGCCGACACCGTGCCGGGCTTCGAGGCCGTGCGGAACCGGGTGTTCACGTACCAGGAGCTGGTCGACCTGTCGCTGAGCGAGCCGCGCACCACCGAGCCCGGCGCGGCGTACCGCTACTCGAACGCGAACTTCGTGGTCGTCGGCATGCTCATCGAGAAGCTCACCGGCCGGCCGGTGGACCGCGCCTACGAGCGCCGGATCTTCAAGCCGCTCAAGCTGCGCGACACCTCCTACGTCCACCCCGACACCCGTATCAAGGGCCTGGCCGTGCGGGGCTACCTGCACCCCGACGCGGCCGGCGAGCCGCTGGTGGACTCCACCGAACAGACCGTCTCCTGGGCGCAGTCCGCGGGCGCCGTCATCTCCAGCCCCGCCGACCTGAACACCTTCACCAGCGCGCTGATGCGCGGCCGGCTGCTCTCCCCGGAGATGCTGGACGCCATGACGACCGTCACCCCGACGGACGGCACGGGCACCCGCTTCTACGGGCTCGGCCTGCGCCGGTACGACCTGTCCTGCGGCGCCCGGGTGTACGGCCACACCGGCACCGTGCAGGGCTTCTACACGTACGCCTTCTCGACCCGCGACGGCAGCCGCAGCCTCTCGGCGGTCGCCAACACCTCCAACCACGGCGCCGCGAACACGGCGCTGGGCGGCACCCTGGAGGCGGCCTTCTGCGGCCCGAAGCCGGCGCCCGCGCCGTCCGCGCGCACCGCCTCCGGCACGGCGGCCGCCGACGCGGCGCCGCTGCCCGCCGAGCGGGACCTGCCCGAACGCCACTGACCCGTACGCCCCCGCGACCGGCCGCGCCGCTAGCGGCTCGGGCCGGTCGCGCCGGGGAGGCCGCGCGGTCCCGCGCAGCGGGCGCCCGTCTCCTCGACCCTGCGGCGCAGCTCGCGGTCGGACGTGATCACCAGGCACGGCCGGCCGCGGGCCTCGCGCGCGAGCGCGGCGATCAGGTCGTCCCCGCTGCCTGCGGCCTCCTCCACGCGCACGCCGGGCACGGACTCCACCCCCCGCGCCCGCCCCTCGACCACCAGCACGATCTCGTACGGTCCCGGGTACGGCCCGTCGACGGGGCCGCCGTGCACGGCCAGCCGGTCCCGCAGCCGCTCGGCGGCCCCCCGCCGGTCGCGCCACCAGCCGTCCGGCACGGAACCCACGACGTTGGCCCCGTCCACGACGAGCAGCGGGCGCGGCGGGGGCTCTTCGGTGTCCATGGGGCCAGGATGACAGCCGGGCCGGCCGGACGGCCGGGCGGGGACGCGTGTCAGACGGGCGGCACCAGGTCGCTCCCGCTGACGGTGTACGCCAGCGGCGGGTAGACGAAGTCCGTCCCCTCGTTCTCCAGCCGCCGCAGCCGGTAGAACGCGCGGCTCTGCTCGTCGTCGGCCAGGGTGAGGCGGGCGCCTCCCGGGAGGTACGCGTCCCCGCCACGGAACCGGAGGAGGGTCCTCGAGGTGCGGAAGGTGACCCCCAGCCACCGGTTCTCCGCCACCGTGCCGGGAGCGTCGAGGACGATCCGGTGCCTGAGCAGCCGGTTCGCGCCGACCGAGAACGCGACGACCCCGTGGTGGGCGAGGGGGACCTCGTACCTCTCGCCGTCCGTCTCCTTCGACGTGAAGACCAGCTTCCTGAGCGGGCCCGCCCCGGGGCGCTCGTAGCAGGAGAAGACGGCGACGAACGACCCCTCGGCCAGGTCGAGGGCCTGGTCGGAATGCGCGCCCATGGTCCGGTAGGCGTTCGTGTACGTCTCGGCGAGGGCGTTGTCGAAGGCGACCGGAAGCCCCGCGCACTCCCGGACCCGCCGGGCCAGCCGCTCGTGCACGGCCCGGAACCGCTGCGCCGGGGCGGCGTACCGCGTGGTCGTCCGTACGAGCGGCACGCCGCCCGCCTGGTCGACGCGGGTGAGCACGGCGCCCCGCCGGCCCTTCCCCACGTCCTCCCAGCGGATCGACGCGGACAGCTCCGCGAAGAGGTCCTCCCCGCCCGGCAGCGCGCACGAGAGGACCAGGTCCGCGATCCTAGGGGCGGGGGGCACGGTAGTCTCCCGCGTTCATGCTGAAGAGGAACCGGTCGCCGTAGTCGACGGGGGACGAGGTCGCGTTCTCCTCGGCGTACAGCCTCCGCAGTTCCTCCATCCCCTCTGGCGTGGGCGCCTCCAGCTCCACCACGTCCCCGCCCCGCTTGAGGAACGTGCGCCCGTCCCGGTGCACGGCCTCGGTGTCCGAACAGCGCACCACGTAGCCCAGGCGGGTCGGGAGCAGGTCCGCGTCCAGCCCCGAGGGCCGGATCTCGTGCGTATA
Source organism: Streptomyces sp. NPDC058758 (assembly GCF_042746075.1). Taxonomy (NCBI): domain Bacteria; kingdom Bacillati; phylum Actinomycetota; class Actinomycetes; order Kitasatosporales; family Streptomycetaceae; genus Streptomyces; species Streptomyces sp. NPDC058758. The sequence continues at coordinate 366,270 of NZ_JBHYPS010000003.1, read as the reverse complement.
GAGGCGGTTGGTGGACAGCGGCGCGAAGAACACGGAGCCGGGGTGCAGCGTCACGGTGAACCGCGCGGGAAGTCCGCCCTCCTCGGCCTCCCGGGCGGCCGTCTCCTTGAGGCGGAAGTGGAGCCGGGTCAGCCCGCTGGTCCCCTTCGCGCCGAGGTCGAAGGTGTCCCCGGGCATCGGGCGCAGCCGGTCCAGCCCGTCGTAGAAGGTGCAGAAGGCCATCACGCCGTGGGCGGGCATGTCCTTGGTCTTGTCGGCGTGGGCCGAGATCCTGGCCTTGGACTGCCTGCGCTCCGCCGTGGCCCCGGTGTTGCGGTAGACCTGCGCGAGGACGTGGTTGAGCGGCGCGTGGTCCCGGAAGACGGCGGCCGCCTCGCGGTTCAGCTCCCCGACGACCTCCGTGTCGGTGGGGCCGAAGCCCTCGGTCGGCCCCGAGAGGTTCGTGGAGCACCGCAGCAGCCGGAAGTGCAGCGCGTCGCCGTCCCGGGTGACGGGCGTCAGGTAGATCCCGCTGCGGTGCGCGGTGCCGGGTTTGGTGGATTCCGTGAGGGACTGGAACTCGTGCTCCGCGCGGATCCGTCCGTAGTGACCGGCGCCGGGCTCGAAGAAGCGGCGGTAGTAGACGCCGACGCCGTGCACGCGCAGGGGGATCCGCCCGACGCCGACGGGGGACCAGGACGGGTCGAGGTCCCCGTCGGCGCCCTGCGAGAGCTCCCTGACGACGAACACCCGCGCGGCGGCGCGCAGCGGTTCCCCGTCGAACCGGGAGAGGTCGCCGCACAGGTAGACGGTCCTCCCCCGGAGGTCGGGCGCGTCGGAGGCGAGCCGTTCCGGCGTCACGGTGGTCCCGAGGAACTCGCCGCCCAGCTCGGCCTCCCGCACCGTCGGGGGCGCGACCAGGACGTTCCCCGCGGTCTCGATGCGGGCTTCTGCCGGCTCTGTCGTGTACATCAGCGGTACCCGTCCTTCGCGGAGGGAAGAGGGTGGACTGGGCGAAGGGCCGATGCTCTCACGGGCCCCGGGGGCGGGCAACGGCATTCGGGGCGGGGACCGGTGGCCCGTAGGGCGCCTCCCGCCGCGCCCTCCCGCGGACCCCGCGCACCGGCCGGTTCCGGTCTTACCGACGGTTACCGGCGGGGGCCGTCCGGGCCCCGGGCGACGGCCCGCCGCGACCCGCCCGGAGACGTTCACGCTCCGTGACGAAGGGGGTGGGCGCGGCGGGATCAGACCCCGGGCGGAGGATTCCGCTCAGGGGCGGAGCGGGGGCGTTTCCGCAGAGGAGGGAGGTCAATTGGCGTCTCCGCCCTCTTTCGTACGATTCCGTTCCCGGCAACTCCCGCGCCACACTGGCGACTTTCGGCCAATCGATCTCGGCCTCTTGTAGGGGCGGTGTTAGCAGACTTCGCAGGTCTACGGGCAAGTTTGCCAACTGCGCACCGCACATGAACGGTTGACGACTACAGTGTGTGGTCGGTGATCATCGGTAGGCTCATCGCACCTGACGTCCCCTCCCCTCCCGCGCCACACCGCCCCACCTCACCCCCCAGCCCACGAGTCCCCCCAGTACCCCTCAGTACGCCGATCCTCCGGGCACGTACCAAGGACACCCATGTCACAACTTCGCGCACCCGCCCCGCGGTCCGACCGCCGCGAGGGCGGGCGGCACGGCCGCTCGGGCGCCCGCACCACGACCACCGGCACCGGCCAGAGCAGGGCCGCGGCCACGGCCCCCGCCGAAGTCCGCATACGCCCCCAGCTGCTGCGCACCTCGGTCCTCCCCGCCGTCGCGGTCGCCCTCGGCGGCGCCGCCGCCGTCCTCTTCACCCTGCGCTCGACCGGCACCACCCCGACCCCCGCGCTGTGGGCCGCGCTCACCGGAGCCGCCGCCCTCGCCATCGCCTCGGTGACCGCCGCGGCGCTCGGCGCCGACCGCGCCGCCCGGGCCGTCCTCGACCGCGTCGCCGCGCTGCGCCGCGACGCCGCCCAGGACCAGGGAGAACTCCGCACGCTCGTCGAACAGCTGCGCCGCGGTGAGGACCCGGCCCCCCGGCCCGCCCTCCCCGACGCCACCGGGGGCGACGAGTTCGACCGGCTCGGCGCCGAGCTGACCCGCTCCCACGAGGCCGCCGTCGCCGCCGTGGTCCAGGCGTCCCGGCTCTCCAGCAGCGTCGGCAACGAGCAGAAGGTCGAGGTCTTCGTGAACCTCGCCCGCCGGCTCCAGTCCCTCGTCCACCGCGAGATCCAGCTCCTCGACGAACTGGAGAACGAGGTCGAGGACCCCGAACTGCTCAAGGGCCTCTTCCACGTCGACCACCTGGCCACCCGCATCCGCCGCCACGCCGAGAACCTCGCCGTCCTCGGCGGCGCGATCTCCCGCCGCCAGTGGTCCAACCCGGTCACCATGACCGAGGTGCTCCGCTCCTCCATCGCCGAGGTCGAGCAGTACCCCCGGGTCAAGCTCGTCCCGCCGATCGACGGCACCCTGCGCGGCCACGCCGTCGCCGACGTCATCCACCTCCTCGCCGAACTCGTCGAGAACGCCACGGTCTTCTCCGCGCCGCACACCACCGTGCTGCTGCGCGCCCAGTACGTCACCGCCGGCCTCGCCATCGAGGTCGAGGACCGCGGACTCGGCATGCCCGTCGGCGAGCAGAACAAGATGAACGCCCTGCTCGCCGACCCCGACCAGGTCAACGTCGCCCACCTGCTCCAGGACGGCCGGATCGGCCTCTTCGTCGTCTCCGCGCTGGCCCGGCGCCACGGCATCGCCGTCCGCCTCCAGTCGAACATCTACGGCGGGATCCAGGCCGTCCTCGTCCTCCCGCAGGGCCTCCTCGGCGCCGACCCGGAAGGCCTCGCCCAGCACGAGCGGCAGACCGCCGCGGTCACCGGTTCCGCCCCGCTGCCGCCCCAGCAGCCGCAGCCCCAGGCACCGGTGCAGCACGACCGGCCGCAGCACCCCGCCGGCGGAACCCCCTCCGCCCCGCTGCCCCCGGCCGAGACCCCGGCCCCCGCCCCCAGGGAGGCCCCCGCCCCGGCCGCGTACCCCTACCAGCCCCCCGCCCCCGCGGCGTCGGCCGCTCCCCCCGCGCCCGCCGCCCGGCCGGAGGCGCCCGCCGCCGCCCCGAACCCCTTCGTCCCCTCCCGCACCGGAGCGGCGAACGGGTACGCGGAGCACGGTGCCGCCGCGACCGGCTACGGCTCCGCAGCGCCCCCGGTCCCCCCGGCGCCCCGCGCGGAGGCGCCCGGCCGGCCCGACCTGCCCAAGCGGCGCGCCCAGGAACACCTCGTCCCGCAGCTGCGCGACGAGCCGCAGGCCCGCCCCGCCGAGGAGCACGCCCTGCACGACCCCGGCCTGATGGCCGCGTTCCAGCGTGGGATCGGCCTCGCCGAATCCCAGCCCACCCCCCAGGAGTCGCTGCGTCACGGCGGCGCGCACAAGGAGTAGATACACGATGGCGAGCAATGTGCCGACCGGCCATTCCTCGGATCTGGACTGGCTGCTGAGCGGTCTGGTCCAGCGGGTCCCGTACACCCGCAGCGCGGTTTTGCTCTCCTCCGACGGGCTGGTGAAATCCGTCCACGGGCTCGACCCCGACGCGGCCGACCACATGGCCGCCCTCGCCTCCGGGCTCTACTCGCTCGGCCGCAGCGCCGGCGTCCGGTTCGGCGACGGCGGCGAGGTCCGGCAGGTCGTGGTGGAGCTCGACTCCACCCTGCTCTTCGTCTCCACCGCCGGATCCGGCACCTGCCTGGCCGTCCTCGCCGGCCGCGAGGCCGACGCCGCCGTCCTCGGCTACGAGATGGCCATGCTGGTCAAGAGCGTCCGCCCGTACCTGGTGACGCCCGCCCGGCAGGCGGCCGCAGCGGCGGGTGGCGCCGGTCAGTGAGCGCGTCCCCTCCACAGGAAGGCCCCTGGCTCGACGACGCGGCCGGCCGGCTGATCCGCCCGTACACCGTGAGCGGCGGACGGACCAAGCCCACCACCTCGCTCGACCTGCTCTCCCTGGTGATGGCGACCGGCTCCGCTCCGCAGCCCCACATGGGCCCCGAGCACGGCCTGGCCCTCAGGCTGTGCGACGGGCCCACCTCGGTGGCCGAGGTCGCGGCGCACTTAAGGCTCCCGGCCGTCGTCACCAAGGTCCTCCTCTCCGACCTCGTGGACTGCGGGGCCCTCACCGCGCGCGCCCCGCGCTTCCACGCCAACCCATCCGACCGTTCCTTGCTGGAGGCAGTGCTCGATGGCCTACGACAGCGGCTCTGAACGCCATGACGGTTTCGCGGCCGACCCCTTCCCCACCGCGCTGAAGATCCTCGTGGCGGGCGGCTTCGGCGTGGGCAAGACGACCTTCGTCGGCGCGGTCAGCGAGATCGAACCGCTCAGCACGGAGGAGCTGCTGACCTCGGTCAGCGCCGCCACCGACAGCCTGGAGGGCGTGGAGTCCAAGTCCACGACCACCGTGGCCATGGACTTCGGCCGGATCACCCTCGACGACCGCAACGTCCTCTACCTCTTCGGCACCCCGGGCCAGGAGCGGTTCTGGTTCATGTGGGACGAACTGTCCGAGGGCGCGCTCGGCGCGGTCGTCCTCGCCGACACCCGCCGCCTCCAGGAGTGCTTCTCCGCCATCGACTTCTTCGAGCGGCGCGGCATCGCCTTCGTGGTGGCGATCAACGAGTTCGACGGCGCCTTCCGCTACGACCCGGACGAGGTCCGGCAGGCGCTCGACCTCGACCCGACGGTGCCGATCGTCCTCTGCGACGCCCGGATCTCCAGCTCCGCCATCAGCACGCTGCTGACCCTCGTCCAGCACCTCCTCAACTCGACCCCGGCCAGCGAGCCGAGCTTCGGAGTCACGCCATGACCTACGACCCGACGGGTCACCTCCTCCTGACCCCCATCGACAAGGAGGCCCCGGACCGGGTCCGGCGGCTGCGCGAACTCGGCCTCGGGGAACGCCCGGAGCCCGCCTTCGACGAGTTCGCGCAGCGGCTCGCCGAGGTCACCGGGGCCCCGTTCTCGATGGTCAACTTCATCGACGAGAACCGGCAGTTCTTCGCCGGCCTGCACACCCCGGGCGGTTCCCACTCGGGCAGCGACCTCGGCGCGGCGGCGGCCGGCGCGGGCGGCGTCGGCCGGTTCATGGCGCGCGACCACGGCTACTGCCCGCACGTCGTGGTCCGGCGCAAGGCGCTCGTCCTGGAGGACGTCTGCGACTACCCCCGCTTCGCCGGCAACCCGGTCGTCGACGAGATCGGCATCCGCTCCTACATGGGCGCGCCGCTGATCGACCGCACCGGCGTGGCGCTCGGCACGATCTGCGTGGTCGACACCGACGTCCGGCCGTGGGGCCGGTCCGGCCTGGAGACCATCAAGGCGATGGCGGCGGAGCTGGTCGAGCAGATCCACCGCCGCGAGGACGGCATGTTCTGACCCGCGTCCGCGCGGAGGCGGGGGCCCGTACGGTACGCCGTGCGGGCCCCCGTCCGTTCCGTCACGCCGGCGTGGGCTCCAGGTCGGGGGTGCGGACCAGCTCGGAGAGCCGCTCCGACCAGCTGCCCTTGTCCTGGCCGAGGGCGACCTCGCCCAGCCGCAGGAGCTGGATGTCGGAGGTGCCGGCCGGCGCGAAGATGTGGTGCGCGTCGCGGAGGTAGCGCTCGATGGAGCGGTCGGTGAAGAGGCCGGCGGCGGCGTGGATCTCCATGGCGTTGCGGCCCGAGTCGATGGCCGACTCGACGTTCACCAGCTTCGCGTTCATCAGCTCGGTGTCGCAGGAGAGGCCCTGGTCGAGCAGGTGCACCGCGTGGTACGCGGCGAGCCGGGCGGTCATCAGCCGGGACTGCATCTGGCCCAGCTTGAGCTTCACCGTCGGCAGCTCGGAGAGCGGCTTGCCGTAGCGGATCCGCTCGGTGGCGAAGCGGGTGGTCTCCTCCAGGATCGCCGTGTGGATGCCGAGCGAGACGGCGGTGAGGTTGGCTCGCCCGTACAGCACGCTGGAGGAGTACGCCACGGCCAGGCCGTCGCCCTCGTCGCCCAGCCGGTTGGCGGCCGGCACCCGGCAGTCCTCGAAGATCAGCTCGCCGAAGCTGAAGCCGTGCAGCCCCATGGCGGGCTGCTGCGGACCGAGCCGGAAGCCCGGCCGGTCGGCCTCGACGAGGAAGGCGGTGAGCCCCTTCGAGCCCGGGCCGGTCCTGGCCACCACGCCGTGCAGGTCGCCGACGTGGCTGTTGCCGACGTAGACCTTGCTGCCGTTGAGGACGTAGTCGTCGCCGTCCCGGACCGCGCTCGCCTCCATGCCCAGCACGTGCCCGCCCGACTCCGGCTCGGTCACCGCGATGGTCGGCAGGCACTCGCCCGAGGCGACCTTCGGCAGCCAGGTCTTGCGCTGGGCGTCGGAGCCGAAGTGGACGATCTTGGCGGTGCCCAGCTGGGAGGCCTGGACCATGGCGCCCATGGCACCGCTGACCCGGGACAGCTCCTCGATGATGATCGTCTTGGCCAGGTGGCCCGCGCCCATGCCGCCGTACTCGGGGCCGATCGTCGCACCCAGCCAGCCCTGCTCGGCGATGCGGCGGGACAGCTCGTGGTGCACCGTCCGCGAGGCCTCCATCTCCTCGATGCGCGGCCTCACCTCCCGTTCCGCGAAGTCGCGGACCGTCTCCCGGAGCCGATGATGGAGCCGACTGCTGAAGTAGCTGTCCATACGAGTACCTCCCCTGCGAAGCGCCTGCCCGGCGTGGTCCGGGCAGGTGGTGCATCGGCGGTGGTCCCGTCCCGAACAGGCCGACCCGTTCATGGTGTTGATCTTTCCGGGGTGGATCAATATTGCTTCGGTCTTTGTCCGAAACAGGTGCTGTTGACGATCGCTTCCGACTGTGTTTTGCGTGATCCGGAGCCATATCGTCCGTCGGGAGACCCCCGGCGGGGGTCATCTTTCCGCCACGTGCCACTGGCATATGCCCCCCATCCGGCCCGCGGCCCGGAGTGACCCCCGCAAAGCGGTTCGTGACCACCGGGGGAAGTGCGGTATGGTTCTCTTGCACGCCGGGCCGGGGGAAACCCCAGGTCAGACGGGCAACGGGACGTGGCGCAGCTTGGTAGCGCACTTGACTGGGGGTCAAGGGGTCGCAGGTTCAAATCCTGTCGTCCCGACTCGAGAGAGTCGTAGGCCGAGGGGCCGTTTCAGAGCGATCTGAAACGGCCCCTCGGCCGTTCTCCGGACCCGGCGGGGACCGGGGCGCGGGCGGCCGCGGTCATGCCGTCGGTGACGTGCGGGCGGGGGGCGGGGCGGTGAGGAGGGTCTCGCCGGCGGCCCGGACACGGGCCAGCGCCGACGGGTACGGAAGGGCCCCGGCCTTGGCCCGGGCGTCGGCGAACGCGGAAGCGGCACGGTCCGCCTCCCCGGAGAGGCCGAGGGCGAGGGCGAGGACGAGGGTCGCCTCCACGACGAGGAGGTGCCGCTCCGCCTCCTCGGCGCGCTCCACCTCCCGCTCCATGAGCGCGACGGCCTCCGCGTGACGACCCGTCCCCAGCAGCGCCCACCCCCTCAGGCAGGCGGCGCGCGGGGTGGCGGCGGTGCGGTCGAGGAGTTCCAGGGCGCGGGCCGGACGGCCGTCGCGCAGCGCGAGTTCCGCGGAGGCCAGCCGCACCTCGTGGAGCGCCTGGTGCTCTCCCGTCCGCTCCGCCCGTTCCTCCCCGCGCGCGAGGAGGACGGACGCCTCGGCCGGGTTCCCGGCCATGAGGGTCCGGGCCAGGGCGGTCAGGGCGTACGGGAGGGTGCGCGGCGCGTACGCGCGGGCGGCTTTCTCGGCCGCCCTCGCGAACTCCTCGGCCTCTTCCTCCCGGCCGAGGAGCAGGTACAGCTCCGCCAGGTTGGTGCGTTCGAAGGCACCGGCCTCCGGACTGCCGGCCCGGTCGGCGAGCCGGGTGGCGCGCTCGCCGTAGGAGACCGCCTCGAGGAGCCGGCCCGTCCTCCGGGCGTTCTCACGGAGGATCGAGAGCACCAGGGCCTCGGTCGAGGGGTCTCCCCCCTCGACGGCGTGCGCGAGGGCCTGCTCCGCGACGGCCTGTGCCTCCCGCAGGCGCTGCGCCTGGCCGAGGGAGGTCGCCTGCTGGGCCAGGGCACGTCCGAGGAGCCGGCTGCCGGACGCGCCGCCCACCCGCGCCGCCGCCGCCGCGGACGCCCGGGCGGACTCCGCCGCTTCGGCGTGCCGTCCCTCGTAGGAGAACAGGATCGCGCGGGCCAGCCGGTGCGCGGCCACCGCGTCCGCGGGGGTCCCCGGACCGGGGGGCCACTGGTCGAGGGACCGGTGGGCCTCCTCCTGCCTGCCCTCCCGGCCCAGGGCCTCGGCGAGCCGGGCCGCGACCGCCACGGCGGTGTCCGCGGCCCCCGCGCGTTCCGCCGCGTCGAGTGCGGCCCGCAGGACCGCGGCCGCCTCCCCGTACCGGGACATCCGGTGGAGCAGGGCGCCGTGGTCGAAGCCGACCCCGGCCGCCTCGCGGGGGCGGGCGGCGACGAGGGGCGCCAGCGCCCGGTAGTACTCGTCCGCGGCCTCGTTCGCGTACAGGGCGGCGGCACGTTCGGCGGCCCGGCGCAGGAACTCCGCAGCCCGGTCGTCCTCGGCCCGCACCAGGTGCCGCGCCAGGACGTCCACCTCGTCGGGCCGGTGCCGGAGCACGGCTTCGCCCCAGGCGGCGTGGAGGGCCCGGGCGCGCAAGCGCGTGAGCAGGTCGTAGCAGGTGAGACGCAGCAGGGGATGGCGGAAGGCGAGCCCGGTGACGGTCCGGCCCGCCGTGGTGACCTGCCGCTCGGTGAGGAGGGAGGCGGCCACCGCCTCCTCCAGGGCCGTGGTGGCCTCCGCGGCGGAGAGCGGCGGATGGAGTCCGTGGCGGGCGACGTCGAGGACCTCGGCCAGGGGGGCGGTGCCTCCGGCGACGGCGACGACCTCCGTCAACCGCCTTGCCTCGGGAGCGAGTCGCGCGAGCCGCCGGGACACCAGGTGGCGGACGCCGTCGGGGGCGCACGGCGTCTCGCCGCCGGACGCCTCCTCCTCGCCCTGGCCGCCGGCACGGACGAGCTCGACGGTGAACAGGGGATTGCCCAGCGAGAGCCGCCACACCCGGTCCGGTTCCCGGACGTCGGGCCGCAGCCCCAGCCGCGCCCTGGTGTCGCTCATGAGGGCGAGCGCGTCCTGCCTGCTCAGGCGGGGGACGGCGACACGGTGGGCCAGCCCCGTGCGCAGGAGCTCCTCCACGTACAGGAGGTCCGCCTCCGGCACGGGTTCGTCGTCGCGCCAGGTCGCGAGGAAGCGGCAGCGCATCCGCCCGCCCGTCTGGACGGCGCGCCGCGCCAGCCGGGCGAGGAGGTGGTGCGTACCGGTGTCGGCGGCGTGCAGGTCGTCCAGGACGACGACCACGCCGCTCTCCTCCCCGATCTCGGTGAGGAGCCGCTCCACCCCGTGGAACAGACGGGCGCGTTCGTCGTGCGCGTCACCGGTCCGGGCGGGTCCGGGAGCGGCGGGGGACGCGCCGGCCGCCGGGCGGAGCGAGGGCAGCAGGGGCACCAGTTCCGGGTGGGCGCCGCCGATCCGTTCCCGCTCGCCGGAGCTGTTCCGGGCGAGCCAGTCGTCCAGGGCCTCGACGAACGGGCCGTACGGCGTGTGCCCTTCGGTGTCGTGCGCCGCTCCCCACAGCACCGCGGCGCCCGACCCGGCAAGGTCGTGGGCGGCCCGGGCGACCAGGCTCGTCTTCCCGATGCCGGCCTCTCCGCCGAGGAGGACCAGCGGACGGTCCGTGGTGGTGACGATCCTTCGCAGGAGTTCCCCGCGGCCTCGCAGCGGGGTGTCGGCCGCCGTCCGCACGGAGGCCGGCGGGGGCGGAGCGCCGGGGGTGGCCGCCGGCCGCGCCGGCGCGGCGGAGGAGAGGGGGGCGGCGAGCCGCCGGAGCCGTTCGGTCTCCGGCCCCGGCGCGATGCCGTGTTCCCTGGCGAGGGCGTCCCGGCAGAGCTCGTACTGGCGGACCGCCCGGGAGGGGAGGCCCTGCTCCAGGGAGGCGGACATCAGCAGTTGGTGGGCGCGTTCCTCGGCGGGCGCGTCGGACAGGAGCCGGCGCGCGGTGACGCCCGCCTCCTCGTACGCCCGGGCGGCCAGTTGCCGCTCGCCCAGGGACAGCAGGACGCGAAGCCGCAGCGCGGCGAGTTCCTCACGACGGTGCTCGGCCCAGTGGGCGTAGCGGTCCTCGGGAAGCAGTTCGCCGTCGAACGCGGCGAGCGCCGCCGTGTGGGCACCGGTGTCGGCGTCCGTGCCGTTCCCCGCTCCGGCCAGCGCGACGGCCGACAGCCGCTCGGCCTCGTCGGCGTCGATCCACACGTGGTGCGGGTGGAGGCGCAGGAGGGCGCCGTCGGACACGAGGTAGGACGACGCCGCCCGGGGGGCGATCTCGGGCTCCAGGGCGTGCCGGGCGGTGTGCAGGGCGACCCGGAGGCTCGCGAGGGCCGCCCGGGGCGTCGCGTTCGGCCAGCAGATCTCCTGGACCTGTTCCCGGTGGAGGCTGTGGCCGGGGGTGACGGCGAGCAGCTTCACCAGCACCTGGGCGCTGGGGCGGGGCCAGCGCGCGGGCAGGGCCGGGCCCCCGTCCCGTTCGGCGCGGAACCCGCCGAAGAGGCGCAGGCGCAGCAGAGGGGGCCGGTGGTCCTCGTTCTCCCGGACGTCGTCGTCCCGTCGTGCTGCGCTCATGAGGGGTGACACTTTAGCGTCACCGCCTGTGGACGCCGAGGGGCCTTCCGCGGACGGCCGTCCGCGAAAGGCCCGGTGCGGGCGGGGGCCCGGCCCCGCCGTGCCGCGGGGACGGGGTGCCCCGCGGGCGGTCAGCCGGCGGTGACCTTGCCCACCGCCGTCACGTGCGTGGAGGTGCCGTTGAGGTAGTAGCCGCCGCCCGAGAGCGCCGCCACCCGGTCGTAGCCGTAGTGGTCGGGCATGAGGGCGACGATCTCGTCCACGCCGTCGCCGTCGAGGTCGGCGGTCAGCGCCCGCTCGGAGCCCTGGGACCCGAACCCGGCGAGGGGGCTCAGGTGGTACGTCGCGGGCGTGGTGAGGACGGAGGGGTCCCAGAGGAAGGCGGCGCCGTCCTGGCCGGATCCGACGAAGAGGCTCCGGCCGCCGGGGCCCGTCATCATGCCGCCCATGTCGATGGTGGGCCCGGTGAGCAGCGAGAGGTCCTGCCCGGCCGTCCACGAGCGGATGCTCGCCTTGCCCGTGCCGTGCAGCGCGCCGGGGGTGGTGAAGAAGTTGCCGTGCAGCAGGAACGCGCCGCCGACGGTCCTCTTCAGCACCTCGCCGGTGCGGCCGTCCCGGATCTCGGTGATCAGCGGCCAGAAGCCGGGGGTGCGGGTGATCCAGGTGTGCACGACCGCGTGTCCGTCGGCGTACGGGATGTCGGGGGAGGCGTAGACGCCGTTGCGCAGGGCGGCGGCCCAGAGCCTGCTCCCCTCCACCGGGCTGGTCGGCGCGGCCCGCCACAGCTCGGCGCCGGTGCGCGCGTCGAGCGCGACGCCGTCGACGGACGGCGCGGCGACGGCGAGCGAGCCGCGGGAGTTCCACTGGGTGTGGACCCGGCCGTCGCTGACGACGGCGTTGGAGAACACCACGTCGGCGGCGGGCGCGGCGTACGTCCACAGGGGGGTGCCGGTCGCGGTGTAGGCCCGCAGCCGGTCGGTGGGGACGAGGACCTCGTCCTTGCCGTCGCCGTCCAGGTCGGCGCCGGTGGTGGTGTGGACGTACTGGCCGGGGGCGTCGATCGTCGTGCGGATCGCGCCGTCGGCACCGTTCACGACGACGGCGGCGGTGTCGGCCGCGACCAGCAGCTCGTCCCGGCCGTCGCCGTCGGCGTCCATGAGCTCGATGCCGTGGACGGCGCCCGGCAGGGTGGCCTTCCACAGCAGCTTCGGCCGCCCCGCGGTCATCGACGGGCCGTCGTACGCCCACAGGCCGCGGGACTCGCCGCCCACCACCAGGTCCTTCACGCCGTCCCCGTCCACGTCGGTGGCCCGGGCGAAGGACAGGTCGCCGCGCAGCGGCGTCACGGAGGCGACGGTGCCTTCGCGGAGCCGGTAGTCGAGGACGTTCTGCTGGCCGTCGACGGTGCGGACGTACCAGGTGCCGCGCTCCTTCCACAGCTCGGAGGACATCCCGGAGCCGACGAGGCCCTCGTGCTGCCAGAGGACGGAGCCCGAGCGGCCGTCGAGGGCCGCGATCCGGGCGAGCCGGGTGCCGGTGCGGTTCGTGCCGTCGTCGCGCCAGCGGTCCTCCTGGACGCTGAGGACGACCTTCCGGTCGGCCACCTCCACGCCCCAGATGCCGGGGCCGTTGCCGCCCGCGGAGCTCCGCTTGATCGTGTGGGACCACAGCTGCGGGGCCCCGGCCGTGCCGTCCAGCGCCCGCACGCTGCTGCTGTTGAGGGAGAGCCCCGGGTCGAGCGTGGACTCGCTGACGAGGTACTCGGCGTCCTTGCCGCCGCGCACGTCGCCGACGGTGAGGGCGAGGGGCAGGGCGTTGGCCCGGGAGTCCAGGACGGTGCGGGTGCCGTCGGCGAGGTCGTAGGCGACGACCTCGTACCGCATGCCGTCGGTGTAGTCCGCCTGCTCGACGGCGACGACGCGGTTCCGGCCGGCGTCGTGGCGCAACTGGCGGGAGTAGAGGGGGCTCTCCTGCTTCCAGCGCACCGATCCGTCGCCGGCGTCGAGGACCAGGGTGCGGCTCCTGCCGGGTGCGCCGGCCGTCTTGCGCTCGCTGTACGAGACGGCGAGCAGGTTCCCGGGCAGTTCCTGGAGCCCGCCCCAGGCGGCGTTGTCGCCCCCGCCCGTGTCGTACGTCCAGGCGGTCGTGCCCGTCAGGGTGCCGTCGGCGCCCTTCGTGAACCGGACCGCCTCGAGGGTGGCGGTGGCGGCGGCCGGGGCGCTGGTGTTGGAGCCGGGGGAGTCGGCCACGATCAGGGTGTCGCCCTGGACGTGGACGGCGCCGGCGCGGGCGTAGAGCTTCGTCCACAGGGTGCGGCCGGTGGCGCCGTCGAGGACGGAGACGAACGTGCCGTACTGGAGCGTGCTGCCGGGGCTGGTGAACGGCCGGTACGGGTTCTCGCCGACGCTCAGGGAGACGGCGAGGTCCGCGACGCCGTCGCCGTTCAGGTCGCCGGTGTCGTGGCCGAGGTCGGAGACGGCGGTGAAGGGGCTGACGGCGTTGTAGCCCATGACCACGCGGGCCGGGAAGTCCGTGGTCTGCCAGGGGCGGATCGGGGTGATGCTCCAGTCGTCCTCGTAGTACGAGGCGTTGGTGCGCGACCAGACGGTGTCGCCGTCGCGGTCGAGGCGCTGGATCACGCCCAGGCCGCTGATCGTGAGGCGGTCGCCGTCGGTGCCCTCCAGGGCGACCGTCTCGCCGGTGCCCCGGACGCTTTCGAGGGAGGCCGTCTCGGTGATCTTCAAGGCGCCGGCGGTGGTTCCGGCACCGCCGTCCCCTGTGGTGCCCGTGCCCGTGCCCGAGTCCGTGTCCGTCTCGGCGGGGGCGGTGTCGGCGGTGTCGGCGGCGGCGTACGGGTCGAAGCCGATCCGCTGCTGGAGGGTGTCGGCCTGCTCCTGGGTGAGGGTCAGGGGCCCCTGGGCGTCCTCGGCGTGGACGGCGGACGCGGTGGTCAGCACCAGGCCGGCCGCGACGAGGGCGGAGGCGAGGCGCACCCCGCGTCGGGAGGTGGGGTTCATCGGGCGCTCTCCTGGGTGAAGCGGATGGCGGTGCCGCTCTTCAGCACGTTCCGGTCGTGGAGGTAGGCGAGGCCGTCGGTGCCGGACTGGTTCTCGACGCCGACGGTGGCCGAGGCGCCGCCGGGGGCGACGTCCTTGTACTGGAGCGTGACCGCCCCGGTGGCTTCGTCGAAGAGGGCCTGGAAGCTCACGCGGACCGAGGGGTCGGCGACGAGGGCCGCGTTCTCCCAGGAGACGGTGAAGACCCGGGCGCCGGCCCTGCCGGTCGTGGCGGTGGAGACCCTGGAGGCGCGGTCGAGGGTCAGGTCGTCCCAGTAGGCGGCGACGATGCCGTTCGGCTGCGCGGCGGACGGCAGGTCGGTGTCCGCGTAGTCGCCCAGGCGCGGCGCCAGGAAGTTCACCAGGCCGTTGCTCGTGACGTTCAGGCTGTCGTACGCGACCCCGTAGAAGGAGACCGGGAACGGCGTCGGGATGGTGGCCGCGTCCTCGTCGCCGGAAAGCGCGACGGCGCTCTTCCCCTTCACCCAGGCGTACGGCACGGGGGCGCAGCTCACGGCGCCGGCGGCGTCCGTGCGGGCGGGCAGCCGGACCGTCACGGACTCGTCCCCGTCGACGGCGAGCGCGCCGGTGTGGACGCCGTCGCACAGGGCGGGAGCGGCCGGGGTGCCGGTCAGGGTGAAGGAGCCCTCGGCGACGTCGGGCAGGGTGAAGGTGCCGTCGGCGGCGGCGGTCACCGCGGCGACGGGCGCGTCCGTCAGACGGACCGTCACCCCGCCGAGGGGGCCGCCCTGGGCGTCGAGGACCGTGCCCGTCACGGCGTGGTGGGGGACGGGGGCCAGGGCCAGCGAGCCGTCGGCGGTCGTCCCCTCCTCCAGGGCGAGCGCGGTGGAGCCGCCGCGGTAGCCGTAGCCGCTCGCGGTGAGGGCGTACGAGCCGGGCGGCAGGGTGAGGCGGTAGGAGCCGTCCGCACCGGTCACGGTGGTGCGGGAGCGCTCCGGGTTCGCGGCGGTGACGGTGACGCCCGCCAGCGTCCTGCCCGTCGTGGCGTCGGTCAGGGTGCCGGTGACGATGGCGGAGGTGTGCGGCGCGGCGTCGACGGCGGCGAAGACGTCGAGCTTGCCCTCGCCCCAGACGTTGTTCATGCCGGCGGTGCCGCCGCAGTGGGTGTCGTCCACGTCGCGGGCGGAGTCGTTCAGGACCGTCCGGGTGGCGTCGAGGTTCCCGGCGAGCGACGGGGCGGCCGACCACAGCAGGGCCACGGCGCCGGCGACGTGCGGGGCCGCCATCGACGTGCCGCTGCTCAGCCGGTAGGTGCTGCCGGGCCAGGCGGAGCGGATGTCGACGCCGGGGGCGGAGATGTTCGGCTTGGCCGAGCCGTCGACGAGCGACGGGCCGAAGCCGGAGAACGGGGCGATCGCGCCGGCGGAGTCGTAGGCGCCGACGCCGTAGGAACCGGCCTGGGCGCCGGGGGCCTTGGCGGTGCTGCAGGTCACCCCGTCGCCGTCGTTGCCCGCGGAGAAGGTCTCGAAGATGCCGGCGGCCCTCCAGGCGGCGACGACGTCCGCGTAGAAGGTGGTGTTGCCGCCGCCCCAGGAGTTGTTGACGATGTCCGGGGCCATCTCGGGCCGGGGGTTGTGGCCGTTGCTGTCGGTCGGGGCGAGGATCCACTGGCCGGCGGCGAGCAGGCTGGAGTCCGAGCAGGAGCGGGCCTCGCAGCCCTTCGCCGCGATCCAGCGCGCGCCGGGCGCCACGCCGATGCCGCCGCTGCCGGCCATGGTGCCCATGGTGTGGGTGCCGTGGCCGTTGTCGTCGCAGGGGGCGGTGCCCGCGCACTGGCCGGTGGCGTCGAAGAAGTTGTAGTCGTCGGTGGAGGTGGAGCCGTTCCAGCCGCGGTAGTTGGCCTTGAGGGCGGGGTGGTTCCCCTGGACGCCGGTGTCGATGTTGGCGATGACGACGCCCTCGCCGCGGGCGCCGTACTGGGACCAGACCTGGTCGGCCCCGATGTCCGCGACGCCCCACTCCACGGCCTCCGCCGCCGGTTCCGCGGCCGCGGAACCGGCGGCGGCGTCGGTCTCGACCGCGTACGTGCGCTCCAGGACGATCCGGGCCACGTCGGGCCGCTTCGCCAGCTTCTCGACCAGCTTCGCGCCGCCGGTCACCTTCACCGCGTTGGTGATCCAGAAGGGTTCGTAGCCGGCCTTCTCCGCGTCGAGCACGGCGCGCAGCGCCTTCTGGCTCGCGTTGGCGTGGGCGCGCAGCTTCGCGAAGGCGGCCTTGGCGCGCCCCTTGTCGCCGCGTGCCGTCCGCGCCGACGAGAGGTCGGCGCGGTCCTTCAGGACGACGAAGAAGGTGGCGTCGCCGCCGCCCGCGACGGCGGCGCGGACCGCGTCGTCCACCTCGGCGGAGGCGGCCGTGGCCTGGGCGGCGGTGGTCCGGGCGGGCACGGCCTGGGAGGCGGGCACCAGGGCGAGGGAGGTCAGGGCACAGGCCGCGGTGACGGCCGCCGCCCGGACCAGTCGCGCGGCACGTGGCCGTGGTGAACGGACAGGGGAGTGCATGAGCGGGCTCCTGCGGGGTTTCCGGGACGGGGGGAGCCGTCGGCCCGTCGCCCTGCGGGACGCGGAACCTTCCGGCAGGAGGACCCTAGGGCGGCGCCGTTACCCGGCCATTACTGGATTCCTCCGTTCCGCCTCCGGGGGTGGCGCCGCTCGTGGACGGGGGGTCGGGCGCCGCGCGGCGGAGGGGAGCCGCCGGCGGCGGCGCGGGTCACCGGAGGGGCGCGGGGGCGGGGGCCGCGAGGGTGGGGGAGGAGGCGCCGCGGGCCAGCAGGCGGGGGGATCCGGTGCCGTCGGCGGGGACCGACCAGACGCCTCCGCCGTATCCGTAGGCGAGGGTGCCGGCGTCCGTCCACAGGGCCTGGTCGTCGATGCCGCGCCGTTCCGCGACCGGGTGTTCGCGGCCGGTGGCCAGGTCGAGGACGTACAGCCGCCAGGGCTCGCGCGGTCCCTCGGAGACCCGCTTCTTGAACGCGATCCGGGTGCCGTCGGGGGAGAGGGACGGGCACTCGACGTTCTCGCGCAGGGCGCGGGCCGACCAGTTCGCCAGGTCGCCCTCGACGAGGTGGGTGCGGCCGCCGGTCGAGACGGTGGCGTAGAAGCGGTTGTCGTCGGCGGCGAAGGTGACGCCCCAGTAGTTGACGTCGGGGGCGTGGTGGCGGCGCCCGCCGAGGGTCAGCGGGATCTGCTCGATGTTCTTCACCAGGTAGCCGGTGCGCAGGTCGAGCACGGAGGTGCGGGTGGAGAAGGACGAGCGGGCGTACGAGTCGCCGGTCGCGAACATCGTCCAGGCGAGCACGTTCCCCGAGGCGGAGACCCGGGCCCGGCTGGGGATGCCCGGCAGGCCGATGCGGCGCACCTCCCGGAGCCGGCGGTCGAGCACGATCGCGTACGAGCGGGCCGGGACCCCGGGGCGCCGCCGGAGGCACAGGGCGGTGCCGCCGGCCGCGTGGAAGCGGTCGCAGGCCGGGCCGCCGGCCACCCGGCCGCCGGGCGCCGCCGGGTCCACGCGCGCGACGCGTCCGGTCGCGGTGTCCCGGGCGTAGAACGCGCCCGGTCCGCCGCCGTCCAGGGTGAAGCCGGGGTCGGCGGCGCGGTCGGCGGCCCGGTGGCCCGAGGCCGCCCGCAGGGTGTAGGCGGTGGCGCCGCCGCCGAGCAGCAGGAGCGCGAGGACGATGATCCACGTGCGGGTGCGGCGGGAGACGCCGGTCGGGGCGGGCATGGTCAGTCGGTCCTCTCGGAGGGCTCGGGGGCGGCGGGGGCCGCGAGCCCCCGGGGCAGCAGGCGCGCGGAGCAGCAGACGGCGACGGCGAGCGCCAGGAGGGCGGCCACCAGGGCCGTCTCCGGTCCGCTCGCCGTCCACAGGGCGCCGAACGCGACGGCGGCGCCCACCCGGGCGAGTGCCTGGACGGTCTGGACGAGGGCCAGGCCGCCCGCCTGCCGCCCCTCGGCGAGGAAGGGTCCGGTCAGCGCCATGAGGACGCCGTCGGTGGCCGCGTAGAACGCCCCGAGCAGGACGAGGACGCCGGGCAGGACGGCCGCGTCGGGCAGCGGGGCCAGGAGCAGGCCGTAGGCGAGGAGGAGCGCCCCGTGGCCGTACAGCAGGGGGCCGCGCCGGCCCAGACGGTCGGCGAGCCGGCCGGCCGGCACGGCGAGCAGCAGGAAGACGGCGGCGGCGCCGAGCGGCAGGAAGGGGAACCAGGTCGCGTCGAGGCCGGTCCGGCGCTGGAGCAGCAGGTAGACGAAGGAGTCGCCGACGGTGGCGGCCCCGAGGAGGCCCGCGCACAGGACGGTCCGGCGGTAGCCGGGCGAGCGCGGCGCGCCGAGGAGCCCGCCCCGTGCGCGGGGCCGCCGGGGCGCGGCCGGCGGCGCCCCGCGCACGGGGCGGGCGCGGCCGGGGACGAGCAGCAGCCAGAGCAGGACGCCGAAGCTCCCGACGCAGAAGCTGACGGCGAAGACGGCGTCGTACGCGTCGGCCGTCGCCCACAGCAGGGCGAAGGCGGCCAGGGGGCCGAGGAGGGCGCCGGTGGTGTCCATCGCGCGGTGCGTGCCGAAGGCGCGGCCCAGGTCCTCGGGCGGGCTGTGCAGGGTGATCAGGGCGTCGCGCGGGGCGGTGCGGACGCCCTTGCCGAGCCGGTCGGCGGCGAGGGAGCCGGCGATCCAGCCGGTCGCGCCGCCGGCGAGGAGCAGGCCGAGCCGGGAGGCGGCGGAGAGGGCGTAGCCGAGGCCGCCGACCGTCTTGTGGCGTCCGCCGCGGTCGGCGGTGGCGCCGCCGAGGAGCCGTACGAGGGCGGTGGCGCCGGTCGTCAGGCCGTCGAGCAGCCCGAACTGGAGGGGGGAGAGGCCGAGTCCGAGGACCAGGTAGAGCGGCAGGACGGCGGTCACCATCTCCGAGGAGACGTCGGTGACCAGGCTGACCGTGCCTAGGGCGAGGACGGTGCCCGGGACGCGCCGCCTGGCCCCCGAGGGGGCGGGCGGCGCGTCGGGGCGACCGGTGGTCGCGAGGTACATCAGTGGCAGGTGTAGGTCGGGGCGGAGTCCTTGACCTGGTCGTCGGTGCCGACGTACTGCCAGGTGTAGGTGGTGTCGGTGAGGTCCAGCTTCAGCACGCCGTAGGTGCCGCTGATCCGCTTCTGGCTGTTCGGCTGGACGGTCTCGATGTCGTACGGCTCGGCGCCGCCCATGCCGCCGACGATCTCGACCATGCCGTCGGCGGTGGCCCGGCCGTCGGGGTCCTGCGGGGCGAAGCGCTCGTAGTGGTGGTCGTGCCCGTTGAGGACGAGGTCGGCCTTGGCCGCGTACAGGATCCTCCAGACGGGCTTGGAGACCGGGTCGTTGCCGTGGCCGCCGGAGGAGTACAGCGGGTGGTGGAAGTAGGCGGCGACGCAGCCCTTGGTGTTGGCGGCGAGGTCGTCCTTGAGCCACTGGATCTGCGCGGGGTCGTCGAAGGAGTTGGAGTCGAGGGCGACGAAGTGCCAGTTGCCCTGGTCGTAGCTGTAGTAGGGCTTGCCCTGCGGGTAGGCGATCGCGCCGAAGTACGCCTTGTAGCCCGCGAGCGACCCCGCCGGGTCGTACGTCTCGTGGTTGCCGGGGACGGGCCGGGTCTTCGCCTTGAAGGCGCCCCACGTCTTGTCGTAGTAGTTCCGGAAGTCGGAGAGCAGGGCGTCGTCGTACTGGTTGTCACCCATCGTCAGGTAGAAGGACGGGGCGATCCGCTGGGCGAGGGCCGCCGTCTTCGGGTGGGCGCAGGAGCTGCTGGAGGCCGTGCACTGCGCGGCGATGTCGCCGGCCGCGACGACCGTGAAGGCGCCGGTGGGCGGGGTGGTGGTGCCGGTCGTGCCGTACACCTCCACCGTCCAGAGCGAGTAGCCGTACGAGGTGCCGCGGGCGGTGCCGTACACGCGCAGGAAGCGGCCCTGGCCGGTGAGTCCGGTCCAGTCGTCCGTGCCGCCGTTCCCCGCGGTCTCGGTGGCGAGGCGGGTCCAGGTGGTGCCGTCGGCGGAGATCTCGACGCGGTAGGCCTTGGCGTAGGCCACCTCCCAGACGAGCTTGACCCGGGAGACGGTGGCGGAGGGGCCGAGGTCGACGCGCAGCCACTGCGGGTCGACGCCCTCGGCGCTGGCCCAGCGGGTGGTGGAGACGCCGTCGAAGGCCTTCTCCGGTCCGAAGGTGGAGTCCTCGACGGAGGACGAGGTGGCCGGCCGGCCCTGGGAGATGAGGGTGTCGGCGGCGGCGCCCGCCCGGTCCGGGAGGGCGAGGAGGAGCCCGCCGACGAGCAGCAGCACGGCGGCGAGCACGAGGGAGAGGGGGGTCGTGGTGCGGCGGTGTGGGGCGGAGGCGAACAGGCGCATACCTGGGCTCCCTGGCCTGAGGGGGGATGAGAGCTGGACACCGGTACGGGGCACCACGGCGTGGGCCGTCCGCGCCCGGGACATGGGCGCGGACGGCCGACCGCGTGGCGTTCGGGGCGCCACACGACGGGGTGGTGCTCGGCGGCCGGGTCAGAGCTCTCACTGAGCGCGTCACGCCCCCCGGAGGAGGTCGCCGCGCCGAGCCGCTGCCGGGATGCTAGCGGATAGTAAGGTTTCCTACCAGACTCCGGGGCGGGTCCGACGGGGGCACCCGCGCGGCCGCGCCCCCGCTTCGGCCCTACGCCCCCGGCGCCGCCGCCCCCGCCTCGTCCCGGCCCGCCTCCAGGCGCAGTTCGCGGCCCTGCCAGCGCCGCCGCAGCCAGCGGTCGTGGCTCGCGACGACGATCGCTCCGGGCCCGCCGCCCCACGCCTCCTCCAGCTCGTCGCACAGGCGCGGCGAGAGGTGGTTCGTGGGTTCGTCGAGGAGGAGCAGCTCGGGCGGACGGGCCATCAGCAGGGCGAGCGCCAGCCGACGGCGCTGGCCCACCGACAGGTGTCCCACCGGCTTGTCCAGGTCCGCCTCGGCGAGCAGCCCGAGGCCGGACAGCGGTACCCGCTCCGCCCGCTCCGGGCCCAGCTCCCGGGCGTAGGTGTCCCGGACGGTGCGACCCGCCGGGGCGAACACCGTGTCCTGGGTGAGCAGCCCCACCGACAGGGCCGGCCGGCGGCGCACCTCGCCCTCGGCCGGCAGCCGGCCGGCGAGCACCGCGAGCAGGGTCGACTTGCCCGCGCCGTTGCCGCCCGTGACCAGCAGCCGCTCGGTCGCCGACACCTCCAGGGTCGCCGGCGCGAGGCGGCCCGGCACCCGCACGTCCCGCAGGGCGATCAGCGGGCCGGGGCCGTCCGGCGCGGTCACAGCCGGCGCCGGCACCGCGAACCGCAGCGGCGGCGGCGGGGCGGCGACCCCGGTGCGCTCCAGCTCCGCGAGGCGGCGGGACGCGTCGCGCACCCGGCGGGAGACCTGGCTCTGCACCCGGCCCGCCCGGTGGCCGTACCCCATCTTCTCGTGGTCACGCGGCGCCCGGTCCGGGGCGACCCGGCGCGCCGTCACGCCCGCCGCGTGCCGCAGCTCCTCCGCCGCCGCCCGCTCCTCGGCGTGGCGCCGCTCCCAGCGCGCCCGCTCGGCCCGCTTCTCCTTCACGTAGGCGCTGTAGCCGCCGCCGTACCGGACGGGCCCGTCCACCGCCGGGTCGAGGTCGACCAGGTCGGTGCACACGGCGTCGAGGAAGGCCCGGTCGTGGGAGGCGAGGACCAACGCCCCCGGAAGGGAGCGCAGTTGCTCCTCCAGGAAGGCGGCGGCACCGTCGTCGAGGTGGTTGGTCGGCTCGTCGAGCAGCAGCGCCGTCGGGCGGCGCACGAGGAGCGCGGCGAGGGCCAGCCGGGCGCGCTGACCGCCGGAGAGCGAGCCGAGCGTCCGGTCGTGGCCGAGCGAGCCGAGGCCGAGCCCGGCCAGGGCGAGCGCGGCCCGCCGGTCGGCGTCCCACGCCTCGCGGTCCCGGGCCCGCTCCAGCACCTCGGCGTACGCGTCGAGCAGCGCGGCGTGGCCCGGGTCGTCCTCGGGCAGCCCGGCCAGCTCCTCGCCGAGGCGGTCGAGCCGGGCGAGGTCCTCGCGGGCCTCGCGCAGCGCCTCGTCGAGCACCCCGGCGAGGGTGATCCCGGGGTCGAAGGGCGACTCCTGGGGCAGGTGGCCGAGGCCGGGCGGGCGCGTGACGCTGCCGGACTCGGGCCGTTCGACCCCGGCGAGCACCCGCAGCAGGGTGGACTTGCCGGCGCCGTTCTCCCCGATCAGGCCGATCCGGCGACCCGGGGCCGCGGTGAGGGACACGCCGTCGAGGACCCGGCGGCCGTCCAGGACGCGCACGAGGTCGTGGGCGAGCAGGGCGGTCGCGGCGGACCGGGAGGAACCGGCGGAGGAGCGGGAGGAGCGGGAGGGCTGGGGCATGGGAACCGTCCGGGGTGTCGTCGGTCGGCCCGCCGGGCACGGGGCCTCGGGCGCGGGCCGCTGCGCGCGCCGGAGGGTCACACCGCGGGCGCGCCCGCGTCCCGCAGCGTCCCCTCCTCCAGCCGCAGCAGGCGGTTCACCCCGATCTCGGCGAGGAACCGCTCGTCGTGGCTGACGACCACGAACGCGCCCCGGTAGGAGTTCAGGGCGCTCTCCAGCTGGCCCGCGCTGACCAGGTCGAGGTTGTTGGTCGGCTCGTCGAGCAGCAGCAGCTGCGGGGCCGGTTCGGCGCACAGCACGCAGGCGAGGGTGGCCCGCAGCCGCTCGCCGCCGGAGAGCACGCCGACGGGCAGGTGCGCGCGGGCGCCCCGGAAGAGGAAGCGGGCGAGCAGGTTCATCCGCTCCGCCTCGGGCCGCTCGGGCGCGAACGCGGCGAAGTTCTCCGCCACCGTGCGGTCGAGGTCCAGCAGGTCCAGCCGCTGCGAGAGGTAGGCGACGCGTCCGTCGCCGCGCTTGACCTCCCCCCGGTACGGGGCGAGTTCGCCGGTGATCAGCCGCATCAGGGTGGTCTTCCCCGACCCGTTGGGACCGGTCAGCGCGATGCGCTCGGGGCCCCGCACGGACAGGTCGACGCCGCCCTCGGCGAACACGTCCCGGCCGCCGTGCCGGACCTGCATGCCCTCGCCGAGGAAGAGGGTGCGCCCGGCGGGCACCTGGGTGTCGGGCAGGTCCAGGACGAGCCGCTGCTCGTCGCGGAGCGCCCGCCCGGCCTCGTCGAGCCGGGCCTGGGCCTCGCCGACCCGGTTCGCGTGGGTCTGGCCGGCCCGGCCCGCGGACTCCTGGGCGCCCCGCTTCATGTTCCCGGCGAAGATGCGCGGCAGCCCGGCGCTCTTGAGGTTGCGGGCGGCGTTGCTCGCCCGCCGGTCGGCGCGCTCCCGGGCCTGCTGGAGCTCGCGCTTCTCCCGCTTGAGCTCCTGCTCCGCGCTGCGCACGTTCTTCTCCGCGACCTCCTGCTCGGCGCGCACGGCCTCCTCGTAGGCGCTGAAGTCGCCGCCGTAGAAGCGCAGCCGGGAGGCGCCGAGTTCGGCGATGCCGTCCATGCGGTCGAGCAGCGCCCGGTCGTGGGCGACCACGAGGAGCAGGCCGTCGAAGTCCGACAGCGCGTCGTACAGCCGGTGCCTGGCCTCCCGGTCGAGGTTGTTGGTCGGTTCGTCGAGCAGCAGCACGTCGGGCCGCTTGAGCAGCTGCGCGGCGAGGCCGAGGGAGACGACCTGGCCGCCGCTGAGGGTGCTCAGGGTGCGGTCGAGGGCGAGGCCGCCGAGCCCGAGCCGGTCGAGCTGGGCGCGGGTGCGCTCCTCGACGTCCCAGTCGTCGCCGATGGTGGTGAAGTGCTCCTCGGCGACGTCGCCGGACTCCACGGCGTCCAGCGCGCGGATCACGTCGGCGACGCCGAGGACGTCGGCGACGGTGAGGTCGCCGGTCAGGGGGAGGCTCTGCGGGAGGTATCCGAGGCCGCCGCCGACGGTGACCGAGCCGGCCGTGGGGCGCAGCTCGCCGGCGATCAGCTTGAGCAGGGTACTCTTCCCGGAGCCGTTGGGCGCGACGAGGCCCGTCCGGCCCCTGCCCAGGCTGAAGGACAGCTCGTGGAAGACGGGGGTGTCGTCGGGCCAGGAGAACGACAGGTCCGAGCAGACGACGGTGGCGTGGGACATGGAAGTGACCTCGCGGGGGAGGAAGGGGGCGGGCGGCGGACAGGGCTCCGCCCCGGGCAGACATGGGGAAAGGGGGTACGACGAACGAGCCACCCCGGCTGCGCTCCTCGGCGCGTCCGGTGGCCGTCAGATCCGGATCTCACCCGGAGATGTCGTCGTCACCCGCCATGTCTGCCGCTCTCCTCGTTTCACGATCAACGTCCTCACCAGCGTAACAGCCCGCCCTCGCGAACCGTCGGGAATTTCGCCCCCGCGCGCCACGCGGGCCGCCCCCGCCCCGGGTACGAGACCGCCCCCGCCTCGGGTACGAGGCCGCCCCCGCCTCGGGTACGAGACGGGGGCGGCCCTTCGGATCCGCTAGGCCCGGGGTGTTCCGCCGGGGTGCGGGTGCGCCTTGACGAGGGTGCACACGCCGTCCGCGCACCGGCGCTCCAGCCGGCCCCGGGAGATCGTCTGGGCCAGGCCGACCATCCAGCAGGTGGGGCAGCCGCGGAAGGCGACCAGGGCCAGCGGGGCCGCCAGCAGGGCGACCGGCCCGGCGACCGGCACCAGGGCGACGGAGCCGATGACCAGCCCGAAGCCGAGGGCGCCGCGCGCCAGGTGGCGCGGGACCGAGCTGCTGGAGAAGTCCGGGCCGGGCCGGTCCGTCTTCTCGGCGGCGGGCCGGACGGCGTCGACGGCAGGGAGGGGGTTCACGATCGCGGGTCTCCTTCGTCGGGGCGGGGACGGGCCCCCGGGCCGGGCGCCCGGTCGGTCGCCGCCAGGGAGTGGCGGAGGGCGGCGCGCGCCCGGTGGAGCCGGGACTTCATCGCCGCGTTGCTCAGGCCGAGCGCGTGGGCGACGGTCCTGCCGGGCAGGCCCTGCACGTCCCGCATGATCAGCACCTGCCGCTGCTCCCGGGGCAGGGCCCCGACGGCGGCGGCGATCCGCCGTGCCTCCAGCCGGTGCAGGACCGTCTCCTCGGCGGACGGCTCCGGGGCGCCCTCGGCTCCGGCGACCGCCGGTTCCTCGGGCCGCGCCACGAGCAGCCGGACCTGCCGGAGGCACTCGTTGCGCACGATGCGGAACATCCACGAGGCGAGCGCCCCCGACGCCCGCAGGGTGCCGATCTTCCGGTAGAGGATGATCAGTGCCTCCTGCGCCGCGTCCTCCGCGTCCTGCGGGGAGGCGCACAGCGACCGGGCGAACTTCCGCACGTGCGGCTGCGATTCCATGACGACGGTCGTCAGCGAGGCGACGTCGCCGTCCTGGGCGGCCCTGACCAGGCGTTCGTCCGGCCAGGAGAAGGGTCGGTTCATGTGCTCTTCCTCGTGCTCTGCGGGCTCCCGTGGGCGGGTGCGGATCAGGCCCGGCTCCGGTACCGCCGCGTGAGGTGCCAGCCGCACGCTCCGACGAGCAGGACTCCGACGACGACGAGGCCGGTGATCAGCATGATGTCTCCTTCCGCGTACCGGCCCGTGCGGCCGGTACGCGGATAAGAGGCGGCGGGCCCCGCGGAGGATTCGCCCCGGCGCGGATTTCTTCTACGGCCGCTCGCCGGCCGGAGCGGCGGGGGAGGCAGGGGAGGCGGGGGAGGCAGGGGAAGCCGGGGAAGCAGGTGGGGCGGGGGAGGCGGTGGCCGGTTCGCCGCGGGCCGCCCGGCGGGCGCCGGTCAGCGCGTAACAGACCAGGAGGACGGCGGTGAAGGCGAGGCCGATGCCGGCCGCCTGCCGCATGTCGGGGACCTCCACGGCGGTCGCGGCGACGGCGAGCACGCCGGCCCCGGCGACGACCGCGAGCTTGTCGCCGCCCGGGACGCCGAAGCCGGTGAACTCCTCCGGGTGCGCCTTCCGGTGCCGGCGGAAGGCCACGTACGAGGCGAGGATCAGCAGCCACACCATCAGGACGGCGAAGAGGGCGATCGACATCAGGATGCCGAAGAGCCCGCTGACGTCGTAGAAGGCGAGCAGGGCGGCCACCGCGATGCCCAGGGTGGACGCGGCCAGGGCGACGGCGGGGACCCCGCGCCGGCTGAGCCGGGCCATCGGCGCCGGGGCGAGGCCGTCGCCGCCGAGCGAGTGCAGCAGCCGGGACGCGCCGTACAGGTGGGCGTTGGCGGCGGACATGGCGGCGATGAGCACGACCACGTTGGTGACGGTCGCCGCGGCGGGCACCCCGACCTCCGAGAAGACCCGCACGAAGGGGCTCGCCTCGACGCTGCCGTCGCCGGCGGCGAGTCTGCGCCACGGGATCAGCGCCAGCACCAGGGTGATGGAGAGGAGGTAGAAGAAGGCGAGCCGCCAGGCCAGTTGGCGCATCGCGGTCCGGATGGTGCGCTGCGGGTCGGCGGCCTCGGCGGAGGCGATGGCGACGACCTCGAACCCGGCGTACGCGAACATCACCACGGACATGCCGATCCAGACGGCCTTGGCGCCGTGCGGGAGGAAGCCGCCGTCGTCGGTGAGGTGGGCGAGCCCGGTGGCCTCCGTGTCGGGCAGGCCGAAGAAGACCAGCAGCGCGGCGCAGAGCACGAAGGCGCACAGCGCCACCACCTTGACGGTGGAGAGCCAGAACTCCGTGGTGCCGAAGGACTTCACGCTGATCACGTTGACCGCGAGGACGACCGCGGCGATCACCACGATGGCCAGGGACATCGGCACGCCGGGCCACCACCACCGGATGTACAGCGCCGAGGCGACGACCTCCGTGCCGATGACCACGACCGCGCTGAACCAGTACAGCCACCGGCTGAGGAAGCCGGCCCACGGGCCGAGGTAGCGGTGCGCGACGGTGCCGAACGAGCCCGGCACGGGATGGGCGGCGGACATCTCGCCGAGCAGCACGGCGATGACGGCCACCAGCACCGCCCCGATCACGTACGAGACGATCACGGCGGGCCCGGCGACGGATATCGCGGTCCCGGAGCCGAGGAAGAGACCGGTGCCGAGCGCGGAGCCCAGCCCGATCATGGTGGTCTGACGGTGGGTCAGTGAGCGGACCAGTCCTGCGGATTCGCTGGATGCGGGCATGACGGAGGGACCCTTCCGGGGACGGGGATCAGGAGGGAGAGGGAGGAGCGGAGGAGGCGGGGGGAGGGCGGGAGCGAGGGAGCGAGGAGGCGGGGGGGGCTCAGAACTCGCTGGTGCGGAACGGCTTCGCCGGCCGGTCGAGGTCGGGCTTGCCCAGCACCTTCGACGACAGGGCGTAGATGCCGTGGTTGGTCAGCGCCCAGGCGATGTTGCGGTCCCACTCCACGTAGACCCCGTGGGTCTGGTTGCCGTACGCGTAGTCCGCCGTGTCGCGCCCGTACGCCTTGGGGACGAAGTACGCGGCGATCTCGGGCGCGGCCGGGTCGGAGACGTCGAAGAACTGCACGCCCGCGTTGTAGAAGCCGTAGCCGAGGAGGCCGGCGTCGTGGCGGCCCGGGTTGGTGTAGTAGCCGGTCCGCTTGGGGCCGAAGCTGCCCCGGCGCTGGCAGTAGTCGGCGAAGCCGGCCGTCCGCGGCGGGACGGGGCGGGGGAGGGTGCCGACGACGCGGGGGCGTGCGGGGTCGCGGACGTCGATCTGGTAGACGTCCTTGTAGGGCTCGTAGCAGTCCTCGGTGAGCGGGTAGCCGGAGTAGTAGATCATCCCGGTCCTCTCGTACTGGGAGACGTCGATGTTGTCCCCCTCGGTGCCCGCCACCGACGCCGGCAGGTCCAGGTGGGCGACCGTCCGCAGGTCGGAGGGGTCGGACACGTCCAGGACCGTCAGGCCGTAGCCGCCCATCGCGGCGAAGGCGTAACGCCCGCCCTGTTCCACGGGCTTGGGGAGGAAGAGCGGCATCCGGGCGCCCATCCAGCTGGTGCGGTTGCCGCAGCGCGGGTTCTTCCGGTAGGCGGCGTCCTCGCCGGTGCGCTGGCCCGGCAGGTGCCAGGTGTCGAGGAGCCGGGGGCGGGCCGGGTCGGACATGTCCCAGGACTGGTAGCCGGCCGAGTGCAGGTTGGTCGGGTACTCGGTGCCGGAGTAGGTGTCGTCCGGTGCCGTGGCGATGAACATGTACCGCCCGCCCGCCCAGTGGGGCACGTCGATCGAGCCGGAGCCCTGCTGCGCGGTCGCCGGGTCGGAGCGGAGCGGGTCGGCCTGGGTGGCGTCGGTGGAGACCGTCGCGAGCAGCTTCCAGTCCTTCTTGCGCGGCCCGTCCAGCCGGTAGACCTTGAAGCCCTTCAGCCCCGGCTTCTCCCTCAGCTTCCTTACGCCGTCAGGGTTGTTGTACTTGTCGAGGGGCGGGTGGTCGGAGAGTTCGGAGATCTGCCGCTTGCTCTCGAAGCTCTGGACCATGACGTAGGCGTCGAGCTTCTCGTTCCACTGGATGGTGGAGGCGCCCCAGTAGTCGTGCGCCGCCCAGTCGCCGTTGGCGCGCGTCTCGTCGCCGCCGACGTCCTCGCGGCTCAGCTTCTCCACCACCTTCACCTTCTTGACGTCGGTGACGTCGTACACGCGGCCCTCGGAGCGGTCGTACTGGAAGAGGTAGCGGCGCCCGTCGAAGTCGACGACGTTCTGCCAGGTGTGGAAGTAGTCCGGGGTGAAGTCGGCTCCCTCGTAGGCCGCTTCGACCTTCATGTTCTTGATGTACGACCGGGTGTCGTACTCCGCCCGGCGGCCCGGGAACGGGTGCTCGGCCTCCTCGTCGACCGGGGTGAGCGCGGGGTGCCGGAAGCTGCCGTCCAGCTGCATGCCGTACGCGCCGGGGTCGGCCTGTTCCGGTCGGCGGTCGGCGCAGACGGCGCGGACGTCCGGGTCGCCGGCGGCCGGACCGGCGGCCCCGGCGGTGGCGCCGGAGACCCCGGGGGCGAGCAGCGTGGCCGTCGCGGCGGCGGCGACGGCGGCGGCGAGCGCCGCGTTTCTGCGGGTGGAGCGCATGGAACGGTCCTTTCGGAGACGTGCGCGGAGGCGGAGGAGGGGACGGGGACGGGGATCGGGGGCGGGGTCAGGTGACGGTCGGGCGCTCCTGGAACTCGGGGGACCGGTGGGCGCCGGAGAGCGCGACGTCCCTCAGCTCCTCGACCGCCCGCAGGACGTCGGCGTGCGAGACGTACAGCGCGTTGAACCCGAAGCGGAGCAGGTCCGGGGCGCGCATGTCGCCGATCACGCCCCGGGCGGTGAGCGCGGCGACCAGCGGGTACGCCTCCGGGTGCCGCAGCGCGACCTGGCTGCCCCGGCGGGCCGGGTCGCGCGGGGTGACGGAGGTGAAGCCGAGGCCGTCGAGGAGGGCGTCGGCGCACTCCTGGAAGAAGCCGGAGAGCGACAGGCTCTTGCGCCGCACCTCGGTCGTCCCCACCCCGTCGAAGGCGGTGAGCGCGGCCTCCAGGGCGAGCAGGGACAGCAGCGCGGGCGTGCCGATCCTGGCCCGGCCGATGCCCGGCCCGGGGGCGTACGTGCCGGACATCGCGAAGGGCGCGGCGTGCCCGTGCCAGCCGGTCAGCGGCTGGTCGAAGCCGTCCTGGTGGCGGGCGGCGACATAGGCGAAGGCCGGTGCGCCGGGCCCGCCGGACAGGTACTTGTAGCCGCAGCCGACCGCGAAGTCCGCGCCGATCGCGTCGAGTTCCACCGGCAGCGCGCCCGCCGCGTGGCAGAGGTCCCAGTGGACCAGGGCGCCGGCGGCGTGCGCGGCGGCCGTGAGCGCGGCCATGTCGTACAGCTCGCCGGTGCGGTAGTCCACCGGCGCGTACGCGGCGACGGCGACGTCCGCGCCTTCGGCGGCCAGCACGGCGGCGGCCTCCCGGGCCGGCACCCGGCGGACGTCGAGGCCGAGCAGGCGGCCCACCGAGTCGGCGATGTACTGGTCGGTGGGGAAGTGGTCGGGGTCGGTCAGCAGCAGCCGGCGCCCGGGCCGCAGCCGTGCCGCCGCGAGGAGGGTGTTGAACAGCTGGACGCTCGTGGAGTCGCCGGCGACGACCTGCCCCGGTGCGGCGCCGATCAGCCGGCCGACGGCGTCTCCGGTCCTGGTCGGCGCCTCCCACCAGCCGTTGGCGTTCCAGGAGCGGATCAGGTCGGTGCCCCACTGGCGGTGCACGGCGTCCTCGACGGCCGCCGGGACGGCGGCGGGCAGCGCCCCCAGCGAGTTCCCGTCCAGGTAGACCACCCCCTCCGGGAGCAGGAAGCGGGAGCGGACGTGGGCGAGGGGGTCGGCCGCGTCCAGCGCGGCGGCGCGCTCGGTCAGCATGCGGGGGCTCCTTCCGGCAGCCGGGTCAGTCCGAAGAAGCGGACGGCGTTGCCGCCGAGGACGGCGGCCTTCTCGCGGTCGGTGAGGGCGCTGTCGCGCACCAGCCGGCCGATCTCCTCCTCGCCGAGCGGGAAGGGGTGGTCGGAGCCGAGCAGCACCCGCTCCGCGCCCATCACGTCCACGAGGAGGCGCAGCGCCCCGGGGTCGAAGACGGCCGAGTCGACGGAGAACCGGTCGGTGTAGTGCGAGGGCGGGTGCGGGCTGTCGGCCCGGACGAGGTCGCGCCGGTGCCAGGCGTTGTCGGCCCGGCCCAGCAGGTACGGGAAGCTGCCGCCGCCGTGCGCGAAGAGGAGCCGCAGCGAGGCCGGGAGGCGCTCGAAGGCCCCGGAGAGGATCAGCGACAGGATCGTCAGGTGGGTCTCCCCCGCCATGCCCGCCAGCCAGGCCAGCATGTAGCGCGCGTGGCGCGGTCCCGAGGGCATGTCCCACGGGTGGACGAGGACGGCCGCGCCCTCGTGCGCGCAGTGTGCCAGGAACTCGGTCAGCGCCCCGTCGTCGAGGTCGCGGTCGCCCAGGTGGTTGCCGATGTGGACGCCGTGGAAGCCCTGCCGCATCGCCTCGCTCACCGTCTCGCAGGCCGCCTCGGTGGACTGGAGCGGCACCTGGCACAGCGGGGCCAGCCGGCCGGGGGCGTACGCGGCGTACTCCAGCAGGTGGGCGTTGACGGTCCGGCACCAGTCGGCGGCGCGCCCGGCCTCCAGGCCGTAGCCGAAGAGCAGCGGGGTGCTGGAGAGGACCTGGACGTCGACGCCGAGCCGGTCCAGGTCGGCGACGCGGGCGGCCGGGTCCCACAGGGTGCGTCCCACCGGCCGGTACTCGGTGGCGCCGGCCATCATCATCCCGGCGTCGGGTCCGTCGGTGGTGCGCAGCCAGGGGCCGTCGTCGGAGCCGGTGAGCCGGCGGGACTCGGCGCGGCCGAGGGCGGGGAAGACGTGCGCGTGGACGTCGACGACGGTCATGCGCCGCCCGCCCCGTCGCGGCGGGTGCGGGGGCGCAGTTCCTCCGGCCAGTCGCGGCCGGGGTGGAGCGCGCCGCAGCGTCCGCAGGTGCGGGCGGCCTCGTCGGCGTAGAAGGCGCCGAAGACCGGCGGGAGGTCGTCGACGATCGAGGTGAGCTGGACCTCGCTGCGGTGCACCAGGTGGTGGCACTCCACGCAGTACCACTCGAAGGCGTCGAGGCTGCCGCGCGGGCGGGCGAACTCGACGACCAGGCCGATGCTGTCCTCCTCCGGCCGCTGCGGGGAGTGCCGCAGGTGGGCCGGGGCGAGGAAGACGTCGCCCTCGCGGATGTGGAGGTCGCGCGGGGGCCGGCCCTCCTTCTCCATGACGCGCAGCACCATGTCGCCCTTGAGCTGGTAGAAGAACTCCTCGATGGGGTCGTCGTGGAAGTCGGTGCGGCGGTTGGGGCCGCCGACGACCGTCACCATCAGGTCGGCGTCCCGCCAGATCTGGACGTTGCCGACCGGCGGCCGCAGCAGGTGCCGGTGCTCGTCGATCCAGGCGTGGAGATTGAACGGTCTCATCGTCATCGGCGCTGTTCCTCGCTCTGCGGGAGGTGGGCCACCGCGCTGATCTCGATCAGCAGGTGGGGGTGGGGGAGTTGGTGGACGGCGACGGTGGTGCGGGTCGGGCCGGTCTCGTCGAAGTACTCGGCGTAGACCTCGTTGTAGCCGCCGAAGTCGTTCATGCTGACCAGGTACGCGGTCACCGACACGAGGTCGTCGAGGCCGCCGCCCGCCGCCGCCAGGATGCCCGCGATGTTGTCGAGCACCGCCCGGGTCTGGACCCGGATGTCGAGGTCCGTCACACCCATCGGGTCGGCGCTCGCGCCGGCGAAGCCGCCGTCCGGCCGGCGGGAGCTCGTACCGGACACGAAGACCAGGTCGCCCGCGCGCCTCAGGTGCGGGAAGCGCCCGCGGGGCGGGGCGGCGCCGGGGACGATCACGCCGCCTCCCCGGTGGTGAGGGAGACGGTGCCGAGGCGGGCGACCGTGGCGCGGACGTGGGTGGCGGGCGGCAGGGGTACGGCGGCGGTGGCCGCGCCCGCGAGGATCACCGTCCCGGCGGCGAGCGGGCCGGCGAGCCGGGCCGCGGCGGCCAGGGCGCGCAGCGGGTGCCCGAGGATCGCGGCGGTGGAGCCTGTCTCGGCCGGCCGGCCGTCCAGCTCCAGGACCACCCCGAGGTTGCCGAGCGCGCCGAGGCCGCCCAGGTCGCGCGGCGCGGTCCACGGCCCGACCGCGTAGGCCGCGGCGGAGGTGTTGTCGGCGATCACCTCGGGGAGCGAGAAGCGGAAGCCGTGGTAGCGGGAGTCGATGACCTCCAGGGCGGGGGCCACCGCTGCGACCGCCGCCGCGGGGTCGCCGCCGGGGGCCAGGGTGGCGCCGAGGAGGAAGGCGAGCTCCGGCTCGACCCGCGGGTGGATCAGCCCGGCGACCTCGCACCGGCCGCCGTCCGCGACCTCCATGCGGTCCGTCAGTCGCCCGTGGATCAGGTCGGCCACCCCCATCTGCCGCATCTTGGCGAGGCTGGTGAACCCCAGCTTTACGCCGGTCGGCCGCTCGCCGCGGGCCAGCCGCCGCGCCACCAGCGCCTCCTGCACCTCGTACGCCCCGGCGACGTCCGCCGGGACGCTTCCGCCGCCGGGCAGCGGGCGCGCCTCCAGGGCCGCCGTGTCCAGGGCCTCGGCCAGGTGCGCGGCCTGCTCCGTCGTGGTGCTCATCGTGTCTTCCCTTCCGGCCCGGCGGGCCCGAAGGCCGCGCGCACCGAGCCGAGTCCGTCGATCCGGGCTTCGAGCACGTCCGCGGGGGCCACGTCCGCCAGGGGCCCGAGCGGGCCGGTCAGCACGGTGTCGCCGGCCCGCAGCGGGGTGCCGAGCCGGACGAGCGCGTCGGCCAGCAGCACGGCCGCGTGCAGCGGGTGGCCGAGGCGGGCGACGCCCGCGCCGGTGGAGACGGGCTCCCCCCGCCGCTCCAGCACCATTCCCGCCGTCCGCAGGTCCGTCCCGCGCAGCGGGACGGGGCGGGTGCCCAGGACGTACGCGCCGCCGCAGGCGTTGTCGGCGGTGGCGTCGACGGCCGTGACGTCCCAGTCGCGGATCCGGCTGCCGGCCACCTCGATCGCCGGCAGCGCGAAGGCGACCGCCCGGATCACGTCGGCCACCGTGTGCCGCTCGTGGACGAGGTCGTGCTCCAGGACCAGCGCCACCTGGGCCCCGGCCTTCGGCTGGAGCACCGTCCCCCAGGGGATTTCGGCCCCGTCGGGCACCGCCGCGTCGTCGAGGAGGACGCCGAAGCAGGGCGTGCCGGAGCCGGTCCCGTCCCCCGCGGCCGGGGAGGCCGGGCCGGTCTTCCAGCCGGTGACCCGGTGGCCGGCGGCGATCCGGCGTCCGGTGACGAGGGCCCGGACGGCGTGGGCCGCGTCCAGGTCGCCGGGCGGCAGCAGGTCCCGCACCGGGGCGCAGGGGACGCCGGTGCGGTGCGCCTCCCGGAGCCGCTCGGCGGCGGCGGCCACGGCCGCCGTGTCCGGGCCCGCCGTGCGCGCGCCGGGCGTGCCCGGGGCCGTCGTGGTCGCCTCGGGCGGGGTCGTGCCGGGCGCGGTCGCCTCGGGCGGGGTCGGGTTCGTCGTGGTCACAGCTTCACGCACACGTTCATCGGCTCGGAGAAGAAGTCGAGGGAGTGGTCGCCGCCCTCGCGTCCGATCCCGGACGCCTTCACCCCGCCGAAGGGGGTGCGGAGGTCCCGCAGGTTCCAGGTGTTCACCCAGGCGACGCCGACATCGAGGGCGGGTGCGACCCGGTGGGCGCGGCTCACGTCGCCGGTCCACACCGTGGCGGCCAGCCCGTACGGGCCGGCGTTGGCCAGGGCCAGCGCCTCCTCCTCGGTGTCGAAGGGGGCCAGGTGCACGACGGGGCCGAAGATCTCCTCCCGCACCGCCGGGTGGTCCTCCGGCAGTCCGGCGAGCACCGTCGGCTCCACCCAGAAGCCGCCGTCCCGCGCGTCGCCGAACGACGGCACCCCGCCGCCCGCCAGGACCTCGCCGTCCGCGGCGGCCCGGGTCAGATGGCCGAGGACCTTGTCGCGGTGGGCGGCGGAGATCATCGGGCCGTATCCGGCCAGGTCCTTCGCCCCGGCCGCGAGGGCCCCGGCGAACTCCTCGAACACCGGCCGCTCCACGTACACCCGCTCGGTGCACAGGCAGACCTGGCCGCTGTGCGTGAAGGACGAGCGGAGGGTCCCCTCCACGGCCCGCTCCAGGTCCGCGTCGGCGAAGACGAGCCCGGCGTTCTTGCCGCCGAGCTCGAAGGAGACCGGGGCCAGCCGGTCCGCGGCGGCCCGCATGATCGTCGAGCCGGTACGGGACTCCCCGGTGAAGGCGACGGCGTCCACCCCGGGGTGCTCGGTCAGCCACTGCCCGGCCGCGTCCGCCCCCGGGCCGTGGACCAGGTTGAAGACGCCCGCCGGCAGCTCCGCCCCGGCGATCACCTCCGCCAGCAGGCAGGCCGTGGACGGGGTGAGCTCCGACGGCTTGGCGACCACCGCGTTGCCCATGGCGAGGGCCGGGGCGAGCTTCCAGGTGAGCAGCAGCAGCGGCAGGTTCCACGGCGAGACCACCGCGACCACGCCGAGCGGCTTGCGCACCGTGTAGTTCAGCGCGCCGCGCCCGTCCGGGGTGGCGGTGTGCCAGGACCGCTCGCCACGCCCCGCCAAAAGGTCCGCGTACGCCCGGAAGTTGGCGACCGCCCTCGGCACGTCGACCGTCGAGGCCAGCGCACGGGGCTTGCCGGTGTCCGCGCACTCGGCGGCGACGAACTCCTCGAAGCGGGCCTCGACGCCGTCGGCGATCCGGTGCAGCGCCCGTGACCGCTCCGCCGGGCTCCACCCCGCCCAGGGCCCGCGCAGCGCCTCCCGGGCCGCGCCCACCGCCCGGTCGACCAGCTCCCGCGAGGCCGCGGGCACCTCTCCGACGGTGCGGCCGGTGACCGGGTCGACGAGCGGGAACGGCACGCCGGACGCGTCGAACCCGCCTCCTACGTAATGCCGCACGGGTGAACTCACCTTGCAGACCTCCGTTGCTGGGCCGGGGGCTGTCCGAAAGTCGCCCCCGGGGCGTGCCGGTATAGTGCGCCCACCCAGCTATGCCGATCCAATGCCGATCGGTGCGAGAGGTATAGCGATCCTGGTATGCGGCGGTCGGGGCGCGGCCCGCCGCCGTCGCCCCTCCCGGAAGGAGACGGCTCCGATGGACCTCCTGGACGGCCGGCTGAAGTTCCGGCACCTGACCCTGCTCCTCGCGGTCTTCGAGCACGGCAGCGTGGTGCGGGCGGCCGAGACCCTGCACCTCACCCAGCCCGCCGCGACCCGGACCCTGCGGGAGCTGGAGGCCATCGCCGAGCTGCCGCTGTTCACCCGCGTGCCGCGCGGGATGCGGCCCACCGTCTACGGCGAGGCCCTCGTCGCCCACGCCCGCGCGGTCGTCGCCGAGGTGCGGCGCGCCGAGGAGCACCTCACCGGACTGCGGCAGGGCCAGGACGGCACGGTCACCGTGGGCACCCTGCTGGCCGGGGCCAACGTGCTGCTGCCCCGGGCCGTCGCCCGGCTGAAGCGGGAGCGGCCCCGGCTCACCGTCGTCGTCCGGGAGGGCACTTCGGACGTGCTCCACCCGGCGCTGCTCGGCGGCGAACTCGACCTGATCGTCGGCCGGTTGGGCGGCGCTCCGGCCGAGGGCGAGAAGGTGCGGCAGCGGATGCTCTACCGCGAGCCCATCCGGCTCGCCGTCCGCTCCGGGCACCCGCTGCTGGCGGAGCGGGCGGTCACGCTCACGGACGCGCTCGGCTTCCCGTGGATCCTGCCGGTCGAGCAGACCGCCCTCCGCCACGAGGTGGGGGCGCTCCTCGTGGACCGGGGACTCGCGCCGCCGGCGGACCGGGTGGAGTGCACGTCCATCCTGACCATGCGGGCGCTGCTGCTCCAGACCGACATGGTCGCGCTCCTGCCGGAACTGGTCCTGCGCGACGACGAGCACCTGGCGGCGCTGCCGGTCGAACTCCCCTCCGTGGGGCGCACGGTGGGCGTCACCGAAGCCGCCCACCGCACCCGCACCCCGGCGCTCGCCGCGCTCCTGCGCCACCTCGACGAGGAGGCGGCCGTCCTGCGCGAGACCCTCGGCGCGGGACCCGTCAGACCGGCAGGCGGTCCAGCAGTCCGGTGAAGTCCGTCGCCGGCGGGAGGGTGCCGAAGGCGAGCCCCCCGTCGCCGGAGAGGCGGGAGGCGCAGAAGGCGTCGGCGACCGCCGCCGGGGCGTGGCGCACCAGGAGGGAGCCCTGGAGCACCAGCGCCGCCCGTTCGGCGACCCGGCGGGCCCGCAGCGGGGCGTCCTCGGTGAGGCGCAGTTCGGCCTGCAGGCCGGTCCAGGCCGCGTCGAGCCGCCGGTCGGCCCCGGACGCCGCCCCGACCTCGGAGCGGAAGGCCTCCAGGGCTTCCGGCTCGCGGGCCAGGGCGCGCAGCAGGTCCAGGGCGCTGACGTTGCCGGAGCCCTCCCAGATGCTGTTGAGCGGGGCCTCGCGGTACATCCTCGGCATGCCCGACGCCTCGTCGTAGCCGTTGCCGCCGAGGCACTCCAGGGCCTCGGCGACGGCGGCGGGCTGTCGCTTGCAGACCCAGTACTTGCCGACGGCGGTGGCCAGGCGCAGGAAGGCCCGCTCGCCCTCGTCGCCGAGGCGGGCGCGGTCCGCGGCGCCGGCCAGCCGCAGGCCGAGGGTGGTCGCGGCCTCCGACTCCAGCGCCAGGTCGGCGAGGACGTTGCGCATCAGCGGCTGGTCGATGAGCGTGGCGCCGAACGCCGAGCGGTGGCGGGCGTGATGGGCCGCCTGGGCGAGCGCGCCGCGGATGCCGGCGGCGGAGCCGAGCACGCAGTCCAGGCGGGTCATCGTCACCATGTCGATGATGGTCCGCACGCCCTTGCCCTCGGCGCCGACCAGCCACGCCACCGTGTCGTCGAACTCCGGCTCGCTGCTGGCGTTGGAGCGGTTGCCGAGCTTGTCCTTGAGCCGCTGGATGCGGAAGGTGTTGCGGCTGCCGTCGGGCAGGACGCGCGGCACGAGGAAGCAGGAGAGGCCGCCGGGCGCCTGCGCGAGGA
Organism: Streptomyces sp. NPDC058758; assembly: GCF_042746075.1. Lineage (NCBI taxonomy): Bacteria > Bacillati > Actinomycetota > Actinomycetes > Kitasatosporales > Streptomycetaceae > Streptomyces > Streptomyces sp. NPDC058758. The sequence continues at coordinate 329,023 of NZ_JBHYPS010000003.1, read as the reverse complement.
CGAGGAAGACGTCGTTCATCGGCGCGCTGGTGAACCACTTGTGGCCGCGCAACCGCCAGCTGCCGTCCGGGTGTTCGGTGGCGGTGGTGGTGTTGGCGCGCACGTCGCTGCCGCCCTGCTTCTCGGTCATGCCCATCCCGGCGAGCAGCCCGGACTTCTCCGCCGGGGCGCGCAGCCCGGGGTCGTACGAGCGGCTGGTGAGCAGCGGCACGTACGCCTCGGCCAGCTCGGGGGAGTGCCGCAGCGCCGGGACCACGGCGTACGTCATCGAGACCGGGCACAGGTGGCCCGCTTCCAGCGTGCCGGCGAGCATGAAACCGGCGGCGCGCGCCACGTGGGCGCCGGGCCGGTCGTCGGCCCAGGCGGCGCCGGCGAGGCCCTCGCCCACGGACAGGGCCATCAGCCGGTGGTAGGCCGGGTGGAACTCGACCTCGTCGATCCGGTTGCCGTACCGGTCGTGGGTGCGCAGCTCGGGCTCGTGGCGGTTGGCCTGGTCCGCCCAGCGCTGGGCCTCCTCGCTCGCGACGGCGCGGCCGAAGCGGTGCAGGTCCGCCAGGTGCCACCCGGCGCCCTCCCGCTCGACGCCTTCGAGCAGCACCGGGTCGTCGGCGGCGTCGTGACCGGTCAGCGGCGGGGCCTGGTTGGTGACGGCGTGCGTCACGGCGGCGGGGCGGCTCCGGGGCGCGGCCGCGGGGCCGTCCGGGGTGGCGGTGGCGGTGTCGGTGGGGGTGGGGGCGCCGGGGGTCGTGGTCACGGTGGTCGCTCCTCCGGAGGGTGGGGTGGGGACGGGGTCGTTGTGGTGCGGTGCGGTGCGGGCCGGGCGCGCCCGGCGTGCGGCGGCGGGCCGCGGCGCCGCACGGGCGGTGGCCTACGGCGCGGGCGCGCCCGCGCAGCGCAGCGCCATCGCGGTGAGGTCGGCGAGGAGCGACTCGGTGGTGGTCCCGTCGGGGGCGCCGAGCGGGTCGACCAGGACCTCCCCGACCGCGCCGGTGAGCGCGGCGGCGGTGAGTTCGCCGTTCTGTTCCGGCAGCACCCCGTCCGCGATCCCCTCGCGCACCACGGCGGCGAACAGCGCGCGGTAGCGGCGCCGGAAGTCGAGCCGCTCGGCGCCGACGGCGGGCTCTGCCGGGGCGGCGAGCAGGGCGTAGGCGAGCCCGCGGTTCTCCAGGGCGCGCCGGGCGAAGACGTGGACGCCGCGGCTCAGCCGCTCGACCGGGTCGCCGGGCGCGGCCAGCACCTCGCCGAGCACCTCCACCTCGCGCCCGGCGGCGCGCCGGAAGACCTCCACGGCGAGCGCCGCCTTGGAGGGGAAGTGCTGGTAGACGGAGCCGGCGGCGATCCCGGCGGCGTCGGCGACGGCGGTCACGGACGCCTGGGACCAGCCCACCTCGGCGACGACGGAGGTGGCGCAGGCGACCAGGTGCTCCCGGGCCGCTTCGAGCCGGCGGAGCTCGGCGGGGGTCTTGCGGTAGGCCATGGAAGAAGTGAACCATCATTCAGAGTTTCCCGCCACGGCCGGTTTCCTCCGGGCCGGCCGAAGCCGAAGTCGAAGTCGAAGTCGGGGAGGGGGCGGGGAACGGCGAACGGTGAACAGCGAACGGGGCGCCGGTCCCCCCGGGGCGCGTGCGGCGCTGTCGGTGCCGTCTGGTTCCATGCCCGGCATGGACCGACCGAACGAGCACGACGAGGAACAGGCCGGACTCCTCGCCCGCGTACGCCGCCTGGCCTGGGCCGACACCGGCGAACTCCGCTGCGGCGAGCCGGACCACCCCGACGGTCACGTCTGCCTGCCGGCCCCGATCGGGGAGGACGCGCTCGACGCGTTCCGGCGGGCCCTCGTCGAGCGGTACGGGGAGGCGCGCAGCCTCGCCGCGGACGGCCGCGCCGACCCGACCGCGACCACCCACACCGGTCTGCCGCTGCTCACCCCCTTCGGGGACCGGCTCGTCGCGATGCGCGGCTGGTTCCACGGCGGCCGGTGGATCGGTCTCGGCGCGATCCGCCGCCCGTACGGCCCGCTGCCCGTGCTCCTCGTCGCGGAGGGCCGGAGCCCGGCGGACGACCTCCCCGAGGGGGCCACCTGGCTGGGCGGGGTCGTCGCGGCCACCGGCCGGGACCTCGCCGCGCCCCGCCACCCGGTGGACTGGGCGGACGCCGAGGCCCGGCTCGGCACGGCGCTCCCCGCCGACTACAAGCAGCTCGCCGAGGTCTTCGGCGAGGGCGCCTTCGACGACCACCTCCGGCTGTACGTCCCCGGGTCGGACGCGCACGGCTCCGACCTCGTCGGGAACGCGCTCCGGTCGGCCGAGTGGGCGCGGACGAGGGGCGCCCGCCTGTGGGAGCCGTACGGCGTGTACCCCGCGCCCGGCGGCCTCCTGCAGTGGGGCGACACGGAGCAGGCCGACACCTTCCACTGGCTCACCGAGGGCGACGACCCCGACCGGTGGCCGGTCCTCGCCTGCTCGGACGACCACGACTCCTGGACCCGGTTCGACGGGACCGTCACCGAGTTCCTCCACCGGGTCCTCACCGACCGGCAGCACCCCTACTCCCTGGCCCGCCACTTCGACGGCCACTGGTTCACGCCCTACGGGGAGGACGGCCTCACGGCGTGACCGCGATGTTGGTCAGACCGCTCGTGGCGCCCCGCACCGTGTTGGAGGCGTGCACCACGTTGAGCCGCCCCGGGCACTTGGAGGTCGACGTGATCCGGACGGCGTACGCGCCCACCCCGCCCAGGTCGGAGGAATTGCCGCGCCACACGTTGCCGCAGCCGTTCGGGAAGGCCGGCGTGGTGACGGGGTTGTGCGTCTCGTAGCCGTTGGCGAAGGTGCCCGGCGCGGTGAAGGTGCCGGTGTTGCCCTCGATCAGGTAGTCCACGCCCTTCACGTCGATCCAGGAGTCCGCCGAGTTCTGCCCGGTGATCCCGCGCCCGTCGAAGGTGTTGCCGCGGATGATCCCGCCGAAGGTGCCCTCCTTGACGTCGACGGCCTCGGCGGCGACGTACGGGCCGATCCGGTTGTTCTCCACGAGCACCCGGTCGGAGCGGTCGGCGCCGCCCTCGGTGCCGTGGCAGCCCCAGTTGGAGCCCGCCGAGCCGATGTAGACGCCCTCGCCGTAACCGGGCTGGACCAGCCCCGTCTCCTCGACCGTCGAGTTCCGGAGCACGCCGTCCGCCGAGGAGCGGCGGAAGTGCACGCCCTCCTCCTCGACGCGGTGCACGTACAGTCCGTCCGCCGTCACGTGCGGGGAGGCGTCGACGACCACGCCCTTCTTGGAGTCCCGGACGGTGAAGCCCTCCAGGTTCCAGTACGGGGCCCGGTACAGCCACAGGCCGTAGCCCGGGTCCCAGCCGGCGGTGGGGACCGGGCAGGACGGGCCGCTGCCGGACGGGCCGTCGTTGACGAGCACCGCCGTGCGGGGGCCGGTCAGCGTGATCGGCCGGTCCGCCGTGCCGGCGCGCTGCGCGACGAAGGAGCCCCGGTACTCGCCGGGGGCCAGCCGGATCGTCTGCCCGGGCGCCGCCGAGTCCAGCGCGGCCCGGAGCTCCGCGGCGGTGGCGACGTCGACGACGGGGCCGGCGGGCGGGGTGGTGGTGGAGGTCGGGGTGGGCGTGGGCGTGGGGGTCGGTGTCGGGGTGGGGGTGGGGGTCGGTGTGGGGGTGGGTGTCGGGGCGCCGCCGTCGCACGGGGCGCCGTTGACCGTGCAGTTGAGGGGCAGGCCGAGGCCGCTCGCGTTGAAACCGAAGCTCTGCGTCCCGCCCGGCGCGACCGAGCCGTTCCAGGAGACGGGGGTGAAGGTGTAGTGGCGGCCGCTCTGGGTCTTCGTCGCCGACCAGTGGCTGCTGACCGAGGTCCCCTCCGGCAGGTCGAACTCGACCCTCCAGCCGCTCGCCGGGGCGTCCCCGCCGTTCGTCACGGTCACGTCGGCGCCGTAGCCGGTGCTCCAGACGCTCGCCCGGGCGATCGAGGCGGTGAGGGCGGGGGCGGCGTCGGCCCGGGCCGACGGGGTCAGGAGCCCCGCGCCGATCAGGACGGCGGCGGCCGTCGCGGCCGCCGGAATCGCTCTGCGCATGAGGGATCGTCTCCTCCTGCCGGGTGGCGGCCGGCCGGTCGGTGATGGTTGACAGGAAACCTTCCTTACCGTCGCGTCGGCGTCAATGGAGACGACGGATCCGCCCGACGTTCTCCCGCGGCCGGGCGCGGGCCGAGCGCTTCCCGAACGCGCCCCGGACGGCGCTCACTTCGGACCAGGGAAGGAGCGCGGACGGGGCGCGGACGGGCCGCGGACGGGCCGCGGGGCCGCGGACGGGGCGCGGACGGGCTGCGGGGCCGGGGGACCGCCGTCCCGCCGCACGCTCCCGCGCCGAACGCCCCGCCTGCGGACCCGTTTTACGCCCCGAACGCCCCGCCTGCGGCCCCGCCTTCCGCCCCGAAGGCCTCGCCCCGAAGGCCCCGCCCCGGCCGCCCTCGCCGGCGGCCCGGCGCGCCGACTCCCGCATCGCGGCGGCGCGTTCGCGGGCCGTGCCCCACGAGGCCGCGGGCGGGCCGGACTTCACCCGGCGGGGCCCTCTGTTACGTTGGCGGTTTCCCGCCCCCAGGAGAGGAAGCGACCTGCTCATGGCCCTCATCCACCGCACCACGATGACGCCGACCAAACTGGAGCTCATCGCCGGCTGGCTGCCGACGCGGGCCTGGTACGCCGGAGGGGCGGACGGGCCACGGCCGGTGAAGGCCGGCGGGTTCCGGCTCGACGACCCCGAGGGCGAGGTGGGCGTCGAGTTCATGGTCGTCACCGACGGCGAGGGGCCGGAGGCGGTCGCGTACCTGATCCCGATGACGTACCGGGGCAAGCCCCTCGACGGCGCCGGGCACGCGCTCATCGGCACCTCCGAGCACGGGGTGCTCGGCACCCGGTGGATCTACGACGGCGCCCACGACCCCGTGCTCGTCCGGGAGCTGACCGCACTGCTCGCCGGACGGGCCGTGCCGCAGCAGCAGTCCGTCAGCGACGCCGTCGACGAGACCGTCGCGGTCGCCGCCGTCCCGGGCCTGCGCGCCGCCGAGCCGCCGGCCGCCGTCGACGGCGGCGAGCACACCGACGTCGAGGTGCGGGCGGAGGAGGACGCCGGAGCCCTCGTCCTGCGGCTGCACCGGGTCCTGCGGCCGGGCGCCGGGGAGGGCGCGCTCGGGGGCGTCACCGCCGAGTGGGTCCCGGCGGGAGCCGAGGGCGCCGCCGTGCGCGGGACGTACGTCTCCGTCCACCGGGCCTGACGCGGGCGGCGCGCTCCGTCCTCAGGGGCGGAGCGCCGTCGCCAGCTGGGCGCGGGAGCGCACGTCCAGCTTCTGGTAGATGCGGGTCAGCCGCGCCTCCACCGTCTTCACGCTCAGGAACAGCTTCGCCGCCGCCTCCTGGTTCGAGGCTCCCTGCCCCACCAGCCGGGCCAGCCGCAGCTCCGCCTCGGTCAGCGAGGCCAGCGCCGTCGGGGCCTCGTCGCCGCCCGCCGCCGTCCCCGGCAGCTCGCCCGCCGGGGCCTCCGTGGCCAGCGCCAGCCACGGCACCGCCCCGGCCCGCTCGAAGAGCGTGGCCGCCGTGTGCAGCGCCGTCTGCGCCGCCGACCGCCGCCGCCGCTTGCGCTCCACCCGGGCCAGCGCCATCAGTGCCCGCCCCTGCTCCAGCGGCAGCCCCGCCTCCGCGAACCGGACGGCCGTCCCGGTCAGCAGCTCCGCCGCCTCGTCCGTCCGGCCCTCCGCCGCCAGGCACAGCGCCTGCACCCGGTCGCAGCCGAGCAGCACCGTGGAGCGGCCCAGCCGCCGGGCCACCGGGCGGACCTCCGCGAGCAGCGCCAGGGCGTCCTCGACGGCGTCGTGCGCGAGCAGCGCCTCCGCCAGCTCCTCGTGCCAGCGCAGCATCGACGGGTCGACCGTGGACTGCGCCCGCTCGTCGGCCTGCACCCGGCGCAGGGTCTCCAGGGCCGCCGCCACGTCGCCGTTGACCAGCTGGACGCGCCCGAGGGCGTACCGGCTGCGCGAGAGGAAGACCCGGTCGCCCTCCTCCTCGGAGGCCTGCACGCTGCGCCGCGCGTAGCTCGCCGCCCGGCCCAGGCTGCCGCCGGCGGTCTCGGCGAGCGCCAGCGCGTACCAGGCGGGGCCGGGGGACAGGCCGGCCTCCAGGGTGAGCGCCAGCGACTGGCCGGCGTGCGCCAGCGCCGCCGCGCACGCGCCGATCCGCGACTCGATCTCCGCGAGCGTGCGGAACAGCTCGATGGCGTCCTCGACCGAGCCCCGCCGCTGCACCAGCGGCAGCAGGGCGTTCAGCTCGTCGCGGGCGTCCGTCAGCCGGTCGTCGAAGAGGGCGTGCCGGATCGTCAGGATCTGGGCGGCGTTGCGGATGCCCAACGGCCTTTCCGTCAGCTCCAGTTCCCGGGCCCGGGCCAGGACCGGCTCCGCGTCGGGGGTGCCCAGCGCCCGCTCCATCCGCGCCTGCACGGTCAGCGCCTGCGCGGCCGTACGCGGGTCGCCCACCGAGGCGGCGAGCGCGGCCGACTCCATCGCGGCGGTCCTGGACCGCTCCGGATCACCATCGGCCAGCACGTACTTGACGGCCAGCCGGAGCTGCACGGCGGCCCGGAGCGCGGTGTCGCCCTCCGAGTCCTCCATGGCGTGGACGTACATGTCGTCCAGGTCGGTGAGGCCCTGCCCCGCCGTGTCGAGGACCGCGAGGCGGGCCCGCACCCGGTCGGTGGGGGAGGCGTCGCGGGCGAGCAGGTCGGTGGCGGCCCGCATCGCCAGGTCGGCCCTGGCCGCCCGCGCGGCCTCCTCGGCCGCGTCCACGAGGCGCGCGATGCGCCGCGCACCGTCCCGGCCGGGGGTGGACTCGGCGGCCAGCAGGGCCAGTTCGGCGGCGAGCGCGTTGTTCCCGCGGCGCCGCGCGGCCTCCGCAGCGGCCGCCACCTCGGCGGCCAGCTCCTCGTCCGGCCGGTCGGAGGCCAGCGCCCGGTGCCGGACCGCCTCCACCGGGTCGTCCACGACCTCGGCGAGCGCGGCGTGCCCGGCGCTGCGCTCCGCCCAGCAGGCGTCGTGCACCAGCGTGGACGGCAGGAGCCCCGCCGTGAAGGCCAGCGAGCCGTCCTCGGCGAGCGACACCAGGCCGGCCCGCTCGGCGGCGGCGAGGTCCGCCTCCGCGTTGGCCCGTCCGGCCCGCCGCACCAGGGTCGCCGAGGGGCGCAGGGCGAGCGCCGCGAGCAGCAGCGTGGCCCGGACCGGCGGGGGAGCGGCGCCCAGGAGCTGGCGGGCCAGGTCCCGGGCCCGGCCGGAGAGCGTCAGGGCCTCCGCGTGGTGCACGGGGGTGCGGGCGTCGGCGAGGGAGCGGCCGACGGCGAGCGCGAGCCGGGGGTTGCCGCCGCTGGCGCGGTGGATGCGGCCGGCCATCCGGGACGGCAGCCGGTGGTGGATGAGGAGTGCGGCGATCTCGTCGGCCTGGAGCGGCGGCACGAGGAGCAGGTCGGCCTCGGACGGCACCCACAGGTGGGCGGTGCGCCCGACGCCCGCCCGGCCGGGGGCGCCGGCGGCGGGCTCCGGCGCGTCGGCGCCGTGGGCGTCCCCGTACGGCTCCGGGGTCTCGACCGCGATCACCCGCAGCGACGGCGGGGCGAGGTGGAGGGCGAAGCGGAGCAGGTCGGTGCTGTCGTGGTCGAGGAACTCGGCCCCGTCGACGACGAGCAGCACCGGCCCCCGGGAGGCCAGCGCGCGCAGGATGCGGGCGATGCCCAGGCGCAGGGCGATCGGGTCCCAGCCGCCCTGCTGGATGGGCGCCTCGCGGCAGAGCATGGCGACGGCGGTGCGCTGGGGGCCCGGCAGGTCGTCGAAGACGCCGGAGGCGAAGACCCCGGAGGGCAGGGCGCCGGGGGAGCCCGGGAGGGGGGCCGGGCCGTCCTCGGCGGCGGGGGCCGGCTCGGCGCGCGGGCCCGGCCGGGTGACGGTGGACGCCACGGAGGCCACCAGCGCGGCCGCGGCGGCGCCGGGTATCGCGCGGTCGGCGGGAAGGGCCGCGAGCCACAGCACGGTCTCGCCGCGGGCCTCGGCCCGGGCCGCGGCGGCCAGCGCGACCTCGGTCTTGCCGACGCCTGCGGGGCCCGTGAGCAGGGCGCGGCCGCGGGAGTGGAGGACGGATTCGAGACGGGCCAGCAGCTCCTCGCGGCCCACCGGGGCCGGGGGCCCCGCGACTCCGGGAGCACGTGGGGGCAGGGGGCCGCTCGGAACCGTCGTCACCTGGTCGCCACCTCCGCCCGTGGGCCCCGCCCATGAGCCCTGCGCAGAGGATACGGAGCCGGGGCGCTCCGTCCAGGCCCCTTGTCCGGCATGCGGACACGCCGCACCGCGCGGTCACCCTTCCCCACGCCAGGACGCGCCCGTGGTGTAGACCACGAGCGCGTCGCTGACCAGCAATGATGCTGATGTGGGGGGTGGTTGAGCGGTGGATCAGAAGGTGAGGCTCCACGAGTCGATGTAGCCGGTGTCACCCGTGGCCACATCGCGGACCTGGAGCTTCCAGGTGCCGTTGGCGACCTCGTTGGAGGCGTCGACCGTGTACGTCGCGATGACGTTGTCGGCGCTGTCCGAGGAGGAGGACGCCTTCAGGTTGCGCACCGTGCCGTCGGGGGCGACCAGGTCGACGACCAGGTCCCCGCGCCAGGTGTGCTTGATGTCCACGCCGACCTTGAGGGCGGCGGGGGCGTTGCCGGTGCGGCCGGTGACGGCGATCGAGGACGACACGGTGGTGTTGTCGGAGATCGTGACGTCGTTGGCGTTGGTGAAGACGGTGCCCGGCTGGGTGGTGCCGGTGACCGCGTTCACGGTCTTGGCCGCGTCGGCGATGCCGGTGCCGCAGCCGCCGGAGCAGGTGCCGGGGAGCGGACGGGCGTTCGTCTTGATCGCCGACTCGATCTCGGCCGGGGTGAGGGTGCTCTTGGCCGACTTCAGGAGGGCGGCGAGGCCCGCGATGTGCGGCGCGGCCATGGAGGTGCCCTGGTAGGGCTTGTAGTTCTCGGTCGACTGGGTCGTCGTGCCCGAGTTCAGCGTGGAGTAGATCGCGTTCTCGGGGGTGGTGACGGTGCCGGGCGTGTCGGTGGCGTTGCGGGTCTCGCCGCCGGGGGCGGACACGTCCACGAGGGTGCCGTAGTTGGAGTAGTACGACCGGGAGCCGGCGCGGTTGGTCGACGCCACGGTGATGACGTTCGAGCAGTTCGCGGGCGTGAAGCCGGAGGTGTTGGCGTTGCTGTTGCCCGCGGCGACGACGACGGTGGTGCCGCGCGAGACGGCGCCGTTGATCGCGGTCTGGTAGACGCTCGGGCAGGTGGAGCTGGCGCCGCCGAGGCTCAGGTTGATGACCTTGGCCGGCGTGGGGTTGGCCGGGACGCCCGACACGGTGCCGCCGGAGGCCCAGGTGATGGCGTCGGCGATGTCGGAGGACGAGCCGCCGCACTTGCCGAGCACCCGCACGGGCTGGATCTTCGCGTTGTACGCGATGCCCGCGATGCCCTTGGTGTTGTTCGTGACGGCGCCGATGGTGCCGGCCACGTGGGTGCCGTGCCAGGAGGAGGTCGACGCCTTGGAGCCGGTGCCGCACTCGCCGTCGGTGGCGTTCCAGTCGCCCTCGTCCTTGGCGTCCGCGTCGCGGCCGTTGCCGTCGCGGGCGTCGGCGGAGGCGGAGATGAAGTCGTAGCCGGAGACCACGTTGGACGCGAGGTCCGAGTGGGCCGCGTAGCCTGTGTCGATGACGGCGACGGTGACGCCCGAGCCGGTCGTCTTGTCCCAGGCGGACGGCACGTTCATGCCGCCGGTGGCCTCGAAGAGGTCCCACTGCTTGGCGTAGTCGGTGTCGTTCGGGGCCACGGCCATGGCGTAGGCGCGGATGTCCGGTTCGACGGTGGCGACGGACGGGTCGGCGCGGAAGGCGGCCATGACCTCGTTCACGTCCTGCGCGGTGGCGGAGTCGCCCAGGTCGACCAGGGCGCCGCCGCCGGAGAGGCGGCGCTCGAAGGCGAGCGCCTCGCCGGTCTTCGCGGCCTTCTCGGCGGTGTCGGACTTCGCCGCCGCGTTGGAAGCGGCCTCGGCGGCCTGGCTCTTGTAGGTGACGATGACCTTCTCGACCGGGGCGCTGGGCAGCGCCCGCATCGCCTGCGAAGCCGGGGCGGGCTTCGGGGAGGGAGCGGCCGGGGCGGCGGCGAACGCCCCGGTGGTGGTGGCAGTGGCACCGATGATCGCGGCGGTGGCGACCACGGATATGACTCTCCGCCTGGAACCGTTCAAAGTGGGTGGCCCTTTCGAGTACGACGTGGTTGCGGGCAGTGGCGGCGGCGCGGGAGTCGCGGTGCGAAGTGGGGTCGCGGCCGTGGTCCCTGGGCTGGGGGGCCCGTGCGCCGCCACCGGCGCCGACGGCCCGGGTCAAGGCCGTCACCGGCGGTGGTCTCCCCGCATGCACCTGTCAGATGCGCTGCGGGGGATGATATCCGCCGGTGCGGAGGACAGTAGGGAACGGGGAGGTGAACGCGATACGGGGAAAACCCTTGTCGCCCCTCAGGGGCGGGGAGGGGGTCCCCCCTCCGGGGCGGCCGGAGGGCGTCGGCGCGGCGGGCGCGCGGAGGGGCGGCCGGGCCCACCGCCCCGCTCCGGGCGGCGAAGTGGCGCGATCCGACCCGCTCGCGGGCACGCGAGCGGGTGCGGAGCGAGGGCGCGGGGAGCGTGCGGGGCGCGCGGGGGAGCGGCGAGGGGTCGCGAGGGGTGGGGCGTCGGAGCCGGGTGCCGCAGGGCGGATCCCGGCCGGTTCCGGCCCGTCCTCAGCCGAGTTCGAGGGTGGTGACGCCGAAGACGCGGTCCGTCGCGATCGGCCGTACCGGGGCGGTGTACATGCGGGCCGTCTCGAAGGTGGGGGTGAGGCCGCGCTCCTCGGCGAGCCGGGCCGCCGCCGGGTTCGTGTCCGGCATGTCCACGGCGACCGACCGCGCGCCGAAGCCCCGGGCCTCCTCCGCCAGCGCGTCGAGCAGAGCCGCCGCGTCCGCCGGACCGTCCGCGAACAGCGGCCCCACCCGCGCCTCGTCCTGGCAGGGCCGCACGACGCCGTAGCCGGTCACCCGGCCGTCCGCCACCCTCGCGAGGGCGCGGTGCCCCGGGGTCGTGAGCCAGGCGGCGAGGAAGCGGGGCCGTTCGGCGTGGTGGCAGGCGGAGTCGTACGCGGCGAGGAGCGCGCGATCGACCCGCCCGGCCGGCACGATCCCGGCCACCGGGCGCCCGGAGGACGGGACTTCTCCGACATAGCGGGCGGTGCGGTAGGCGGTCGCGAAGCCCGAGCGCCGGTAGTTGTCCTGCTGGGCGGGCACCCCGTCCAGCCCCACCGCGCGCCCGCCCGCGTGGGCGAGCCCGGCCCGCCAGGTCGCCAGCCCCAGCCCCCGCCCGCGCAGTTCGGGCCGGACGAGGTAGAAGCCGAGGAAGGCGTACGCGTCCCCGTAGGTCACCACCGAGACGGCGGAGACCGGCTCGCCGCCGACCCGCCCCAGGAAGAACCCCTCCGGGTCCTGCGCGAAGAAGGCGTCCCCGTCCGCCCGCCCGGGGTTCCACCCCTCCTCGGCCGCCCAGCCCCGCACGAGCTCCCACTCGGCGCGGGTGGCGGGGGCGACGGCGATCGGACCGGCGGAGGAGAGGGTCATGGAGGAGCCTTTCGAACGACACCGCACACCAAACAAAACGGTCAAAGCGCCCCACCGTAGCGCCTCCTGACCCCCTCCCGGCGTGCCGCCGATCGATTCCGGCCGCCCGGCGAACGCCCGGCGGACGCACCGGCGTCCGTCGGGACGGGCGCTTCCGACGGCCGTCCCGACGGACGCCGGCGCGGGTCGTTCCGACGGACGCCGGTGCGGATCGTTCCGACGGACGCCGGTGCGGATCGTTCCGACGGACGTCCCCGAGGGCCGCCCCCGGAGTCCGCACCCGGCGGCGGGGGCGGAGTGGCGGGTCGGGTCACTCAGGTCACCAGGTGGAGGCGGGTGTCGGCCACGGAGAGGCGGACGGTCTGGCCCCAGGTCAGGTCGAGGGCGTCGGACTCGACGCCGTCGCCGAAGGCGACGAGGCGGTCGGACTCGACGGTCAGCCGCAGCCCCTGGCCGGGACCGAGGAGCCCCTCGACCCGGCTCGTGCCGGTCGTGGGGGAGGGCCAGGCCTCGCGGACGAACCACGCGAGGCGCGGCTCCGCCGGCGCGGGCAGCGCCAGCGCGCTGGAGCGCTGCTGCCAGAGCGAGCGGAGCCAGCCGGTGGCGCCGGTGCCGGTGCCGGCCAGCACCCCGGAGGACGCCTGGGCCTCGGGCCCCCGGTCGCCGCCCTCCGCGTCCAGGGTGTAGCGGGCGGTCTGGTGCCCCGGCGGGCCCACGTAGATCTCGTTGAGGGCGAGCAGCCGCTGGCCGTCGTCCGTGGTCGCCGCGACCATGGTCAGCTCCTCGGCCCCGGCCCCCGGCCCGGCCGCGTGCGGCAGCAGCCGGCGGGCGTCGGCCGGCCGGTGCCGGACGAGCACGCCGGGGTTGCGCCCGGGGTCGGCGTCGATGCCGACGACCGGCTGGCCGGAGAGGTACTTGGCGGTGTTGGCGACCAGCCCGTCCTGGCCGACCACCACCACGACGTCCTCCGGCCCGAAGAGGAACCTGTCCAGATCGGCGCGCTCCACCCGGGTCTGCCGCCAGGCCAGCGGCACGGCCCCGGCGACGGCCGCGAGCGCCCGCAGCGCACGGTCGTGCCGTTCGCGGACCTCGTCGGCCGAGCGCCCGCGGGCCGCCAGGAAGAACGCGGCCTGCCCGTGCGTCCCGTGCCGGGCGATCAGCTCCTCGTACTCCGTCCTGCGGTGCACGAGGACCGCCCGCGGGGCGAGGCTCACGCGCCTTCCCCGCCGCTGCCGCCGAGCTTCGCGAGGAGGCCGGTGAGGACGTCGGGGGAGAGGGTGAGGTGCTCGATCCGGGGCAGCTGCTCGGCGGCCCGGGTGAGCGCCAGGGCGTGCAGGACGGCGGGCTCGGCCGCCGCGTGCGCCTGGAGCCAGGCCGTCTGCGCGGCGGCCCGGGCCTCGCCGACCTCGCGCGCCGCCTCCGCCTCGGCCCGGGCCAGGCGCACCTTCCGCACGGCCTCGGCCTCGGCCCGCACCGCGTCGGCGGCGGCGGACTCCTCCGCCTCGCGCCGCGCGTTGGTACCGCGCTGCTCGACGAGCCGTTCCTCCTGGCGGGCCAGCTCGATCTTGCTGGCCAGCTCGTTCTCCGCGATCGTCCGCTCCCGCTCGACCGCGACCGCGCGGCGCTCGTAGGTGGCCCGGTCGGCCTCCTGCTGGATCTGCTCCCGGGCCGGGGTGCGCAGGGCGCGCTCGACCTCGGGCTCGGGGCGGAGCGCGACCACGCGGACGGCGACCACCTCGATGCCGGTCGCCGGCAGCCGCGGTTCCGCGGCGAGCCCGTCCGTGATCCGTTCCCGCACCGCCGCCACGCCGTCCACCAGCGCCCGGGCGAGCGTGGTGCGCGCGAGGACGTCGAGGGCGTGCTGCTGGGCGGTCTCGGTCAGCAGCGTCGCGATCTGCTCCAGCGGGGTCCCTCGCCAGACGCCGGTGTCGGGGTCGATGGAGAAGTCGAGCCGCGCGGCGGCCGTCGCGGGGTCCCCGATCCGGTACGTGACGGTGGACTGCACGCTCACGTCCTGGAAGTCGGCGGTGCGCGCGTGGAAGGCCATCGCCAGCTCCCGGTCGTCCACCGGCACTTCGGACAGCGCGGCGCTCCGCGGCCGGAACCAGAAGCTGAGCCCGGCCCCGTCGTGGGCGAGCCGCCCGCCCCGCTGGTGGCGGATGTGGGCGGTGGGCGCGGAACGCAGATGGCGCCAGCCTGCGCGCCGGGTGATGTCGGCCATGAGAGAACCCCCTTGTCGTCACCATGACGATAGGGCCGGAGGCCGTTTGTCGTCAAGGTGACGCGAAGGGGGTCGTGGGGCGCGGCCGGACCGGTGGGGCGGGAGGGACGGCCGGGGTGGAGGGGCGGGAAGGGTGGCCGGGCGGAGGAGCAGTCGGACGGAGGAGGGGCGGCCGGGCGGAGGAGATGCCTCCGCCCCGCTCAGCGGGCCGGCTCCGCCTCCCGTACGGGGGCGAGGACCTCCCCCAGCGCCTCGGCCAGACTCGGCGCCGTGGGCACCGCGGGTACCGTCGGCACCGCGGAAGGTTCCGGTGCGAAGGTGCCGGAGGGGCCGGGGGTACCGGGGATCCCGGGCGTGCCGGGCGACCCGAACGGCGGCCTCGCGGTGGCGGCGGCCGGCCCGGACCCGGCCGTGGAGCCGCTGACGGGCCCGCTCGCGGGCTCGGACTCCGGCTTCGGGGGCGTCGGGTCGCCCGCGGTGAGGAGGACGACGCCCCGGGCCGCGACCAGGGCCGCCGCGGCGGCGGCCGACCAGCCCCAGGCGCCCGCGCGGAACGTCTCGCCGAGCAGGGCCACGCCGATGACGGCGGCGGCCGCCGGGTTCGACAGGTTCACGACCGCCAGCGGGGCGGCGAGCCCGCCCCGGTAGGCGGTCTGGGAGAGGAGCAGGCCGCCCAGGGCGAAGGCCGAGATCAGCACCGCGAGCAGGACGGTCTGCCACCAGGACGGCCGCCCGCCCGGGAGGCCGAGGGCCAGCGCGGCGGTGAGGGTCTGGGTCAGGGCCGAGCCGACGCCCGAGGCGATGCCGGAGGCGGTGGCGTGCCCGAGGCCGTGGGCCCGTACGCCGCCCTCCTCGCCCCCGGCCCGGCGGCCGGCGCCGGGCAGCCGGCCGCCGGCCAGGACCGCGATCAGCAGCGCCGTCGCCCCGGCGACCGCCAGGGCCTCGGCCATGCTCAGCGACTCGCCGGGCGCGGCGGGCCCGGTGACCGCGACGAGCCCGACCAGTCCCGCCAGGGTCCACAGCGCCCCGCGCCACTCGGTGCGGGTCACCCGCCGGCGGGCCGTGCGGGCGCCCAGCGGCAGCGCCGCCACGAGGGTCAGCGCGCCCAGCGGCTGCACCAGCGTCAGGGGCCCGTAGTGCAGGGCGGCGACGTGGGCGAGGGCTCCGGCGGCGTTGAGGCCGACGGCCCACCACCACTGGCCGCGCGCGAGCAGGGCCCGCAGCGCCCCGCGCCCCGAGGGGGCGGAAGGGGCGGCGGCGAGCCGGGCCTGGGCGACGGCGGCGAGCGCGTACCCGGCGGCGGAGACGAGTGAGAGGAGCACCGCGAGCAGGGTGCCCGCCGCGCCGCTCATCGCCGCACCTCCGAAGGGGCGGACGCGGACCCGGCGGACGCGGGCCCGCCGCCGGCCCGCTGCCGGGGCACGGCGGGCGGCGCGTCCGACGGCGCGGGCGGCGCGACCGGTCGTACCGGCGCGACCGGTCGTACCGGCGCGACCGGACGTACCGGCGTCGGTACGACGAGCAGGGCGAAGCCCAGCAGGACCGCGGCCGCGAGCGCGTCCGTCCAGTAGTGGTTGGCGGTGCCGACGACCACGAACAGGGTCAGCGCCGGATGCAGCAGCCACCACCACCGCAGAGGCGAGCGGGTCGCGGCGATCAGCCCGATCGCGACCATCAGCGCCCAGCCGAAGTGCAGCGACGGCATCGCGGCGAACTGGTTCGCCATCGAGTCCGCCTCCGGGACGGCCCCGTACACGGACGGGCCGTAGACCCGCGCGGTGTCCACCAGGCCCGCGGAGGCGAGCATCCGGGGTGGCGCGAGCGGCACCAGGATGTGCAGCGCCAGCGCCGCGCCGGTCAGCAGCGCCAGGACGCGCCGCGACCACACGTAGTGCGCGGGGCGGCGCCAGTACAGCCAGGCGAGGAAGGCGATCGTGGCCGGGAAGTGCACGGCCGCGTAGTAGGTGTTCGCGACCCGGACCAGCGGCTCGCCGTGCAGCAGGAGCTGCTGGACCGCGCCCTCGCCGGGGAAGTGGAGGGCGCGCTCGGCGTCCCACACGAGGTCGGCGTTGCGGAAGGCGGCGGTCTCGTGGCCGTTCGCGAGGAGCCGGCCGAACTTGTAGACGAGGAAGAGCCCGGTGACGAGCAGCAGCTCGCGCGGGAGCGGTGGCCGGCCGCCCTCGGTGCGGGCGGCCGGACGTATCCCGTCCGTCCCGCCTGTCGGGGTAGCCATGGCGCGGCACTTCCCATCCGTCAATCGGTCAAATCTGCAACAAACGGAGGAACTCTAGATCCGATTTCATCGAGACGCAAGCGTCTCGATACGTTTGCGTCTCGATTGTGCGCCCCCTACTCTCGTATGTGCAGAGAAGGGCGCCCTCGTCCCCCGCGGAGGGCCCCGAGGTTTCCGGGAGGAACCGATGTCCACGCAGGCCGCCACCGCCGCCGCCCGCCGCAGCAAGATCACGCCGGAGCGCGAGGCGGAGCTGTACGAGGCCGTGCTCCGCCTCCTGCGCGAAGGCGGCTACGACGCGGTGACCATGGAGGGCGTCGCGGCCCGCACCAAGTGCGGCAAGGCGACCCTCTACCGGCAGTGGGGCACCAAGCCGCGGCTCGTCACCGCCGCCCTCGCCGCCCGCCGCTGCGCGATCTTCACCGGCATCGACACCGGCAGCCTCGCCGGCGACCTCCACGAGGCCGCCCGCATCGCCTCGGCCCGCCGCGAGCACGACACCGAACTCATGGAGGCCGTCGCCCAGGCGTACCTCCACCACCCCGACCTGCGCGGCTGCATCCGCGAGACCGTCATCGCCCCCGAGGTCGCCGCCCTCGACGCCGTCGTCCAGCGCGCCGTCGACCGGGGCGAGGTCGCCGCCGACAACCCGGCCATCGCCTTCGTCGCCCCCAGCTTCATGGGCCTGCTCCGCATCGAGCGGCTGCTGGAGGACCGCTTCCCCGACGCATCCGCCGCCCGCGCGTTCGTCGACGCCGTCCTGCTGCCCGTCCTGCGCGTCGACGGGTGACGCGCGCCGGGGGCGCGCACCCTGGAACCATGCCCGCCCCCGCCGTCCGCGTCCGCCGCGTCTACGACCCGCCCGCCCCCGACGACGGCGTCCGCGTCCTCGTCGACCACCTCTGGCCGCGCGGCCTCGCCAAGGCGGACGCCCGCATCGACGCGTGGCCCAAGGAACTCACCCCGTCCACGGAACTCCGCCGCTGGTACCACGGCCCGGGCGAAGGCGACCACGAGGAGTTCCGCCGCCGCTACGAGGCCGAACTCGCGGCCCCCGAAGCCGCCGCCGCCCTCGACCGCCTCCGCGCCCTCGCGAAGACCGCCACCCTCACCCTCCTCACCGCCACCAAGCACCCCGAGACCAGCCACGCCGCGGTCCTGGAGGAAGAACTCACCGCCTAGCCCGCACCACCGGCCTTTCTCAGCCGACCCCCGCCAGCCGAGGCCCTCCGCCAGCCGAGGCCCTCCGTCAGCCGAGGTTCCCCGTCAGCCGGGGGGCCTCGGCTGCGGCGTCCGGGGGAGCGGCCCCGCGCTCCACCCGGCCGGCCAGCTCCCCCGCCCAGGCCACGAGCCCGGGAACGTCCAGGCCGTACGTCTCGCCGCCCCCGTCCGCGTACCCTCCGGCCCGGCCGGCCCCGCGCCGCAGCAGCCGCGCCCCGCCCGTCGCGTTCCCCCGCGCGGCGTGCGTCAGCCCCACGGCCAGCTGCGCCAGCCCCTGCCACAGCTCCCGCTCGCCGTCCGGCCCCGACTTCCACGCGTCCTCGAAGACCTCGTGCGCGTGGAACGGCATCCCGGCGTCCAGCAGCCGCTGCGCCTCCCGCACCGTCTCCCCGGGCGTCCGCACCACCCCCTCGGGCTGGCGCGCCACGCCCGCCGCCCCGTACGGCAGCGGCCGCCCGAGCCCGTCCCGCGGCCGCGCGCTGCGCGCCCGCCCCTCCGCGTCGCGGTCCCGGCCGCGCCCGTTCCCTCCGGATGCCTCGCTCACCCCGCCATTCTCCGCCCCCGCGCACGCGTGTGTGATCTCCCCCCGCGGAGTGAGGTAATGTTCTCCTGCACGCCGACGCGGGGAAACCCCGCCGCCGACGCGCACCGGGACGTGGCGCAGCTTGGTAGCGCACTTGACTGGGGGTCAAGGGGTCGCAGGTTCAAATCCTGTCGTCCCGACTCGAGAGAGTCGTAGACCGAGGGGCCGTTTCAGAGGAATCTGGAACGGCCCCTCGGTCGTTCCGGAGGACCGGTCGGGAACCAGTGGGGTACCAACCCGCCTCGACCGGGCGGCGGGCGACCGCGACGGCGCTCGGCAGGGGCCGGGTGCGCGGGGCGCGGTGAGGTGTGCCGGCGGCCGTGTTCCGTGGACGCTCGTACCCGAGCCGGGCGACGAGGTCGTCCCGGACGGGGCCCGGCTGCGCGGCCGCCCGTTCCGTCCTCCCGCGGCCGAGGCCCCCGGCCTCGGTTCCGGTGCGTGGGTGGGGTCAGGGCTTCGGGACGGTGTCGACGTGGTCGGTGCCGGTGTTGCGGAAGCCGTCCACCGTCTTCTGGACCTCCGCCGGGGAGACGGCCTCGCCGGCCTTGTGGTAGACCCAGTCGACCTTCATGTCCCAGGTGCGCGGGCCGCCGGTGAAGGGGAGGTCGATGAACCAGTTGCTGAAGTGGACGTCCATCCGCTCGCGCGGGACGTACTTGCCGGAGCTGGTGAACAGCTTCTTGCCGTCCAGGGAGTACGTGACCTTTCCGTCCATGGCGGTGATCACCATGGTGTGCCAGCCGCCGAGGCGCCGTTCGAGGCTGCGGTGGACCCGGTCCGGCGGGTCGGCCCTGTGCCAGCTGACGGTGTCGAGCTGCGGACCCACCGAGCCCCAGCCGCCGTTCGGCAGGTACTCGAAGTCGAGTTCGCTGTAGTTCTCCGAGGAGTCCGAGGGGGAGATCGGGAAGAAGGTCTGGACGACGTGGTCGCCGTCGCGCCCGCTCGTGGGCTCGTCGCTGAGGTGGACCCGGGCGGCGAAGGTCCCGGTGAGGAAGTTGCGGCTCGTGGTCTGGATCTCGACCTGCGCGGTGCCCTGCTTCGTGCCGTCGGTGGTGGAGCGCAGACGGAGGACCCTCCCGCCCTCGGCCGTCGGGTCGGAGGGGAAGGAGACGCCGTCGGCGCTCCAGCTGTCCCTGATCCCCGGGCCGCCCCCGCCGGTGCGGATCTCCCAGCCGCGCGCGGCGAGGGAGGGGTCGTCGGCGCCGGTGTAGTCGAAGTCGTCGAACAGGGTTCCCGGCGGACCGGCGGGCGTCGGCGAGGCCTCCCGCGCGGGCCCGGCGGCGTCGGCGCCCCCGCCGGTGCCCCCGTCGGCTGCGGGGCCGGCGGAGCACGCGGCGAGCGCGCACAGGAGGGCGGGCAGCGTGAGAGCCGTCCACGCGCGGCGACGAGAGGTGCGGCGGGGCTGGCTCACGCGGGCTCCTTGGGTGCGTAGGGCGCAGGGCTTGGGGCGCAGGGTGTGGGAGGGGAGGGCGGGTGGGTGCGCTCCTCGCCGGGTGCGCGCGCCGGTTGCCTGAGGGCGGCGTCATCCTAGCGAAGGGTTCCGGCCATCATGCCGCGTGTGTTCGAACCGGCCGTTCTCGGGGCGGGGTGCGCCCGTCGACATACCGATCCGGTTACGACATTCGATCGGATCATGTCAAAACCGGATATCGCACACCAATCGCTCGGGGTCGCTCGTTAGGGTTCGCTCTACGCTTCAGCCGTTTACGTCCCTGCACAAAAAGGCCACACGAGATGCGCCAAGCCTCCCCACCCTTCGGGCGCAACCCGGTGTACCCGACGCAGTCGGCTCGACCCGACGTGTCTGAAACCAGCCCCCAGGAGCCCGTTCCGGTACCGGTGTTCGTCGACCAGTCGGGTCTGCGCAGCCGCCTGTTCCGGCGCTTCGGCTGGCCGGTCTCCGTGGTCGGCGCGTTCCTGGCGGCCGCCATGGGCAGCAGCCTGGTCGGCATGCAGTCGCAGGCGCCGGCGATGGAGGTCCCGCCGGGGCCCGCGTACCTGCCCACCAGCGGGCCCCTGCCCCCCTTCTGGCCCTAGAGGACGCGGCCCCCGCCGCACCCCACCCGAAGCGTCCGGCCCGCACGCCGGACGCCCCGACCCTCCCCGGCACACGCGACCGCCGTGTCGCCCGGAGCAGCGCCCGCGGGCCGGCCGAGCGCGCCTGATCGTCCGCACCACCCATCTCCAGGAGCGCCCTTGTCCCGCCACCAGCGTCGCCGGCAGTCCCTGCTGAGACCACGCCGACTGGCCGCGCCGCCGCTGCGCTTCGTCATGCCGCTGTCCCTGCTGGCCTGCCTGCTCGTGCTCCTCGTCCTGCGCGGCCTCGCCACCAACGAGGCGTTCCACGACACCCGGATCGCGACCTCGGTCGACAAGACGACCGTGCCGGAGAACCTGCTCAAGGGCGGCCCGGTCATCGACGCGCGCGGTGACAGGAACGAGCACCCGGTGAGCTACCGGATCCCCGACCGCACCGTGGTCCTGAGCTTCGACGACGGGCCCTCGCCGGAGTGGACCCCGAAGATCCTGGACGTGCTCGCGGCCCGCGACGTCCACGCGGTGTTCTTCGTGACCGGCGCGATGACCACCCGCCATCCCGAGCTGATCCGGCAGATCGTCGCGGGCGGCCACGAGATCGGCGTGCACACCTTCACCCACCCCGATCTCGTGTACCAGTCCGAAGCCCGGATCAGCTGGGAGCTGGCGCAGACGCAGCTGGCGCTGGCCGGCGTCGCGGGCGTCCACAGCGCGCTGTTCCGGCCGCCGTACTCCTCCGACGCCTCGGCGCTCGACGACTGGAACTACCCGGTGATCAAGTACGTGGGCTCCCGCGGCTACCTCACCGCGTTCATCGACCGCGACACCGACGACTGGAAGCGGCCCGGCGTCGACGCGATCGTCGAGGCGGCGATGCCGCGCAAGCCCGGCGCGGGCGAGCTGGTCCTGCTGCACGACGCGGGCGGCGACCGCGCCGAGACCCTCGCCGCGCTGGAACGGATCATCGACAGGCTGCAGGGCGAGGGCTACCGCTTCGCCACCGTCTCCGAGGCGCTCGGCGCCACCGACGCCACCGTGCCGGTGCACGGCTACCAGCTGTGGGCGGGCAAGGTGTTCATCTGGGCCAGCCAGGCCGCCGTGCTCACCCTGCCGGTCCTGGTCACGCTGCTGGCCGTCGTCGGCTTCCTCAACTTCGGCCGGTTCGCGCTGATGCTCGTCCTCGCCCCGCTCCACGCCCGCCGCTCCCGGCGGCGGGACGCGTGGGGACCGCCCGTCACCGAACCGGTCACCGTCCTCGTCCCGGCCTACAACGAACGCGAGTGCATCGCGAACACCCTCGCGTCGCTGGCCGCCAGCGACTACCCGATCGAGGTCATCGTCGTCGACGACGGCTCCACGGACGGCACGGCGGACATCGTCGAGGCGATGGCCCTGCCGTTCGTCCGGCTGATCCGCCAGGCCAACGGCGGCAAGTCCAGCGCGCTCAACACCGGCATCGCGGCCGCGTCGTACGACATCGTCGTGATGATGGACGGCGACACCGTCTTCGAGCCGTCCACCGTGCGCGAGCTGGTCCAGCCCTTCGGCGACGCGACGATCGGCGCGGTCGCGGGCAACGCCAAGGTCGGCAACCGCGACAGCCTGATCGGCGCCTGGCAGCACATCGAGTACGTCCTCGGCCACAACCTGGACCGCCGGATGTACGACATGCTCAACGTCATCCCGACCATCCCCGGCGCGGTCGGCGCCTTCCGCAAGGAGGCCCTGCGGCGGGTCGGCGGGATGAGCGACGACACCCTCGCCGAGGACACCGACATCACCATGGCGGTGCTCTGCGACGGCTGGCGGATCGTCTACGCCGAGCGCGCCCGCGCCTGGACCGAGGCCCCCGCCAGCATCCAGCAGCTCTGGTCCCAGCGGTACCGCTGGAGCTACGGCAGCATGCAGGCGATGTGGAAGCACCGCCGCGCCGTGACCTCCCGCGGCCCGGCCGGACGCTTCGGCCGGCTCGGCCTGCCGCTCGTCGTCATGTTCGGCGTGGTCGCTCCGCTGCTCGCGCCGCTGGTCGACATGTTCCTGCTGTACGGCGTGCTCTTCGCGGACGCCCCGATCACCCTCGCCAGCTGGGGCGGCTTCATCCTGCTCCAGGCCGCGCTGTCGTGGTACGCCTTCCGGCTCGACGGCGAGAAGCCCCTGCACCTCATCAGCCTGCCGATCCAGCAGGTGGTCTACCGGCAGCTGATGTACATCGTCCTGCTGCAGTCCGTGATCACGGCGCTGACCGGTGGCCGGCTGCGCTGGCAGAAGCTCCGGCGCACCGGCGAGGTCGCCGCACCGGTGGAGGCCTGACCATGACCGCGTCCTTCGAATCCGTGGGCTCCCAGGAGACCCTCCGGCTGCGCGTCCCCGCCGCCCTGCGGCGGGAACCGGCACGGGAGCCGGAGCCGGCACCGGACCCCACGGCACCGTCCCGGGCCAAGGGCGGCCGGGACCGCTACTTCGACCTGCTGCGCGCCCTGGCACTGGTCCGCGTGGTGATCTACCACAACTTCGGCTGGTTCTGGCTGCCCGTCGTCTTCCCGTCGATGGGCGTGATGTTCGCGCTGGCCGGACTGCTGATGGCCCGTTCCCTCGGCCGGCCCGCCCTCGGCGTCATCCGCGGCCGCCTGCGCCGCCTGCTGCCCCCGCTGTGGCTGTTCGGCGCGATCGTGGTCACCGCCCAGATCCTCGACGGCGACGGACCCGACGCCGAGGGGCACCCCGCGTGGTGGTGGGGCAAGCTGATGTTCTGGATCCTGCCGCTGGGCACCCCGCCGTACGCCGAGGCCCTGAACGGCTTCGACCACCTGGTGGGCCAGGGCTGGGCCGTGCAGATCATCGTCCCCCTCTGGTACCTCCGCGCGTACCTCTGGTTCGTCCTGCTGTCGCCGCTGATGCTGTGGGCGCTGCGGCGGATGCCGGTGGTGACGCTGTGCGCGCCGCTCGCCCTGGTGACCGTCATGCACACGTTCTTCCTCGACCAGGAGTTCCTCTACGGCCGGGTCTGGGAGAACACCAGCGACTTCGCCACCTTCGGCTCCTGCTGGATCCTCGGCATGGCCCACCAGGAGGGCCTGCTCAGGAAGATCCCGCAGTACGTCGTGCCGTCCGTCGCGCCGCTGGTCATGGTGGCCGGCTGGTGGTACCTCCAGACCCGGCCGGTCGACCCGACCGTGCACACCGACATCGAGAGCTGGCCGGTGGCCCAGGCCCTGTGGTCCTTCGGCTTCGTCGCCCTCCTGCTCCACGTCAGCCCCTCCTGGGAGCGGTGGCCCCGGCCGCTGGAACGCTGGAACGGCCTGATCAGCCTGCTCAACGCACGCGCCGTCAGCGTCTACCTCTGGCACCAGACCGCGCTGGTGGCCGCCATCCCCCTGATCGACCCCCTCTGGTCCGTCGGCTTCGTCTACGAGCACTTCCGGTGGCTGCTGGCCAGCCAGTGGTTCCCGCTGCTGGTGGCGGTCCCGCTGATCGGACTGCTGGTGCTGACCTTCGGCTGGATCGAGGACGTCGCCGCGAAGCGCCCCGTGCGGCTCTTCCCGTACCCCCGCCGCGTGCGGGGCAGACGCCGGGCCGGCGTCTGACGCGCGGGCCGGTCCGGAAGCGTCCGGACCGGCCCGCGGCCGTCGTCCCGGCGGGCGGCGGTTCAACCGTGCGCGGCCGGTCCCAGGGCGGCGTTCCAGAAGGCGGCGTAACGGCCGCCGAGGCGCAGCAGCTCGTCGTGGGTGCCCTGCTCCACGATCCGGCCGCCGTCGAGGAAGACGACGCGGTCAGCACGCCGGACGGTGCGCATCCGGTGCGCGACGGTCACCACCGTACGGCCCGCCATCAGACGCTCGACGCCTTCGTGGACGGCCGCCTCGTTCACCGGGTCCAGCGCGGAGGTCACCTCGTCCAGCAGGACGACGGGCGCGTCCCTGAGGAGGGCCCGGGCGATCGAGACGCGCTGGCGTTCGCCGCCCGACAGGAGCGCGCCGCCCTCGCCGACCGGGGCCGACCATCCGCCGGGCAGCCGCGCGACGACCTCGTCGAGGCGGGCCGCCGTCGCCGCCGCCCGCACCTCGGAGGGGTCGGCGTCGGGCCGGCCGAGGCGGACGTTCTCCTCGATCGTGCCGTCGAAGAGGCGGACGTCCTGGAAGACGACGGCGCACCGCTCCCTCAGCGCGTCCGAGCCGATCGCCCGGACGTCCACCCCGCCCACGCGCACCGCCCCGGCGTCCACGTCGTGGAACCGCGCGATCAGCTGGAGCAGGGTGCTCTTGCCGGAGCCCGACGGGCCGACCACCGCGAGCCGCCGGCCCTGCGGCACGGACAGCGAGAGGCCGTCGAGCACGGTGCGGTCACCGCGGCGGAAGGTGACCGACGCGAACTCCAGGTCGTGGCGGACCGGGGAGACCGGTACGGCCGGTTCGGGTAGCGGCTCGGCGCGCAGCACCGCGTCGAGGCGGTCCAGTTCGTGGCGCGCCTCGCGGAGCCGGCCGCCGAGCTCCGACAGGGAGAGGAGGGGGTCGGCGCAGCGGGCGGCCAGCACCAGGACGGCCAGGAGCTCCGCCGCGCCGATGGTGCCGCCGAGCGCGAGGTGGGCGCCCAGGGCGAGCACGGCGGTGAACGCGGCCTGGACCACGAGGGTCAGACCGACCACGCCCGGCAGCGCCGACAGCGCGGTGCGCCGGGAGGCGCGCCGGACCTCCCGCAGCGCGTCGTCCAGCAGGCGGAAGCGCTCGGCGGTCCGGCCGCCGGCCCGCAGCACCGGCTGGGCCTGGAGGTACTCGACGACCCGTCCGGCGGCCTCGTGGTCGCGCGCGTGCCGCTCCGCGTCGGCGGCGGCCGTCGAGCGTCCGGTGCGCGTCCGGATCACCGCCACGAACGGGACGGCCGCCGCCGCGGCGAGGCCCAGCCGCCAGTCGGCGGCCAGCATGACGCCGACGATCGCCAGCGGGGTCACGGTGGCGGAGACGAACGGCGCCAGCAGGTGCGCGATCACGCTCATCGCCCGCAGGACGCCCCGGCCGGCCAGGACGGACACCTCGCCGACGCGGTTCCCCTCGTACCAGCCGAGGGGGAGGCGGGCCAACTGGCCGCCGAGGCGGTGGTAGGTGCCGCGCAGCAGCGTGGACCCGACCCGGAAGCCGGACAGGTCGGCGGCGTAGCGGAGCGCCGAGTGGACCGCGACGGCGGCCCCGAAGGCGATCAGCCAGGGCCGGGCGTCCTCGGGCGCGCCGCCGAACAGGGCGCGCAGCAGGGGGAGCAGCAGCGCGTAGGAGAGTCCCTCGGCGAGGGCGGCCGCCGTCATCAGGGCCACGGTGCGGCGCACCGGCCGGGCGTGCTCGTGCCCCAGCACCCGGAGCAGCGTGCGGATCATCGGACCTCGTCTCCTCGCGGTACGTCGTCGGGGGCGCCGGCCCGGTCGGCGGAGGGCCGCCGGGCCGACCAGAAGGCGGCGAACCTGCCGTTCCCGGCCAGCAGTCCTGCGGGATCGCCGCGCTCGACGACCACCCCTTCGTCCAGCATCACGACGGTGTCGGCGCCGGCGACGGTCTCCGGGCGGTGGGCGATCACCAGGACCGTCCGGGTGCCCTCCCGCGCGGCCAGGGCGCGGCGGACCGCCTGTTCGGTCTGCGGGTCGGCGAAGGCGGTCGCCTCGTCGAGGACGAGGACGGGCGTGTCGGCGAGCAGGGCGCGGGCGAGGGCGATCCGCTGCGCCTCGCCGCCCGACAGGCCGGCGTCCTCGCCGATCACCGACGCGTAGCCGCGGGGGAGTGCGAGGATCCGTTCGTGGACGTGCGCCAGCCGGGCGGCGCGGACCACGTCGTCGAAGCCGGCGTGCGGCACCGCCAGGGCGATGTTGTCCGCGACGGACGCGCGCAGCAGCCGGACGTCCTGGAAGACGAAGGAGATCCTCCGGTACAGCTCCCGGGCGTCGAGCTCGCGCAGGTCGATGCCGCCGAGGGTGACCGAACCCGCGGTCGGGTCGAAGAACCGCGGCAACAGCCGCACCAGCGTGGACTTTCCGCTTCCCGACGGACCGACGAGGGCCGTGACCGTCCCCGGTTCGAGCACGAGGTCGATCCCGCGCAGCACCTCGCGGTCCGCGTCGTAGCCGAAGCGGACGCCCCGCAGCTCCACCCGGTTCCCGTCGGGCGCGGCCGGGTGCGCCGGCTCCGGCAGGGGGCGCACCTCCAGCACGTCCCGGATCCGGCCGACCGCGCGCCGCGCGGCCCGCAGGTCGTCGAAGCCGTGGCCGAGGGCCGCCACCGGAGCGGTCAGGCCCATGCCGAGCAGCAGGAAGGGCAGCAGGTCGGCCGCCGCCATGCGGCCGGTGGTGAGGAGCACCGTGCCGCCGGTCAGCACGGCGAGCAGGACGAACGGCGGCGACAGCGCGACCTGCATCGCCGCGGCGGGTCCGGCGAGCCCGCGGACCATCCGGAGGAAGGCGCCGACGAAGTCGTCCACGGCGGTGAGGAAACGCCGGTGGACGCGCTCGCTCCCGCCGAACGCCTTGACCACCGCGATGCCCTGGACGAACTCGACGACCGCGCTCGCGATCCGGCCCATGCCCGCGTCGAACTCCTCCTGCTCCCGCTGCCGGGCAGGCGTCGTCATCAGGGGGACCAGTGCCGTCGCCAGCAGCACCGGGACCAGGGTGACGAGGGTGAGCCGCCAGTCGACGGCGAACAGGTAGACCAGCGAGGCCAGCGGCACCACGAAGGCGGAGACCAGCTCGCCGGGCGTGTGGGCGATGAACGGGTGCACGGCGCTGACGTCCTCCCCGACCACCTTCGTCAGCTCACCGGTCCGGCGCCGCGAGAACCAGCCGAGGGGCACGCGCCCCAGGCGCGCGGCCAGCAGCCGGCGGAGCGTCAACTGCACCCGGCCGTCCAGCACGTGGCCGAGACCGGACGACGCGGCGGTGAACAGCAGCCGGACGGACAGGCCGGCCGCGCCCACGGCCACGGCGGTCCATACCCGGCCGTGATCGGCCGGGCCGAGCGACAGCAGGACGCGGCCGAGTTCGACGACCGCGAGCAGCGGCAGCAGGCCCGCGAGGGCGCCGATCACCTGGAGGATCACCACGACGGCGAAGCCCGCGTAGTACGGGCGCAGCGGCCCGGCCGTGCCCGGTCCCGCAGGGGAGCCGTCGCCGGGCGGGAGCGCGGAGGACTCCCGTGCCGGGGCGGTTTCGGTGGTGGTCATGGCCCTCCTCGACGACGAAGTCCCTTGCGGGCTCGGCCCGTTAAGTTTCCGAACATGTTCCGAAAGTAGCACGGGGAAGGTCCCGGGGGCACGGGAGCCGCGGCCGCACCCGTTTCGCCGCCGGGGAGGGCGCGGGGCATGATGGGACGATGTCCCGAGCGCCCGCCCCGCACGGCCGCACCGGCCGACCGCCCCTGACCTCCCGCGCGCAGATCCTGGTGGCCGCCCGCGCGCTCATCGACCGGGACGGCTGGGAGAAACTGACGATCCGCCGCCTCGCCGCCGAACTGGGCGTCGGGGCGACGACCCTCTACCACCACATCCGCAGCAAGGACGAACTGCTGCTCCTGCTGGTCGACCACCACATCCGGCAGGCCGGACGGCCCCGCCTCCCCGACGACCCGCGCGAGCGCGTCGTCACGGCCGCCCTCGCGATGCGCGACGCCCTCCGGGCCTGGCCGTGGGCCGCCGAGGTGCTGTCGGCCGACGGCTTCGTCGGCCTCCTCGACGAACCCGCGATGTGGATGGTCGAGGCCATCGTGGCCGGAGCCCGCGACCACGGATGCACCCACGAGCAGAGCGTCGACCTCTTCCGCAGCGTCTGGTACCTCACCGTCGGCGAAGTCCTCGTGCGCGCCCGCTCCGCCCGCCGGCAGGACGAGGGACTGCCCTTCGCCCAGCGCGACGACCTGGACCCGGCGCAGGTGCCCCACCTGGCCGACATCGGCGTCGACTGGGCCCCGCTGGCCGCGCGCGACATCTACCCCCGGACGCTCGCCACCCTCGTCGACGCGCTCCTCGCCCGCGCTCCGGAGGAGGACGCGCGAGCGCTGTGACGCGGCTCACGGGAACCCGGGGCCGGGCCGGGCCAGTACCCGGCATGAACGTCTCCTCCTCGAAGCCCTCGTCCACCATCCCGGGCGCGCCCCTCCCCTCCGGCGACCGCCCCCGGACGTCGACCCGCCGGTCCGTGCTGCGCGGACTCGCCGCCACGACGGCGGCCGGCACCGCCGCCGCCTGCCTCCCGGCCGGGCCCGCCCACGCCGCGCCCGCCGGAGGGCGGCCGCGCGCCGCCTCCGGGACGCACGCCCTGACCCTCGTCCACCTGGGCCGCGACGGCGCGCCCACCACCGCCTACCGCACCCTGCTGACCGCGCTGTCCGGCCCCGACGCCGGCGGTGGCCGGGAGGTGAAGGACTCGCCCGCCACCGTCACCGTCCGGGTGCCCGCCGGGCGCTACCTGCTCGACTCCACGATCTCCACCGGACCGGCGGGGGACGGGAGCCGGGGGAACGACTGGCTCGTCCGGCCCCGGCTGGACGTCGACCGCGACCTGACGCTGGTGCTCGACGCCCGGGCCGCGCGCCCGGTGGACATCCGGCCGCCGGTCGCGGACGCCCGCTTCGAGCAGGGCGGGGCGTTCGCCGAGGTGACGTACGAGGGGGTCACCGGGTTCGCGAACCTGATGGTGATGTCGCCGGACCTGCGCGTGGCGCACCTGGGCCCTGCTGCCGAACGCGGTGCCGTGCGCACCTGGGTGGACACGTACTGGCGCCGGCCGGGCGGCGTCTGCGCCCTCGGCTACGCCTTCCGGGGCGAGCGGGCGCTGACCGGTCTGGTCCGGCATCCGGCCCCCGGCGACCTGGCCACGCTGGTGGTGCGCGCGGGCGTGCCCGCCTCCGGCGAGGGCGCGGCCCGCGTCGACCTCTCGCCGTCGGCGGGCCCTTCCCCGGCGCTGTCGCTCCCGGTGCCGCCGGGGGGCACCGGGACCTTCCTCTTCACGGCCGAGCGCGGCCCCTGGGACCTCGTGTACGGCGCGCCGGCCGAGCCGGAGGGGCCCTTCCGGGGCTACTTCGTCCTCGGGCGCGCGTTCACGCCCGGCTCCACCACCGTGCACACCTTCGACGCCCCGGTCTTCGGCCCGGCCCTGGACTCCTCGCCCGGAGCCCGGTCCGTCGCCCGGCGCACCGGCGACACCCTGGAGCTGAGCGTGCCGCTGCTCGCCGACGGCGACGGCCACGCGCCGTCCGCGCCGCTGTTCACCGCGTCGACCGTCACCCTGCACCGCGACGGGGCGCCGTTCGCCGTCCGCCGGGGCGAGCAGCCGGGGCACGCCTCGTTCACCCTGCCGCCGGGGCGGGCCTCGTACCGCCTGACGGCGAGCGCGACGCGGCCGCGCGGCAGCGTCACGGCGGCCTGGACGTTCACCTCCGCCGCGACGGCCACCCCCACCGAACTCCCGCTCAGCGCCGTACGGTTCACCCCCGACCTCGCCCTCGACGGCACCGCCCCGCCGCACACCGCCACCCGGGTGGGGGTGGCGGTGCGGGGAGCGGCGCTCGCGGCCGGGGTGCGCTCGCTCGCCGTGTCCGTGTCGACCGACGGGGGCGCGACCTGGACGCCGGCGCCGGTGACCGGCGGACGGATCGCGGTGACGACCCCCGCGCCCGGCGGGACGGTGTCCTTCCGGGCGCGGCTGACGGACGCCGACGGCAACACCCTCACCCAGACCCAGCTCGACGCGTACGTCACGCGCGCCGCCGCCGGGGCACCCGGAGCCCCGGCGCAGTAGGCTCGGACGGCCCGCGCGGCCGTCCCCGGACCCGCACCCCGCACAGCTCAGGAGCCCTCGTGCAGCACTACGACGTCGAGACGCTGGCGGTGGGGCGGTGGCGCAACGGCGGCGGCGCCACGCGGGAGATCGCCTCCCGGCCGTCGGGCGCCGGGGAGTTCGAGTGGCGGGCGAGCGTGGCCGACATCGAACGGGACGGGCCGTTCTCGGCGTTCCCCGGCGTCGACCGGACGTTCACCGTCCTGTCGGGCGACGGGGTGCGGCTGACGGCCCCCGGGGCCCTCGACCGGACGGTCGGCGCGGAGGAGCCCCTCGCCTTCCCCGGCGAGCTGGAGCCGGCCGCCGCGCTGCGGGGCGGCGCCTGCCGGGTGCTCAACCTCATGGTGCGGCGCGGCCGTTGGACGGTCCGGGTGGAGCGGGTCACCGGCCCCGTCGTGCCGCCGCGCGGCCACGCCGGGGTGCTCCACGTGCTGCGCGGCCGGTGGCGGGCCGGCGACGGGGGGCCCGTCCCGGCCGCCGGGCAGGGCGTGTGGTGGGACGCGGGCGACGGGGCGCCGGGCCGGGGGCCGGTCCCCCTCTCTCCCGGCGCCGTCGCCCTGTGGGCGGACCTCGCGCCGTCGGGCCCGGACCGCCCGGCCCGGGGCGGTCAGGCCGGGTCCTCCTCGATGGTCAGCTCGACGCGCTCCGCGTAGGCGCGGACCTCGGTGTCGGGGTCGGCGTCCCACGGGAGGTCGGCGACGACGTACGCCGAGCGGCCGGAGGAGTCGGCGAGGGTGCCCAGGCGGGAGCCGCGCGGGAGTCCGACCATGACGGACGCGCAGCGGGCGGGGGCGTCCGGGGCGGTGGCCTCGACGGTGGGCCAGACGGCGTCGTCGGCGATCCAGGCGACCGGCTCGCCCTCGTAGCGGACGTCCGTGAGGCGGCCGGGACGGTGCTCGACGAAGCGCTGGACGGCCCGCCGGGTGGGCGTCGGGTAGTCGGGACGCACGCCGAGGGCGAGGTCGACGATGGCCGGTTCGATCGGCTTGCCGGTGGCGAGGTGCCACATCATGGTGATGGCGTCGCCGGGGAGGCGGGCCGCTATCTCCATGAGGACCGGCTGACCGTCGCGCAGCCGGAACTCGGCGTGGGTGATGCCGCTGTCGAAGCGGAGGGTCTTGAGGATCGCGGCGTTGGCCGCGACCAGCGCGTCCGTGTGGGCGAGCGGGAGGTCGGCCGGGCTGGTGTGGCCGATCTCGGTGAAGAAGCGGCTGCTGTCCTCGTTGGTGAGCTTGGCGGTGACGCCGCTCCAGAGCAGCTCGCCGTTGTGGACGAGGGCCTCGACGGAGAACTCGGGGCCCTCGACCAGCTCCTCGACCAGGATCGTCTCGTCCGGTCCGTAGGCGGTGAGCGCGGCCCGCAGCTCCTCGTCGTTCTCGACGCGGACGACGCCCGAGCTGAACATCCGGCCGGCCGGCTTGACGACGCAGGGGTACGTGTCGGAGGCGGCGGCGTCCCGCTGGTGCGGGGCGAAGGCCCGCCAGGCGGGGCCGTGGTCGCGGAGCAGGACCCGCTGCATGACCTTGTCCCGGCAGACCCGGGCCGCCCAGGTGCCCGGGCCCGGCAGGCCGAGGGCCTCGGAGAGCACGCCGCAGGGGTCGACGAAGACCTCGCCGCTGCAGATCACGCCGCGGACGTCGTAGTCGGCGACCCAGTCCTGCACCGAGGCCAGCACGCCGGCGATCACGGCGTCGGGGAACTGCCGGACGGCCTCGATGCGGGACAGCGGGTGGGCCGGGTCCGCGATGTGACCGGTCAGCTTGGGCAGGTCGGTGGTGGGGCCGACGACGACGAGCGGAGCCAGGCCGCGCTCCGCGATGTCGGTGATCAGGCGGTGCTGGCGGGCGAGGGCCGCCAGGTCGCTCATGACGATCACGGCGGGCGGGCGTTCGCTCTGACGGTTCAACGGAGCTCCTCCGGTGGGATGCACCACGGGTGCCGGGTGCGAGGAACGGTCACTGGATGATCTAGCTTGCCCGCCCGTGGTGTCCACGGCCCGGCCTTACGTCAATCGGAGTGCGTCACAACGGAATTGGCCGGAACCGGATGCCCGCCCTCCCGCTACTGGCGGTAGGTGGAGAGGAAGCGGCCGATGCGGTTGATCGCGGTCTCCAGGTCGTCGGCGCGCGGCAGCGTGACGAAGCGGAAGTGGTCGGGGCGGGGCCAGTTGAAGCCGGTGCCCTGGACGAGGTGGATCTTCTCGCGCAGCAGCAGGTCGAGGACGAGCCGCTCGTCGTCGACGATCTTGTGCACGTCCGGGTCCAGCCTGGCGAAGGCGTACAGGGCGCCCTTCGGCTTGACGCAGCTCACGCCCGGGATCTCGTTGAGCGCCCGCCAGGCGACGTCGCGCTGCTCGGTGAGCCGGCCGTTCGGCAGGGTGAGGTCGTGGATCGACTGGCGGCCGCCGAGCGCGGCCTGGACGGCGTACTGCGCCGGCACGTTCGGGCACAGCCGCATGCCGGCCAGCATGGTCAGGCCCTCCAGGTAGTCCCCGGCCTGTTCCTTCGGGCCGGAGACGACCAGCCAGCCGCTGCGGAAACCGGCCACGCGGTAGGACTTGGAGAGGCCGTTGAAGGTGAGCGTGACCACGTCGTCGCTGAGCGCGGCCAGGCAGTGGTGCTCGGTGCCGTCGTAGAGGATCTTGTCGTAGATCTCGTCGGCCAGCACCATCAGGCCGTGCCGGCGGGCGAGTTCGAGGATGCCCTCCAGGAGCTCCTTCGAGTAGACCGCGCCCGTCGGGTTGTTGGGGTTGATGACGACGATGGCCTTGGTGCGGTCGGTGATCTTCGAGGCGATGTCGTCGAGGTCGGGGAACCAGTCCGCCTCCTCGTCGCACAGGTAGTGCACGGCCCGGCCGCCGGCGAACCGCACCACGGCCGTCCACAGCGGGTAGTCGGGCATCGGCACCAGGACCTCGTCGCCGTCGTCCACCAGCGCCTGCACGGCCATCTGGATCAGCTCGGAGGCGCCGTTGCCCAGGTAGACGTCGTCGACGGTCACGCCGCCGACGCCGCGCTGCTGGTAGTACTGCATCACCGCGCGCCGGGCCGGCAGGATGCCCCGGGCGTCGCTGTAGCCGTGCGCGTTGGGCAGGTTGCGGATGATGTCCTGGAGGATCTCCTCCGGCACCTCGAAGCCGAACGGCGCCGGGTTGCCGGTGTTCAGCCGCAGGACGCTGTGACCCGCCTCCTCCAGGGCGTTGGCCTGGTCGACGACCGGGCCACGGATCTCGTAGCACACGTCCTTCAACTTGCTGGACTGTCGAAAATTCATCTGCGGCCTCCCGACCGTGACCGTCATCCGCGCCGCCGTGGCTGCTTTGTTCTACCAAGTAGGCACTTGGAAAGTCCAACCCTTTGGTTATGCTGGCCCCATGCCACGCCGAAGCTACGACCAGTACTGCGCCGTCGCCCGAGCCCTGGACGCGGTGGGGGAGCGCTGGAGTCTGCTGATCGTCCGGGAGCTCCTGCACGGCCCGCGGCGGTACACCGACCTCCACGCCGACCTCCCCGGCGTCTCCACCGACATCCTCGCCAGCCGGCTCAAGCAGCTGGAGGGCGAGGAACTGGTCGAGCGCCGCCGCCTGGAACGGCCCGCCAACGCGACCGTGTACCAGCTCACCGGGCGCGGCGCGGAACTGCGCCCGGTCGTCGAGGCCCTGGCCGGCTGGGGCCTCGACGCGCTCGGCGAACCGCGCCCCACGGACGCCGTCCGCACCCACTGGTTCACCGAACGCGGCCCCTCCGGGGAGGCCGCGGCCCGCACCCCGGAGACGGCCGCGCTGCCGGGCGCGTGACCGGGGGGCGTCTCCGCGCCCGGGGCTCAGCCGCCGGTGGTCGCGGCCACCGCCTCGCCCAACAGGGAGATTCCCTCGGCCAGTTCGTCGTCGGTGGCGGTCAGCGGGGGCAGCAGCTTCACCACCTCGTCCTCCGAGCCCGAGGTCTCCACCAGGAGCCCCCGGGCGAAGGCCGCGTCGGCGACCCGCCGGGCGACCGGCGCGTCCCGGAACACCAGGCCCCACGCCAGGCCGCGCCCGCGACGGCCGGAGACGTGCGCCGCGTACCGCTCGGCGAGCTCGCCCAGCCGCTCGTCGAACAGCGCGGCCCGCACCTCGGTCTGCTTCTCCAGGGCGCTGTCCGCCCAGAACTCCCGCAGCGCCGCCGCCGCCGTCACGAAGGCCGGGTTGTTGCCCCGGAAGGTGCCGTTGTGCTCGCCCGGCTGCCAGACGTCCAGCTCGGTGCGGAAGAGCGTGAGGGCCATCGGAAGCCCGTATCCGCTCAGGGACTTGGACAGGCAGACGATGTCCGGGGTGATCCCCGCGGCCTCGAAGCTGAAGAACGGACCGGTGCGCCCGCAGCCCATCTGGACGTCGTCCACGACCAGCAGGATGCCCCGGCGGTCGCACAGCTCCGCGAGGTCGGCGAGCCACACCGGCCCCGCCGGGTTCACCCCGCCCTCCCCCTGCACCGTCTCCACGATCACCGCCGCGGGCAGGTCCAGCCCGCTGCTGCGGTCGGCGAGCATGCCGTCGAGCAGTTTCAGACCGGACACCTGCCCCCCGGCGAAGCCGTCGTACGGCAGGCGCCAGGTGTGCCCGAGCGGCACCCCGGCGCCCGCCCGCTTGGAGGCGTTCCCGGTGACCGCGAGGGAGCCCAGCGACATGCCGTGGAAGGCGCCCGTGAAGGCCACCACCGTCTGCCGCCCGGTCACCTTGCGGGCCAGTTTCAGCGCGGCCTCCACGCTGTTGGTGCCCGTCGGGCCGGGGAACTGCACCCGGTAGTCCAGCCGCCGGGGCGCGAGCACGCGCGCCCCGAACTCGGCCAGGAAGTCCTCCTTGGCCGCGGTCAGCATGTCCAGGCTGTGGGTCACGCCGTCCCGCTCCAGGTAGTCGAGCAGCGCCCGCTTCAGCACCGGGTGGTTGTGGCCGTAGTTGAGGGCGCCGGCGCCGGCGAAGAAGTCCAGGTGGGCGCGCCCGTCCCGGTCGGTCAGACGGCTGCCGCGGGCCCGGTCGAAGACCACCGGCCAGTTCCGGCTGTAGCTGCGGACCTCGGATTCGAGGGCTGAGGCGTTCATGAGGGGTCTCCTCGGAGATGGGGGGTGGAAAGGGAGCCGTACGGAAGGGGGCGGCGCGCGGGTACGGGCCCGGGGCCGGCGTTCACGCGCCGGACAGGGCCGGCCCGCCGAGCACCGCCAGGCCCGCGAGCACCACCAGCAGCAGGGCCCCGGCACACCGCAGGAGCGGCCCGCCGTGCCGTACCGCCGCGGCGGCGCCCAGCGCGTAACCGGTCAGCGCCGCGGCCGCCGGACCGAGCAGCAGCAGGGGTACGCCGCCGTCCCGCGCCCCCGCCCAGGCGAAGGCGCAGCAGGCCGCGCCGACGGCCGCGACCAGGGCCCGGGCCGGGCCCCGCCCGGCGGAGCGCCGCCCGGCGGGGTACAGCCGGGCCGCGATCCGGGCCGCCGTGCGCACGTTGGTGAGGACGTAGGAGGCGAGGACGACGGCCGTCGCCCCGGCGAGCGCCCAGCGCAGCGGCCCCGGAGCGGGACCGGGGGAGGCCCGGCCCTGGACCGCCGCGAGCCCCAGGTAGACCACGGCCACGGCCGCCGTCCCCAGGAGCACCCCCGCCGCGGTCCGCCCCGGCCCGGCGCCGGCCGCGGGGGCGCCGCCGGTGACGGCCTCCCAGCCGACGCCGGCGAAGAACAGCGCCGCGAGCGCCAGCCACAGCGCGCCCTGCGACGAGAGCCCCGACGGCGCCAGCGCCGTGCCGTGCCACGTCGCCGGGTCGCCCGGCCACGCCCACGCGGCGCACGCCAGGGCCAGGACGCCGGCAACCCAGGGGCGCCACCGGAGCACCGCCGCCGGGAGCGTCCACGGGCCGAGCGCCGCCGCCCCGGCCGCCACGAGCACGCCCAGGGCGAGCGGCAGGCCGTCCGGCCCCGCCCGGGGCGGGGCGCCGTCCGCCGCCGTCAGCAGCGCCGTCGCGGCGAACCAGGCGATCGCCGCCTGCCCCGCGGTGAAGGCGACCGCGAAGACGCCGTCCACCACCCGCTCCGCCCAGGTGCCCAGCAGGGCCCCGACGGCCCCCGCCAGGGAGGCCGGGCCGACCCGGGCGCGGACCAGCGCGGCCAGCACCAGGGCGACCGCGCCGCCCAGCAGGACGTGCGCCGTCCAGACGAGCAGCCCGTCCCCGCCCGCCAGCGCCACGACGACGGGCGGCATGACGAGCATCCCGGCGCCGAGGACGCCCCCGGCCACCGTGGCCGCGAGCGCCGGGACCGGCCGCCGCGCCGCCTCCGCCCCGGCCGCCTCCGGAGGCTCCCTCACGACAGGCGCTTGCGGAGGCTCTCCGCGATGACCTTGGCCCGGAGCGACAGCAGGCTGAAGGAACCGGCGTCGCCGATGCCGTGGCTGGACTCGCACAGGCCGTTGAGGAAGAGCGCAGGGGTGTCGGGCGCCACCGGCCGCACCTCGTAGTCCGGGCCCACGGACAGGTAGCCGTGCGCGTCGAACGCGAAGTCCCCGGCGATCCCGCCCATCAGCGCCGGGACGCGCTCCTGGTGGGCGGCGGGACCGAGGTCGCGGAAGCCGGTCGCCAGCACGACGAAGTCCGCCTCGTGCTCCTCCGACTCCCCGGTGTTCAGCTCGTCCACGGTCATCCGCACACCGGTCTCGTCCACGGCGAGCGCGCGGACCTGGCGGCTGCCGCTGACGAAGACCCGCTGCTCGCCGTCGAGCCGCTGCTCGTAGATGAGCCGGTACAGCTCGCGCAGCACGTCCCCGTCGGCCGACGAGTAGTTCGTCAGCCGCATGTACCGGTCGATGGCGTCCTTCCGCTCGCGCGAGGCGCCGTAGTAGTAGTCCGTGAAGCCGGGGAAGTACCCCTCCTCGCTGAACGGGCTGGTGTCCTTCTCACGGAGCGTCAGCGACCGCACCAGCGTGGTCACTTCGGCCCGGGGGTAGCGCCGGGC
This sequence comes from Streptomyces sp. NPDC058758, assembly GCF_042746075.1. Lineage (NCBI taxonomy): Bacteria > Bacillati > Actinomycetota > Actinomycetes > Kitasatosporales > Streptomycetaceae > Streptomyces > Streptomyces sp. NPDC058758. The sequence continues at coordinate 292,253 of NZ_JBHYPS010000003.1, read as the reverse complement.
GAGGTCGAGGGTGAGCTCGACGGCGCTCTGGCTGCCGCCGACGACCGTCACCCTGCGCGGCGCCCCGTCCCGCTCCTCCAGCTCCCGCAGGGCCGGCAGGTAGCGCGTCAGGTGGAAGACGCGGGGGGAGTCCACGGCGTCGAAGGGCTCCGGGACGAACGGCGCCCGCCCGGTGCCGATGACCAGGGCCCGGGCCCGGAGCGTCTCGCCGGCCGAGGTGGAGACGGTGTAGTACGGCCGGCCCTCGGCGTCCCGGTCCAGGGCGACGCCGGTGACGCCCGTCCCGTAGTCGACCAGCCGCTCGAAGTGGCCGGCGGCCCAGGTGACGTACTGCGCGTACTCCTTGCGCAGCGGGAACTCCACCGGGAGGTTCAGGTGGTCGAGCAGCCTCCCCTGCTCGAAGAGGTAGTTGATGAAGCTGTAGCGGCTGCGCGGATTGCGCAGGGACACCAGGTCGCGCACGGGGTGGTTCTGGATGTCCGAGCCGTCGAGCATCATCGCGCTCTGCCAGGACGGGCCCGGCCGGGCCTCCAGGAACCGTATGTCGAGGTCGTGGCCCTCTTCTTCCAGGGCGATCGCGAGAGCCAGGTTGGCCGGACCGAAGCCGATGCCGAGCACGTCGTGGCAGCGCGTCACTGTTCCCCCTTGATGGGATGCGGACAGAAGTGGTGGAGCGGCCGGCGGCGCCGAGGGCGGCCGCGGGCGGTCGAGCGGGGCCGTGCGGTCAGCCGGGTCAGGGCCGGGTGCCGGGACCCGTGGTGCTTCCGGCGGCACCGGAAGCCGTGTCGCCTCCGGCGTCGCCGGGGCCGGCCAGGAGCGCCGCGGCGATCCTGCGGCCGGCCTCCGGAGCGGTCTTGACGCCGCCGCCGTTCCAGCCGCGCACCGCCCACACGTGCGGCACGCCGGTGCCGGCCAGCAGCCCGGCCGCCGGGCCGCCGCCGTCCGCGGGCGGGCCGTAGGCGTCCGCCGCGCGGACCGTGTCGAGGTGCGGCGCGGTCGCCAGCCACGGGAAGTGGGGGGCGAGCGCCGCGAGGGTCGCCCGTGCGTGGGCGGGGTCGGGACGGGCGTCGACCGCCGCGTCCCAGACCAGGTGCGGCATGCCGATCAGCGTCCGGTCCGCGCCGACCGGCTTGGCGTACAGACCGGTCCGCAGGTCGACGAAGGTCCCGTGGGCCGGTGCGTCGGGACCGCGCCCGACGATGCTCACCTGGATCGACCGCGAGCGGACCGGGACGGCCGGCCGCAGCCCGGGCACCGGGTCGGCCGCCCACGGCCCGACCGCCGACACGACGGCCCCGGCCCGGACCGTGCCCGCGTCGGTGACCACCGCAGGACGCCCGCCGCGCGCCTCCACCGCCCGGACGCGGACCCCGCAGCGGACGACGGCGCCGTCGGCGCGCGCCTGCTCCAGCCAGTCCTCCGTGACCTCCGCCGGGGCCACCCATCCGGCCTCCGGCTCGACCAGGGCGATCCCGCCCGCCAGCCGGACGCCCGCCGCCTCGGCGGCCCCCGTCACCACGTGCGCCGGGGTGCCGAGGGCCGCGTCGATCCGCCCGGCCGCCACCCGTAGGGCGGCCTCCTCGGCGGGGTCGGCGACGGTTACCGCGCCGACCGCGCGCAGCGGCGCCCGGCCCGACGCCCAGCGCGCGGGGTCCCGGTAGGCCGCCAGGCCGGCCAGGGCCAGCGCGGCGGTCGCCGGGTCGGGGTCGTAGGCGCGCACCATGCCGCCGGAGTGCCCGGTCGCCCCGGCGCCCGGACGGGGCGCCTGCTCCAGGACGACGACGGACGCGCCCCGGCGCGCCAGGTGGTGCGCGACGGCGGCGCCGGTGATCCCGGCGCCCACCACCACGACGTCCGTGACGGCGGGCAGTTCCCCGCCGTCACGCGGGCCGGCCGGGCCGGCCCCGTCGGGGTCGCTCACGACCGCCCGCTCGCGGCGGACACGGGTGCGGAAGCGTTCGCGGGCGCGGCGACGGGCGCGGGCGCCGCGCACCGGGTGCCGGAGGGCAGGAAGGACCAGTCGGCCTCGCGCACCGGCGTGCCCGGCAGCCCCAGCCACCCCCACACCCGCTCGGCCAGACCGGGCGTGACCGGCCAGGCCAGCGCGGCGAACACCTTGGCCGCCAGGTACTCCAGGGCCAGGCTGGTCCGTGCCTCCTCCGCCAGCGACGGGACCCGCCGGGCCACCTCCTCCGTCGCCCGGAACTCGGCGCAGCGCCTGACGAAGGACTCCAGGAGGTCGACGTAGCCGCGCGCGCTGAAGGCCTCCGGCAGGACCAGGCCGTCGAGTTGACGGGTCATCAGGTTGAGGTGGCGGTAGAACTCGCGGTGCGCGTCGGTCCAGGCGCCGGTGCCCGGCACCACGCCGTCGCCCAGCGCCGCGAAGCCGTCGAGCCAGGCGTGCGCGGCGAGGTACAGCGGGTCCTCGGTCAGCCGGCCGGCGCGCTCCTCGGTGATCCGGGTGACGCGTCCCTCGGGGGCGTCGCGCAGCAGCGCCAGGCGCACGGCGTCCGGACCGGCCGCGGCGAGCGCGTCGTCGGCCCAGACGGCGTGGCCCCGGCTGGTGGAGAACTTCTCGTCGCCCAGGTGCAGGAACTGGTTGGTGACGAACGCGGCGGGCAGGTGCTCGCCGAGTCCGGCCGCGAAGGCCAGGACCGGCAGCAGCACCGCGTAGTAGAAGCTGTTGTCGTAGCCGAGGAAGAGCGCGATCCGCGCCGGGCCGCCCTCCTCGGACTCCGACCGGGCGGCGTCCAGGAAGGTGAGGGCGAGGTCCGCCCAGGCGTCCAGGGCCAGGCCCCCGCCCAGGTCGACGCCCCACTCGGAGGTCCGGGCGAGCCGGTACGGCGGCAGTCCCTCGTCGAGCAGCCGCTCGACGAGGATCCGCAGGTCGGGCGAGGTGGACGAGACCCGCAGGTACTCCCGCAGCTCGTCCGCGTGGGCGTTCAGGTCGAGCCACAGGGCCCGCTCCGGCCGGGTGACGGCCGCCGTGCCGCAGATCCGGCACTGGACGCCGGTCAGCTCCCGGGCCTCGTTGGGCCGGCCGCACGCCTCGCAGATCTCCCCGTCGCTGGCCGCCCCGCAGTGCGCGCACGCCCCGCGGGCGAACGCCTGGTGCAGCGACAGCTCGCAGCTCGGGCAGTACGCGGTCTCCCGCTCCTCCTCCGTCACCGCGGGCGACGCGGCCACCAGGTCCAGCAGCTTCCGGATCCGGCCGGCGTGCTCCGGGTCCCCGGCCGGGCGGGTGAGCCGGTCGACGCCGATCCCGGCCGCGCGCAGGGTCGCCACGATCGCGTCGCCCTCGGCGGTGGCCACCTCCGCCGGGGCCGTGCCGCGCAGCCGGGCGGCGGCGGCCACGTACGACTGGTGGTCGTCGGTCCCGGTGACATACCGGGCGTCGCGGCCCATGCTGCGCAGCGCGCGCACCAGCATGTCGGCGCGGACGTACGGCCCGGCGAGGTGGCCGAGGTGGAGGCCGCCGTTGGGCGTCGGCGGCGGGCAGAACACCAGCGTCCGGTCCGCCAGCTGATCGCGCGGCGGCGCCTTCTCCAGGACCGCGACGGCGCTCGGGATGTGCTCCCAGTACACCGAGACGATGTCGAAGGGCTCGTCGTGGTCGTTGCGGATCTCGTGGAAGCCGAACGGCGACAGGTAGCAGACCTGGCCGGGACCCAGCTCGCGCTCCTCGTCGCCGAGCACGACGACGGCCCGGCCGGCCAGGACGATGAACATCTCGCCGTCCTGGTGGGCGTGGCGCTTCGACACGGTGTGCCCGGGGACGCTGCCGAAGACGGAGCCGAAGGGCAGCCCCTCGATGTCGGCCGCGGACAGCATGGGTTGCAGGTGCATCTCGTAGGACCAGCTCATCGCCGACCGGTCGAAGGCGCGCGTGATCAAGGGGACCCCCTGGTGGAGTGGTTGGGACGGAGCGGTGTGCGGCGTCAGGAGCCGGCGCCGCGCCGCTCGGCCGGGCCGAGCCGCGTCGGGGCGCCGTCGGCGTCGAAGGGCCGGCGGAACGAGAACGCGAACGGCGAGGGCCCGTGGTCGTGCAGGTGCTCCAGCCGGGCGCAGGCGTCCGCCCAGGTGGGGGTGGTGTCGTCGGAGACCCACCAGGCGGCGTACGTGGGCCACTCGGGCTTGAGGAACCACTCGTGGCGACGGCTCAGGGTGGAGCGGTGCAGCCCGTCGTAGACGAAGGCGAAGACGGAGTCCAGGTCGGCCCAGAGGGAGAGGGTCGACGCGCGGCTGTCCGTCTCGTTCGTCCGGCCGCCGGTGTAGAAGCGCGGCACCTCGAACTTGCCCCAGTCGCCCCAGTCGCGCTGGAAGTTGGTGAGGTGGCTCTGGCCGGGGTCCTCCTTCGCCCGGGCGACGAACCCCGGACTGCGCTCGGCCTCCTCGAAGGTCGGCGGCGTCAGGTCGTCGAACTCCTGCACCTCGGGGTTCCCGTACGGCTTCTTCAGGATCGCGAACGTCGTGAAAGCGACACGCGACATCGGCCTCTGTTCCTTTCCCGCGGATGTTCCGGTGGTGTTCCGGTGCTTTTCCGGCTGCTTTTCCGGTTCTTGTTCCGGTGGTTTTTCCGGTGACGGCTCTGGCGGTTTTCCCGGGGGTTCTCCTGGTGGTGTTCCGGTGACCCCCGTGGCGATGTCCCGCGATTCCCCGGACCTTTCCGGCGCGACGGAGGGACGCCCGTCCCCTATTTCCGCGCGCCGCCCGAACCGCGGGCCATCAGACCCCGCATGAACGCGCGCTGGAATTCGGCGGGCAGCACCATGCGGCCGGTCAGGGCCAGGTACTGCCGGCTCAGTTCCGGGTTGCCGCAGATGGTCTCGAACATCCTGCGCCGGGTCGCCTCGTCCTTGTCGACGAGCGAGTCCCCGCAGATTCCCTCGGCGTGCGGCAGGAGGGTCTTCTCGAACCGCTGCCGGTAGTCCTCCAGTCCGTCCCGCACGCCCTCCGCGTCCAGGGCGCGTCCTGCGAAGGCGTGGGCCAGCAGCTGGGCCGAGAGCAGCGCGAAGCCGCAGCCGACGCCGCTCATGGCGTCCAGCGACAGGGCCGCGTCGCCGACGAACGGCACGGAGCCGGCGACCGGGCGGCGGATCAGGCTCGGGTAGTCGCCGTAGCCCAGCAGGGGCCCCTCCGGGACCGCGTCGGCGACCGGGGGCGCGTCCGGCAGTCCGTCGAAGTACTTCAGGAACTCCTGCATCCGGCCGTCCGCGCCCCGCCACCCCTCCACCCGCGACTTCTCCGCGAAGAGGACGAGCTCGGTCCTGCCGTCGACGAGCGGGTAACTGCAGGCCAGGTCCCGGTCGTTCATCACGAAGACCGAGCGGTTGTCGGCGGGCGCCGGGATCCCCCGGAAGTAGCCGAAGAGCGCGGCGCGCTCGTTGGGCCTGCTCTCCGCCTCGTTGCCGAGCAGCCCCGCCAGCCGGGAGCGCCGGCCGTCCGCCGCCACGACCAGCCGGGCGCGGTACCGCCGGGGCCCGGACTCGTTCCGGGTCTCCAGGGTCCAGCCGGAGGCGTCCCGTTCGACCGCCTCCACGGAGGTGGCCTCCACGAACCGGGCGCCGTGCTGCCGCGCGGACTCCCGGATCGCCGGGTCGAGGACCCGCCGCTCCAGGTTGAGCGCGTACGAGTCCGGCCGCTCGGGGTCGTAGCCGGTGCCGGGCGTCTCGACCACGCCGCCGGGCGTGACGAAGACGGCCTTGGTCGCCACCGACCAGGACGGTTCGCGGAGGTGGGCCAGCCCGAGGGGGGCCAGCAGGGGCACGGTGTGCGGCTGCACGAAGTGGGTGCAGAGCTGTTTGTGGTACGCCTCGGGCGTGGCCTTCTTCTCGAAGACCGCGACCCGGTACCCCATCGTGCCGAAGTGGACGGCGGTGGCGCAGCCGGCGAGGCTGCCGCCCACCACCGCCACGTCCAGCGGCGCGTCGTCGTACTCCTCAGTGCTCATCTTCCTGTACCCCACTTCTCGTTCGGACGGGCTTCTGCGGCGACCGCTCGGCTCCGGCGCGGAGCCGGTCAGCACCCGCAGGCGGCGTGGTGGGTGTGGTCCGGGGCGGCGTGGCCCTCGGTCGGGTGGCCGTCCCGCTTCCACCAGTCGAGGCCGCCGATCAGCTCCTTGACCCGGAAGCCCGCCGTCGCCAGCTTGATCGCCGTCTTGGTGGAGGCGTTGCAGCCGATGCCGTCGCAGTACGTCACGTACAGCGGCGCCCTGGAGAGGCCGGCCAGCGAGTCCTGGGAGATCGAGCGGTGCGGGATGCTGATCGCGCCCGGGATGTGCTCCGCCGCGTACGACTCGCTGCTGCGCCCGTCGACGACGACGAGGTCCTGGCCGGCGGCGAGGGCGTCCAGGAGGTCGGCGGAGTCGGTCTCGTAGGCCAGCTTGGCCTGGTAGTAGGCGAGCTGGGCGCTCTGCTCGCCCGTGCCGGCGCCGGCCGCGGGGGCGGCTGCGGGCTGCGGGGCCTCCGGCTCGCCGAGGAACCGGTCGGCGATGGCGTACAGGTCGCCGAGGGTGCTCGGCGTGACGAGCGAGTCCGCGTGCTCGCCCAGGTCGACCCCGCAGTCCTCCAGGAGGGTGACGAGGACGCTGATGGTCAGCAGCGAGTCCAGCCCCAGGGTGTTGAGCGGGGTGGTGTCGGGCAGCGGTGCGAGGTCCACCGGCTTGCCCAGCGCCGTCTCCAGGTACTCGGCGACCTTCTCCTTGACCGTGTCGTTCACCGCTACGGGCATGTCTCCACCTCATCGATAGGCTCGGCGGCGCCGTCGGCCGACAGCGCGACGTACGGGGACTGGGAGTGTCGGGCCGCCTCCGCTAGCCACCGGACCAGCTCCGCGTCCCCGGGCTGCGGGGCCGGGGCGGCGGGCGTCCGGGCCAGCAGGACGGGGCGCAGGGGTTCGGGCAGGTGGCCGCGCAGGTGCTCCGCGACCTCGGCGAGGGTGCGGGGGTCCTTCGAGGCGACGGCGAGGGCGACCGCGTCGCGCCCGTCGCGCCGCACCGGGGCGGCGACGGCCCGCTCGACGCCGGGACAGCGCAGGGCGGCCCGGCCGATCTCGGCGAGGTGGGTGCGGCGCCCGGCCAGCCAGGTGACGCCCTCGTCGTACCGGCGCAGCAGGAGCGCGCCGTCGGCGTCGTACGCGCAGAGGTCGCCGGTCCTGAACCACCGGGTCCCGTCGGCCTCGACGACGACCCGGGCGGTCTCCCCGACCTGGTCGAAGTAGCCGCGCATGACCTGCGGTCCGCCGACCCACAGCTCGCCCTCGGCGCCCGGGCCCTCGACCACGGCGCCGTCGCGCACCAGCCGTGCCCGGACGCCCCGCAGCGGTCTGCCGACGGGGCAGGGGGTCGTGCGGTCCGCGTCCTCGGGGCCGACCGGGTGGCTGAAGCCGAAGATCGTGGCCTCGGGCGGGCCGAAGGCCTGGACGATCCGGGTCTGCGGCAGTCCGTGGACCCAGGCGCGCAGGACGTCGGGGTGGCAGACCTGGGCGCCGGTCATGACCACTTCGAGGTCGGGCAGTTCGGCCCGGGTGATCCGGCGCCCGTCGCCGGTGATCAGGCCGAGCAGCACGGTGACCGCGAGCAGGTGGGTGACGCGCTGCCGGGCGATCACGGAGCGCATGACGGCGCCGGCGGGAAGGCCGCGGAACTGGTGGACGAAGGCGCCCACCGACAGGGGGAGCAGGGTGTCCAGGAGCGACACGTCGAAGTGGAAGGGGGAGAGGCTCAGCACCCGGGAGTCCGGTGTGCAGCGCAGCACCTCGTTGTGGCCGGTGAAGTGGGCGAAGAGGCCGGAGGCGGTGATCTCGGCGCCCTGCGGCTCGCCCGTCGCCCCGGAGGCGAAGACGATGTACGCGGCGTCCTCGGGTCCGTGCGCCACGGTGGGGTGCGGGGCGGCGGGTCCGGCGAGCACCCCGGCGAGCCGTTCCCCGCCGAGCAGGCGGGCGCCGGGGGCCGGCGGCTCCCGGTCGCCGAGGGTGAGGACGGCGGCGGGGCGCAGCCGGGCGAGCAGGCCCCGCAGCCGCTCCTCGGGCTCGGCGGGGTCGAGGGGGACGTAGACGGCGCCGCGCTTCCAGATGCCCATGATGATCATGGGCATGACAGCCCGTTTCTCGGCGAGGACCGCCACCCGGTCGCCCGGGCCGACCCCCTGGCCGGCCAGCCAGGCCGCCACCGCGAGGGCGCCCTCCTCCAGCTCGGCGAAGGTGTGCGCCACCGTCCCGTCGTCGATCGCGGCGCGGTCCGGCCACTTGCGGGCCGGCGCCGCCAGCAGATCGCCCGGGGCGGGCGGCGGACCGGCCGTGCCGGCGGTATCGGTCGACCACGGCGGCAGTGTCACCGCACCGGTTCGGGCTGTCACGGGCGACCCCGTTCTTCGAGAGGGAAGGCGGTCCTGGCGATCTCGGCGACGGCGCTCCCGGCCGAGGCCAGCCGTCCGGCGTACAGGCAGAAGTCGTGCGGGAGGTCGGGGAAGTGCCGGTGGCGCAGGCCCGGCGCGCGGGCGGCCGTGGACGCGGCCCAGGCGAGGCCCTCGTCGCGGAGCACGTCGCAGCCGGCGGTCACGATCGAGCAGGCGGGGAGTCGGGCCAGCTCGCTCTCCGGCAGGTCCATCGGGTCGAAGCCGCGGGCCGCGAAGAAGGGGGCGAGGAAGGAGGTGAAGAGCCGCATGGCGTCGCGGTCGAGGAAGTGCCCCTCGCCGAAGGCCCGGTAGGACGGGCGCTCCGTCCGCAGGTCGAGGACCGGGTAGAGGAGCACGATCCGCGCGAACGCGCCGGGCAGGACCCGCAGGGCGAGGTAGAGTGAGAGGAGTCCGCCGACGCTGTCGCCGGCCAGGACCACCGGACGGCCCGCCAGGGCCCGGCAGCGCGAGGAGATCCGTTCGGCCAGCAGCCCCACCGCCTCCTCCACGGTGTGCTCCGGCGCCTTCGGGTAGTCGAAGGCCTCGACGGGCGACCGGAGTTCGCCCGCAAGCCTGCGTAAGAAGGGCTGGAAGACGGCGGTCGAGTAGTAGACCATCCCGCCCCCGTGGACGTAGAGCACCCAGGGGGCGTCCGCCTCCTCCCGGGCGGGCCGGACGGTGACCGAGTGCGGCCCCGTCTCGACCGTGGCGCCGTCGTCGGGGTCGGCCGCGCCGCCGAACCGGGCGATCCAGCGCTCGGCGTTGGCCCGGTCCTCCGTGAGCGAGCCGGTGGAGCCGGGTGCCCCCATGATCTTCCGGGCGGCGGCGAGCCGCCCGAACTCGGGGTGCAGCACGGCCCGTTCCGCGTCAGGCATGGCCGTCCTCGCCGACGGGCTCGACGTCCCCGTCCGGGGTGAGGACGAAACGGGTGGCGCTCGCCTCGCGGACCGCCTCGGCCAGCCGCCCCATCAGCAGCTTCTCGTCGGTCTTCCCGGTGGAGGAGACGGTGAGTTCGGGCGACCAGGCGATCACGGTCGGCAGCATGTACGCGGGCAGCAGTTCCGCCAGCCGCTTCTCCGCGTCCGCGATCACGGCCCGGTCCGGCGCCATCACCACGAGGGCGATCACGTCGTGGCCCAGGCGCTGGACGAGGGCGACGGCGGCCCGCTCGACGCCGGGGCAGCTCAGCACGGTCTGCCGGATCTCGCCGAGGTGGATCCGCCGCCCGGCCAGCTTCACCTCGTCGTCGTTCCGGCCGCGGAAGACGATGTCGCCGTTCTCGTCGTAGCTGCACAGGTCGCCGGTGCGGTAGTGGCGGACGCCGTCGACCTCGACCACGCGCCGGGCGGTCTCCTCCGGCTGGCCGTAGTAGCCGCGCATCACCTGCTCGCCGCCGATCCACAACTCGCCGACCCGGTCGGGCTCGTGGACCTCGGTGCCGTCGTCCACGATCCGGGCCGTGACCCCGCGCAGGGGCCGGCCGATCGGGTACGAGCCGACGCGCTCCGGGTCGGCCCGCTCGATCTCGTGGGCGACGCAGACGATCGTCGCCTCGGTCGGTCCGTAGACGTTGATCACCCGGACCTCGGGCAGCCCTTCCTTCCACACGTTGATGACGCCGGGGTCGCAGACCTCCGCGCCCGTCATCACCATCTCGAGGCGCGGGAAGTTCTCCCGGGTGACGTGCCCGCCGCCCTCGGTGATCATCGTCAGCAGCGTGGAGACCGCGATCAGATGGGTGATCCCCTCGCGGGCGATGACCGCCCGCATCACGGCCCCGGCGTGCATCCCGCGGAACTGGTGGACGTACGCGCCGAGAGACAGCGGCAGCAGCGTGTCCTCGATCGACACGTCGAAGTGGAACGGCGACAGGCTGAACACCCGCGACTCCGGCGTGAACCGCAGCACCTCGTTGTGGTTCCCGAAGTACGCGACCAGGTTCGCGACCGTGATCTCCACGCCCTTGGGCTCGCCCGTGGAGCCCGAGGTGAAGATGATGTACGCCGTGGATTCGGGACCGTGCGGCACGGTCGGCCACTCCCGGGCCGGCCCCGACAGGACCCCGTCCAGCTCCGCGCGGCCCGCCCAGCGCGCCCCCTCGGCCACCGGCTCCCGGTCGTCGAGCGCGAGCACCACCCGGGGGCCGAGCCGGCCGAGCAGCCCGCGCAGCCGCGGCTGTGGGGCCGTGCCGTCGAGCGGGACGTAGACGGCGCCGCACTTCCAGATCCCGATGGCCAGGACCGGCATCAGCGCGCTCTTCTCGGCGAGGATCGCCACCCGGTCGCCCGGGCCGACCCCCTGCCCGGCCAGCCACGCCGCGAGCGTCGTGGCCTGCCGTTCCAGCTCCGCGAAGGTCAGCCCGAGACGTCCGTCGTGCAGGGCCGGGCGGTCCGGCCAGGCGGTCGCCGCCGCGCGGACGAGGTCACCGAGCGCCGGCGCGGGCCGCTCCCGGTCGGCGGGGTCGATCGACCACGGCGGCAGCGCCGCGCGCGGGGATTCCGGGGTCACGCGAGACCACCCGCCCCGACGTCGTAGGAGAAGCGGACCTTGTCCTTGGCGCGGGCGCCCATGCGCCGGTAGAAGCCGATGCCCGTCTCGTTGTCCGGCGGGGTCTGCCACTCCGCCCAGCCGCACCCCTCGGCGGCCGCGAACTCCCGCAGCCGCTCCAGGAAGACGCGCCCGAGCCCCAGGCCGCGGTACGGCTCCTGGAGGTACAGGCAGTCCATGTAGGCGAACCGCTCCGCGCTCCAGGTGGCGAAGTCCGTGGTGACGGTCATGAAGCCACAGGGCCGGCCGTCGTCCAGGGCGACCCAGCCGTGCAGCGCGGGACGCTCCGCGAAGAACGCCGAACGCCAGCGTTCCACCTGGCCGTTCTCCGTGAACTCCGCCTTCTCGTACGCCGCGTGCTCGACGCACAGCGCGAGCAGCGCGTCCAGATGGCCCGGTTCGATCCGCCGGACCTCGATGTCGTGCTTCACACCCACCCCGAGAAGGTCGTCTCCAGATATGCGTCGAGTGCGTCCCGGCCGGTGTTTCCGCGCGCGAGCACGGTGTTGACCCATGCGTCGCGCTCGTACTTCACGACCTCCAGCTCCCAGACGCAGGCGATCAGGTCCCGCTCGGCGAGCGGGGCGAAGGTCGTGTTCCCCTCCGCGTCGGTCACCGCGCCGCGCACCCAGTGCTTGAGCATGTCGGCGTCGTACCACTGGCTCACCAGCAGATACGTTCCTTCCGCGCCGTGGTGCAGGATCAGGAAGCCGGCCGGGTGGTCCCCTCCGCCCGGCGGCCCGCTCAGGACGGTGGCCGCGTGGTGCTCCAGCCACTCCGGCTCCGGCAGGTCGTGGGCGCGCTCCGGGTCGGCGAACATCGCGTACGCCTTCAGCGTCCGCCCGTTCACGTGCACCGGGGGCAGCGCCTTCACCAGACGCGGTGAGTAGGTCAGGGAATTCATGCGGCGGCGGTCTCCGCCCGTGGGTGGTGCTCCATGTCCGTCACGTGCTCTTCGCCTCCGAACCATCGTGGATCATCCGTGCGGAAGTGCCTTGAACAGCCTGGGGAACGCGGGATCCGCAAAGACCGTCTCCCGTACCTGGTCAGGGTACGAAGGTTCCGACGGATCCTCATAAAAGGCGGTACATCAGTGCATGGGGCCGGTGCGCGAGTAAGATCATAGAGATTGAGGGGGCGCCGCGAAAGCCCCCGCTGACCTCGTCATTTGCGTGACACCCCGTCATTTCCGAAGAGTTTCGGCGAACTCGGCACCCGCGCCGCAGACCAACGTAGCGCTCTGCGGAGAACACCGGCACTCTTCCGCCGAAAGCTTCCCCATCCCGTCGGTGAACCCCATACGGGGGAGACGGGGGATACCGGGGATACGGGAGATACGGGGGGGACACGGGCGGCAGGGGAGATACGGGCGACAGAGGAGATACGGGGGCGGTTCACGCGGCGGGTTCCGGCGCCTTGCGCGAGACGTGCCCCCGACGTGTCCGAGAGGTGCGTGGCGCGTTCCCGCCTTTCGCGGAACCGCTCCGGCCGGTATTCATTCGGTGTTCGGACCGGCGGAACGCGGGTCTCGTACCATCCACCCCGTCCACGGGTCTCACGACGAAGGGGAACGCATGCGATTCCGGCCACTGACGAGGGCGCGGTCCTCTCTCGGCGCGACCTTCGGCGGGCTCCCCTCCGGCTTCTGGTGGCTGTGGACCGCTCAACTCATCAACAGGGCCTGCGGGTTCGTGATGCCCCTCCTCGCCTTCTACATCACCGAGGAGCTCGACCGCAGCGCCGCCTTCGCCGGCACCGTCGTGGCGGGCATCGGCGTCGGGTCGCTCGTCGCCGGCCCGTTCGGCGGCGCCCTGGGCGACCGCTTCGGCCACAAGCCCACGCTCGTCGGCGCGCTCGGCGCCACCGCGGTCAGCATGATCGCCCTCGCCTACGCCCGCTCGCCCTGGGCCCTGCTCCTCGGCGCCTTCGTCGTCGGCGTGGTCAACAACGCCACCCGGCCCGCCCACAACGCGCTCATCGCCGACGTCATCCCCGGCAAGGACCAGGTCCGCGCCTACTCGCTCAACTTCTGGGCGATCAACGTCGGTTACTCCATCGCGATGCTCTCCGTCGGCCTCGTCTCGTTCACCGGCTACACCGCGCTCTTCTGGCTCAACGGCGCCACCACCCTGATCGGCGCCGTGATGATCGCGATCCGGGTCCCGGGCCGGGCCCCGGCCACCGCGCCCCCCGACGGCGAGGAGGGCGAGGGCTTCGGCGCCGTGCTGCGCGACCGGAGCTTCGTGGCCTTCGTCGCCGCCCAGTTCCTCGTCCTCACGGTCCTCCTCCAGTCGGAGAGCGGACTGCCCATCGCGATGGGCCAGGACGGTTTCTCGCCCAGCACCTTCGGCCAGGTGGCCGCGCTCAACGGCATCGTCATCGTCGCCGTCCAGCTGCCGCTCACCCGGCTCTACAAGCGCTTCCCCGAGTCCTGGGTGCTGGCCGGGTCCTCGGCCCTGATCGGCGTCGGCTACTCGGTCCTCCTCTTCGGCCACTCCGCCTGGATCTACGGCGCCTCCATCGTCGTGTGGACCCTCGGCGAGATCGGCAACACCCCCACCAGCTTCGCACTCGTGGCCCGCATCTCCCCGGACCACCTGCGCGGCCGCTACCAGGGCCTCTACCAGGTGGCCTGGACCGGCTCCGCCGTCGTGGCGCCGCTGGTCGGCGGCTGGGTGATCCACACCTGGGGCGCGGCCCCGCTCTGGATCGGCTGCCTCGCCGTCGCCGTCGCCGCGGCCGCCGCCCAGTTCGGCATCGGCACCCGCCTCACCCGCCGCGCGAAGACCGCGGAACGGACCGAGCCGGAACCCGCCACGTCGGGAGCGGGCACGCCGGGGGCCGGCACGCCGGGAGCGGGCACCGAGACGGTCTGACCCGGACCCGGACCCGGACCCGGACCCGGCCCGCCGAATCCGGTCCTCCCGATGCGCCGTTCGGGGCGGGCGGGGAACCTTCCGGTGCGTCCGCCCGTCCTTCCCTCCAGGAAGCGGAGACCCATCGTGTGCAGACCCGAGCGAGGTGCCATGCGGACGACGAACGACCCGAACACCCTGGAGACCACCCTGGCCGACGGCCGGCGGATGACCCTCTCCCTCCCCGCCACCGGCGCCGGCTGGGCCGCCGACGGCCTCGCGGCGCTGCGCCCGGTGCGGCCCACCCACACCGGCCGCGGCGACGAACCGCCCGCCCTCCCCGAGCGGCCCGCGCTCCCGCTGGAGGTCGCCCTCCTCGGCTTCGCGCTGTAGCCGCGGCCGCAGGCGTGGCCGGTTCCCGGGCAGGGCGGGACGGACGTCAGAACGCGACGTCGGCGGCGTCCACGATCCGGCCGTCCATGTTCCGCTCGATCATCCGCAGCGCGGCCCGCGCCAGGTCCTCGTGGATGTGGGCGACCGCGTCCCGGGGCACCGTCACCCGCAGGTGCCGGATGTGCGCGTCCAGCGCGGAGTAGAGCACGCACTGCTCGGTCACCTGGCCGACGAGCACGAGATCGGTCACGTCGAGGGAGCGGAGCAGGTAGGCGAGCGGCGTCTCGTAGAAGACCGAGTGGCGCGCCTTCACGACGAACAGCGCGTCGTCGTCCGGCCGGACCGGCTCGACCAGGTCCGGCCTGCGGCCCGCGAGCGCCAGGTCGAGGATCTCGCCGTGGTGGGAGCGCCACTGCCCGAAGTTGTCGTTGGCGTACACGACCGGGGTCCCGGCGGCCCGCGCCCGCCGCAGCAGCTCCGTGATCGCGGGCAGCGCCGCGGTCACGGACGGCACGAGCCGGTCCGCGTCCTCGTGCTCGTACGTGTTGAGCATGTCGATCACGACGAGCGCCGCGCGTGCCACGGCGATCACCGCCCTTCTCCTGTTCCGGGTTCCGTGGGCCACCTCCCGGCATACCGGCGCGGAGCGCCGCGCGCACCCCGAGCGGGTGCCGTCCCCGGCCCGGCGTGGTGTGCTGGTGGGGAGGGGGGGTGGACCGTCGCCTCATGAGGAGGAAGGATCATGGCGATCCTCGTCCACGCCGTCCTCGGCGGAGTCAGCACGGATCAGTACGACCAGCTCAACGCCAAGCTCCAGGAGGTCCCGGGGATCTTCGACGGCTGCCTCTCGCACGCGTGCGTGCCGACCGACACCGGCCTGGAGATCTTCGACGTCTGGGCGAGCCGGGAGCAGATGGAGGCGTTCGCGGAGAAGATGATGCCCGTCGCGAGCGGGCTCGGCTGGGCCGACCAGCCCCGGCCCCGCGTGGTGAACGTCCACAACTACTGGGTACCCGGCGGCTGACCCGGCCCCGTACGCCCGGAAGAGCGGCGGACGGCCCGCCCCCGGCGCGCCCCTCCGGCCGTACGGCTCCCCGGCCCTCCGCCCTCCGGCCCGTACGGCTCTCGGGCCCTCCGCTCTTCGGCCGTACGGCTCCCCGGCCCCGTCCTCCGGATCGTACGGCTCCATGCCTCTCCGCCCTCCGGCCGTACGGTTCCAGGACCCCCGCTCTCCGACCGCACGGCTCCCAGCCCCGCCCTCCGGCCGTACGCACGGCTCCCCCGCCCCCCCCGTGCGGCCGGCGGTGTGGCCGGTCCGCCGCGCTGCCGCGGGCGGACGGGCCCGGCGGGTTACCTTCGCCGGTATGGCCGGTGATCGACGCGGGTGGCTGCGGTGTCTGCTCGGCGGAGCGGTGTTCGTGGTGTGCATGGCCGGCACCACGCTCCCGACCCCGCTCTACCCCCTCTACCAGGAGGAGTTCGGCTTCTCCGAACTCACCGTCACCGTGGTGTACGCCGTGTACGCCTTCGGTGTCCTCGCCGTGCTGCTCCTCGCCGGCAACGCCTCCGACACCATCGGCAGGCGCCCCGCCCTGCGCTGGGGACTCGCCTTCGCCGCGGCGAGCGCCGTCTGCTTCCTCTGCGCCGACGCCCTCGGCTGGCTGTACGCGGGGCGGCTGCTGTCCGGCCTGTCGGCGGGCCTCTTCACCGGGGCCGCCACCGCCTACGTCATGGAACTCGCCCCGCCCGGCAACGCCGCCCGCGCCACCCTCGTCGCGACCGCCGCCAACATGGGCGGCCTCGGCTGCGGACCGCTGCTCGCCGGGCTCCTCGCCGAGTACGCGCCCGAGCCGCTGCTGTTGCCCTTCGCCGTCCACCTGGCCCTCGTCGCGGTCTCGGCCCTGGTCCTCCAGTGGCTGCCCGAGACGGTGGCGAAGCCCCGGCCGCTCAGCGCCGTACGGCCCCGCAGACCGGCCCTGCCGGCCCGGGTGAGGGCCGTCTTCGTGCCGGCGGCCGTCGCCTCCTTCGCCGGCTTCGCCCTCTTCGGCGTCTTCACCTCCGTCAGCCCCGCCTTCCTCGCCCGCTACCTGCACGTCGACGACCACGCCGTCAGCGGCCTCGTCGTCGCCCTCGCCTTCTTCGCCTCCACCGCCGGACAGGTCGCCGCGGGGCGCTTCGGCCCCACCCGCTCGCTCCCGCTGGGCTGCGCCGTCCTCTTCGCCGGCCTCGTCCTGCTCGCCGCCGCCCTCGCCACGGACCTGCTCGCCCTCATCGTCCTCGCCGCCCTGGTCGGCGGCGTCGGGCAGGGCCTCGCCTTCCGCGCGGCGCTCTCCGCCGTCGCCGCGGCCTCGCCCCCCGACCAGCGGGCCGCGGTCATCTCGTCCCTCTTCGTGGTCGCGTACACCGGCATCTCGATCCCGGTGATCGGCGTCGGCCTGCTGGCCGACCCCCTCGGCCTGGAGGGCGCCGGCCTGGTCTTCATCGCCTGCATGCTGGTGCTGGTCGCATCCTCCGCCGCCTACCTGCTCCGGCGGGCGCGCACCGCGACGCCCTCCGGCTAGCCCACGGCGGGGCGCCGGCCCCACGCGGTGAGCATCCCGGCCGACAGCGCGGCGCACTCCTCCGACTCCAGATAGCGCACCGCCCCGTCGAGGGCGGCGTCGTCCACCAGGCCCGTGGCGACCATGGCGGCCCTGCTCCGCTCCCAGGTGTCCGCCCAGAACCGGCTGATCGGGCTGCCCGGCAGCAGGGGCGGCACGTGGAGCTCGGCCCCCACCTGCCGCAGCCCCGCCGCGCGCAGCAGGGACGGGTACGCCGGCACCCGGGAGACGTCGGTGCCGATGGTGTCCCGCAGGCCCCGCCACATCGCCCGCATCGCCCGCGTGTACGGCGTCCCGGGCACCACGTCGCTCGTCAGGTCGACGGCGTCGCTCAGCACCAGCACCCCGCCGGGCTCGACCAGCTCGGCCAGCCTGGCCGCCACGCGCTCCCGCTCGGGCAGGTGCATGAGCACGAACCGCGCGTGGACCAGCCGGAACCGGCCGGGGCCGAAGTCCGGGGCGGTGACGTCGGCCTCCAGCAGGTCGAGGCCCGGCACCCGGCGCGCGGCGAGGAACCGCACGTCGCGGTCGACCGCCAGCACGGACTCCACCCCCACCTCCTCCAGGAGCCGGCGGGAGACGGTGCCCGTGCCGGCCCCCACGTCGAGGCAGCGCCAGCCGGGACCGGCACCGAGCGCCGTCAGCCGCGCCAGGGTCAGGTCGTCGTAGGCGAGGGCGCCGTAGTCGATCCGTTCGCCCTCGCCCGGCCGCCCGGGCGGGAAGACGTCCTCGCCGTACCGCCCGCCGCCGGGGCGGCCGGAGGGGGGCGGGTCGCTCGGTTCCATGGGCGCGGGTCCTCTCCACGGGGCGGGAGGCGCGGCCGCGCGGTCCGGCCGGCGCCGCCGTCCCGTCGATCCTCCACCCCGGCCGCCCCGTCCGCATCCGAGGCGGCCGTCCGGCTCAGGGTCCGACCACCGGGCGCGGTTCCGGCGTCCCGGTCAGATGGATCAGACGGACGTGGTGCCGCTCGCGCGCCAGCTCACGCCCGTGACCGTCGGTCAGCCGCCAGGCGACCCCGTAGAGGCCGCAGTGCGCCCGGCCCACCGGCATCCGCCGCGGGGGGAGCCACACCTCGTACGGGCCGCCGTTCCGGAAGCCGCCGAGCGGGGTCCGCGTGGTGGCTTCCGGGGCCAGCCCGTCCCGGGCCCACTCCTCCTCGAAGACGAGCCCGTCGACCGCCGCGCCCAGCAGGAAGGTCAGCCCCACGCTCACCACCGTGCCCTCCGCGAGCACCAGCGGTTCGCTGTTCTCCGTCCCGCTCCCCAGCTCCACCGCGATCCGTCCTGACTCCTCCGTGTGCAGGGTGACGTCGAGAAGCCGGAAACCTGCACGGGCCCCGGAGCCGCCGGTGCCCGCGCCCGGCCCGGTGCCCGCGCCGCCGCCGATGCCGGCGCTGGTGTCTGTGCCCGAACCGCTGCCCGGACCGGTGCCGCTGCCGGTGCCCGGACCCCCGCCCGGACCGGTGCCGGTGTCGGTGCCGTCCACGACTACACGGGTCCCGGGTAGGGCGGTCCCGTGCCGGGGGCCGGGGGCGGGAGGTCGTCCGGCGCGGCCGGGTCCGCGGGGGCGGTGCCGCCGGGGCTGTCGGCGGGACGGATCCGGCCGCGCCACCCGCCGGTCGCCCGGTCCCGCTCCTCGATGAAGTGCTTGAAGCGGTGCAGGTCGCCCTCGATGCGGTTCTCCACCACCCCCATCGCCTTCGCCGCCCGCTCCGCGACGCCCGAGGCCTCCACCTCCATGGACAGGCGCACGCGCGTGTGCGCGTCGTCGACCCGCTCGAAGGTGACGACGCCCTTCTGCTTCACGTCCCCGCCGACCGTCCGCCACGCGATCCGCTCGTCGGGCAGCTGGTCGACGATCTCGGTGTCGAACTCGCGGGTCGCGCCCGCGATCCTGATCCGCCAGTGGCAGAGCCGGTCGTCGAGCTGCCGCACCTCCTCGACCCCCTCCATGAAGCGGGGGAACTCCTCGAACTGCGTCCACTGGTCGTAGACCTCGCGCAGCGGGGCCTCCACCGTGATCATGTCGTGCACCATCTCGGTCATCTCCTGCTCTCGGCGCGGCACCTGTCGGCGCGCGGTTACCCGCGCCCGCGCCCCGTAACCCCGCCCCCAGCCGCCCCTCCCGCACGACCCGCCCCTCGCGTCGCCTCCGCATGTCCCCCCGCATGACCCACCCCCGCCGGGGCAGCCGCAGCCTGTCGGCGCACGACGGCCGCGCCGGCCCAGCGGCACCCCTCGCCCCCGGGAGGCGCGATGACCCCGCACCCGGCGCCGCGGACCCGCGGCGCCGCCCTGTTCGACGTCGACGGCACCCTCGTCGACACCACCTACCTGCACACCCTCACCTGGTGGCTGGCCCTGCGGCAGCACGGCCACACCGTGCCGATGGCCCGCATCCACCGGGCCGTCGGCATGGGCGCCGACCGGCTCCTCGACGCCGTGCTGGGCGCGGAACGGCGGGCCGATGAGGACGACGCGATCTCCGGCGCCCACGGCACCCTCTACGCCACCTGGTTCGACACCCTCACCCCGTTCGAGGGCGCCGCGGAACTGCTGCGGGCCACCGCCGCCCGGGGCTGGCGGATCGTGCTGGCCAGCTCCGCGTCGGACGAGGAGGTCGCGGCCGTACGCGCCCGGCTCGACGCCGACGACGTCATCGACGCGGTCACCTCCAGCGCCGACGTGGCCGCCACCAAACCCGCCCCCGACCTGGTGCGGGCCGCCCTCGACAAGGTGCGCGCCGCACCGGAGGACGCCGTCTTCGTCGGCGACACCGTCTGGGACGTCGAGGCCGCGGGACGCGCCGGAGTGCCCTGCGTCGGGCTCCTCACCGGCGGCGCCACCCGCCGCGAGCTGGAGGACGCCGGCGCGGTCCTCGTCCACGACGACGCCCGCGCCCTGCTGCGCCGGCTCGACGCGGGACCGCTGGCCCGGCCCCCGAGCTGAGGCCCGGCCCCGCCCGGCGCCCCGCCCGCGGGCATGGCGGGGCCGGGAGCGGGCAGGCGCCAAGGCATCCGTCCCGCGGGACCGGCGGCCCTCACGGCCCCGTCCCGCGCTTCCGCCTCCGGAGGTGTGCCGTGGAACCCGTGTCAGAGAAGGCTCCCCGGCCGGCGGCCGCGGAGCCGGCCGGCCGGCCGGAGCGTCCGGCCCCCGCCGCACCCGCACCCGCACCGGCTCCGGCCCCCCGCCGCGGGGCGCCGGTCGTCCGCGTCACCCCGCTCGCGGAGGGCCCGCTGCTGGTCGACGGCCCCGTGGAGATCGTGCTCGCCGACGGGACCGTGCGCCGCAGCCAGCGGCCCGTCGTCGCGCTCTGCCGCTGCCGCCGCAGCCTGCTCGACCCGTTCTGCGACACCAGCCACCGCCGCCGCGTCCGGGCCGCCCGGCCCGGCCGGGCCGACGGACCGGAAGGACCCGACCGACCCGACCGAACCGGCCCACCCCGGCCCGCGCCGCCGCCCGCCTGACACCCGCCCGACGCCCGACGCCCGACACCAAGCCCCCTGCCCACCCCGTCCCCGCCCCCGCCCCCCCCCGCATCCCGAGGAGGACCCGCCATGACGATCACCGCCCCGCATCCCGCCGAGGCCCGGGCACCCGCTCTGCCCCCGGCCCGCGGCGAGCTGTCGGCGGCCGTCTCCGGGCGGCTGCGCGGACGGCCCGGCGCGCTGCCCGGGGCCCGCGCCGCCGCGGCGGCCGATCCGTACGGCGAGGACCTCCAGCTGGCCCTGCACCTCTGCTACGAGCTCCACTACCGCGGCTTCGCCGGCGTGCCCGACACCGCCGAGTGGGACCCGGACCTGCTGCGCCTGCGGGCCCTCCTGGAGGAACGCTTCGAGGGTGCGCTGCGGGAGGCGTGCCCCGGGCCCGCGACGCCCGACGAGGTCTTCGACGGCCTCCTGACCGAGCCGCCCGACGGCCGCGGCGTCTCCCGCCACCTGCTGCGCCACGGCACCCCGGAGCAGCTGCGGGAGTACGCGGTCCTGCGCTCGGTCCAGCAGCTGCGGGAGTCCGATCCGCAGGCCTGGATGCTGCCCCGGCTGCACGGGCGGGCCAAGGCGGGCATGGTGACCGTGCTGTACGACGAGTTCGGCTGCGGCCGGGAGGAGCGCGTGCACGCGCGGCTCTACGCGGACCTGATGAGCGCCCTCGGGCTCGATCCCGGGTACGGCCGCCACCTGTCGGCCATCGGGGCGCCCGCCCTCGCGACGGCCAACGTGATGTCCCTCTTCGGGCTGCACCGCGCCCGCAGGGGCGCCCTCGCCGGCCACTTCGCCGCCCTGGAGATCGGCTCGTCGCCCACCGCGTCCTGGCACGCGGCCGCCCTGCGCCGGTGTGGCGCGGAGGAGGCCGCCCGCTACTACGACGAGCACGTGGAGGCCGACGCCGTCCACGAGCAGCTGATCCGGCGCGAGGTCGTCGGCGGACTGCTCGCCGAGGAACCCGGCCTCGCCCCCGACGTCGCCTTCGGCGCCGAGGCCACCGTCTTCCTGGAGGACGCCCTCGCCGCGTCCGTCCTGCGCGCCTGGCGCTCCGGCGGCACCGCCCTGCGGCTCCCCGTGGAGGAGGAGGCATGAACCTCACGGCCCACGCCCACACCCACGCCCACGACGCCGACGGCGGAGGCGCCGCCGGCGCGCTCCCGCCCGACCACACCCAGGCCATCCTGGAGGTCACCAAGGAGGTCGGCGCCGTCCTCAAGGGCTCCGGCTGCCCCTTCGCCCTCGTCGGCAGCGTCGCCGCCTACGCGTACGGCATCCCGGTCCGGCTCCAGCACGACACCGACTTCGCGCTGCGCGCGGAGGACTCCGAGACCGTCGTGAAGCTGCTGCGCGACCGCGGCATCGAGATCGTCGACCCGCCGGAGGACTGGCTGGTGAAGGCCCGCAGCGGCGGGGAGCACATCGACCTGATCTTCGCCCTCGCCGGCCGGTCCGTCACCCGCGAGCTCCTCGACCGCGCCCAGATCCTCCCCGTCGACTCCGTGCACCTGCCGGTGATCGACCCGACCGACCTCATGATCGGCCGGCTCGCCGCCCTCTCCGAGCACCACTGCGACTACGGCGCCCTGCTGCCGGTCGCCCGGGGGCTGCGCGAACGGGTCGACTGGGACCGGGTCGCCGAGGAGACCCGCGACCGGCCCATGGCCGTCGCCTTCCTCTACCTCCTGAGGCTCCTCGGAGTCCTTCCGCACCCCCCGACGGCACGAGAGGAGGCCGACGGCCGTGACTGAACGACCCGAGCCGCACGAGGACCGGGCGCCCCGGCCGGAGCCGTACGAGGACGAGTACCGCATCGCGCTGCTGCGGGAGCGGCTCGCCGGCGACGGGCCGGCCGAACTCGGCGTGCGGGTGGAGCGGCGCGGCGGCGTCGTGCTGCTGACCGGCACCGTCCCCAACTCCACCCGGCGCGAGGAGATCCTGGAGCTCGCCCGCACCACCCTGACCGGCTGCACGGTGCGCACCGAGATCGCCGTGGCCGGCCGCGGCGCCCCGGACCACGGGGAGGAGCTGACATGACCCTTCCCGGAACGGAGGGCACCGGCCGGGGGGCGGTCGTCCGGGTCGCCGCTGTCGGTGACATCCACCTCGGCGAGGACTGCGCCGGCCTGCTCCGGCCCGCCTTCGAGACCCTGCCGGACTGCGCCGACCTGCTGCTGCTCGCCGGCGACCTGACCCGGCACGGCAGCGTCGCCGAGGCCGAGGTGGTGGCGGGCGAGATCGCGGGGCTCGGCGTCCCCGTCGTCGCGGTCCTCGGCAACCACGACCACCACGCGGACGCGCCGGACGAGGTCGCCCGGGTGCTGCGCGACGCCGGCGCGCACGTCCTGGAGGGCGAGAGCGCCGTCCTGCCCGTCGCCGGCCACGAGGTCGGCGTCGCCGGGGCCAAGGGCTTCTGCGGCGGCTTCCTCGGGCGCAGCGCCGGCGAGTTCGGCGAGCCCGAGATGAAGGCCTTCGTCCGCACCGCCCGGCACAGCGCCGAGCGGCTCGGGCACGCGCTCGGCGAACTGGCCGAGCACGGCTGCGCCGTCCGCATCGCCCTCACCCACTTCTCCCCGGTGCCCGACACCCTCGCGGGCGAACCGCTGGAGATCTACCCCTTCCTCGGCAGCTACCTCCTGGCCGAGGCCATCGACTCCCACGGCGCCGACCTCGCCGTCCACGGCCACGCCCACCTGGGCACCGAGCACGGCATGACGGCGGGCGGCGTCCGCGTCCGGAACGTCGCCCAGCCCGTCATCGACCACGCCTTCGCCCTCTACCGCCTGCCCCTGGACGGCGACCGGTCCCGACCCGCCGCCCCCGCGGCCCGTTACGACCCCCGCTGACCGGCCCCGCTCAGCCCTCCACGCCGGTGGAGCGGTGCGCCGAGCCCACCGGCTTGGACTCCGGGGAGCCTCGCTGGCGGAGGTAGACGGAGAGGACGGCCATCGCGGAGACGGCGAGGAGCTCCGACTGCCAGTTCTGCAGGGAGCGGTTCCAGAAGTCCGCGGAGGCGAGGTACGCGCCCCAGTCGATCGGCGCCTGGAGCTGCCGCAGCCGCTCGCCGTTGTACGCGGCGACGCCGGAGACCGACTGGGTGAACCAGGAGAGCAGGAAGAAGACGGCCATGACCAGGCCCAGCGAGTGGGCGTACAGGGCCTGCCGCCAGTCCTTCGTGCCCGCCCAGGAGGGGGAGTCGGGGCGGGCGTGGTCGCCCATCTTCTGGTCCCGTTCGCTCTCGGTCCCCGCCCGGTCCAGCGGCTTCGACTCGGGCGAGCCGCGCTGGACGAGGTAGACGGTCCCGTACACGTACAGGAAGAACTGGAGGAACTCCGACTGCCAGTTCTCCGTGACGTCGACGGCGAAGTCCGAGGAGGTCAGGTACGCGCCGAAGCCGATCTGCTGGAGCCCGGCGACGGCCAGCTGCTCGTTGAACTCGGCGCGCCCGGCGACGGCCTGGGCGGCGAGCACGACGAGGAAGGCCCCGGCGAAGACGAGGGTGAGGCTGTTGGAGCGCCAGAAACCGGCGCGGCCGGCGGTCACCGGTGCATCGCCCCGATCACCGTGAAGTAGGCGAGCCCGCCCAGGACGGTCACCACGCAGCCGAGGAAGAGGATCCGCATCCCGTCAGCCCCCCTGCACCGAGCAGCGGTACGGCTCGTCGCCGGAGTCCTCCTCGCAGCCGGCGGCCGTGACCAGCCAGCCGTCGTCGAACTGCGACAGGAAGAGCGTGTCCGCGGTCATCCGCAGCAGCGCCTCGCGGCCGTAGACGTCGACCCCGCGCGGTGCGCCGGCCGGCGGCAGCCCCGCCTCCCGCAGCCCCGGCCCGCACGGGCCCTGGGCGTCCTCCTCGATCTGTTCGCGGGTCTCGGGGGCGAGCAGCTCGCAGCCGGTCCGGTAGTCGCCGGCCGACACCGCGGCCGCGAACCGCCGGCCGGCGTCGGTCGCGCCGTCCTCGCGCGCCGCGGACGCCCCGCAGCCGCACAGCAGGAGCACGGCCGGCAGGGCGCAGACCGCGCGGCGGAGCGTTCTCGTCCGTGGTCCGGCTGCCGTCATGGGCCCACCCTGCCCCCGCGGGCGGTACGGCCCCGAGACGCGGGGCCGCCCGGCACACCGGCTTCACCCGATCGCACCGCCCGCGCCCCTGCCGCCCGCGGCCCGCCTTCAATGGGCGGCCGCGCCGAACTCGGCGTGCTGCGTGCGAAGGGAGAAGTCGGTCTCGCCGGGGGGCGGCCGGCCCAGGAAGCCGCGCCGCGCCTCGGCCCTGGCCTCCCGTATCAGGACCCTGAACTCCGCGTCCGTGAGCCTGCGCCGGCAGCCCGTGCCCGGGTCCGCCGCCCGTCCTCCGGTGCGTCCGCGCATCGTCCTCGCTACCTTCCCGATCCGGCCTCCCGTCCGGGCTCCGCGCCCGGACGCCTTCGTACGGCGTCTACCCGCCGGCCGCCCCGGCACCCGTCCCGGCCGCCCGGAACCGCCGCGCCCGTAGGCTGGGGCCGTACGCGAGCGGCAGGAGGAGCGATGGCCGGGACGGCGGCCGGGGAGACCGGCGTGACGGTGGACGAGGTGCTGGCCGAGCTGGCCGCGCTGGAGGACCCCCGGGCGCGCGAGGTCAACGAACGGCACGGAGACGACCACGGGGTGAACCTCGCCGCGCTGCGCGCGATCGCCAAGCGGCTGAGGACGCGGCACGGACTCGCCCGCGAGCTGTGGGCGACCGGCGACACCGCCGCCCGGCTCCTCGCCACCCTCGTCTGCCGCCCCAGGGAGTTCGGCCGGGACGAACTCGACGCCATGCTGCGCGAGGCCCGCGTTCCCAAGGCCCACGACTGGCTCCTGAACCACGTGGTGAAGAAGAGCCCCCACGCCGAAGAACTGCGCCGGCGGTGGCTCGCGGACCCCGACCCCGTCGTCGCGAGCGCCGGCTGGGCGCTCACCGTCGAGCGGGTCGCGAAGCGGCCCGACGGGCTCGACCTCGACGCCCTCCTCGACACCGTCGAGCGGGAGATGAAGGACGCCCCCGACCGGCTCCAGTGGGCGATGAACCACTGCCTGGCCCAGGTCGGCATCGAGCATCCCGCCCACCGCGCCAGGGCCCTGGCCATCGGCGAGCGCCTGGGGGTCCTCAAGGACCGTCCGACCCCCAGGGGCTGCACCTCGCCCTACGCCCCGGTCTGGATCACCGAGATGGTCCGCCGCCGCGAGGGCGGTTCCTGACCCCGTCCGCCCCCGTGCCCGGCCTGGAGCGCGCGATCCGCGCGGCCTTCCGGTGGAGGTCGTCCGGGCAGGGCCGGGAGGCACGGCGGGGCCGGGGAGGGGCGGCGGCGGGGTCCGGTGGATCATGGACTTGCGGAGGCGCGGGGCGTCGCCCACAATGGTTGAATCTGAAACTAAAGCGAGGAGGGGTCGGAGATGGGCGACACGAAGGTCGAGATCCTCACGCCCCGGGACGTGCCGCTGGGCGGCCCCCGCGCCATGACCGTACGGCGCACGCTGCCGCAGCGGGCCCGCACCCTGATCGGCGCGTGGTGCTTCGCCGACCACTACGGCCCCGACCCGGTCGCCGCCTCCGGCGGCATGGACGTCGCCCCGCACCCCCACATCGGGCTCCAGACCGTGAGCTGGCTCTTCAGCGGGGAGATCGAGCACCGCGACAGCCTCGGCAGCCACGCCGCCGTCCGCCCCGGCGAGATCAACCTCATGACCGGCGGTCACGGCATCGCCCACTCCGAGGTCTCCACCCCCGACACCACCGTCCTGCACGGCGTCCAGCTCTGGGTCGCCCTCCCCGACGCCCACCGCGACACCCCGCGCGCCTTCGCCCACCACGCACCCGCCCCGGTGCGCGTCGACGGCGCCGAACTCCGCGTCTTCCTCGGCACCCTGGCCGGCGACACCTCCCCGGTGGAGACCTTCACCCCCCTCCTCGGCGCCGAACTCCTCCTCGACCCCGGCGCCACCGTGACCCTCGCCGTCGACCCGGAGTTCGAGCACGGCCTCCTCGTCGACGAGGGCGACGTCACCCTGGACGGCACCCCGCTCCGGCCCGCCGAACTCGGCTACACCGCCCCCGGCCGCGCCTCCCTCACCCTCGTCAACACCTCCTCGGGCCGGGCCCGCGCGGTCCTCCTCGGCGGCCCGCCCTTCGGGGAGGAGATCGTCATGTGGTGGAACTTCATCGCCCGCACGGACGCCGAGATCCGGCAGGCCCGCGAGGACTGGGCCGCCGGCTCCGACCGCTTCGGCGCCGTCACCGGCTACCCCGGCGACCGGCTCCCGGCCCCCGAACTCCCCACCACCCCGCTCCGCCCCCGCCGCAACGCCCGCTGAACCGGACCGGCCGCCCGGCACGCCGGACCGGCGCCACCGCCCCACGCGGTGACGCCGGTCCGGCCGGCGCGCGCTCAGCGGCCGGGAATCACCTCCCGGTCCACGCGTTGCGGACGGAGAGCGTCGAGGTGTTGCCCTGCCGGTCCGCGACCTCGGCGGAGAGCGAGATCCCGCCGCCCTTCGCCGGGTTCTTCACGACCACCCGGCCGCCGACCACCGGCACGGACCGCCAGGTCCCGCCCCCGTCGTAACTGACCTTCACCGTCAGCGACCCGAGGTTCCGGCCGGCCGCCGACCCCTGCACCGTCACCGGCACCGACACCCAGGCGCCCGCGGGGGCGCTGGTGGCCAGGTCGACCGGGGCGGCGAAGCGGACCGTGGACACCGGCAGCGCCGTGGTGGCCGCGACCTCCTTCGAGCGGAACGTGAAGGAGGTGTCGATCCGGGTCGACACCCCGGCGACGCCGGCGGGCCGCTCCGCCGAGGTCACCAGCCGGTACTCCGCCTCGGCGCCGTCGACCGCGAACGGCTCCGTGCCGCTCAGCGGGTCCTCGTTCGCCGCGATCCGCACGCCGTCGCGGTACAGCGTCGACGTCGCCGACGAGAACGGCGAGGAGCCCGCGTGGCCCGCGCCGTCGGCCAGCAGCGGCACGGCCCCGACGAGGTGCTGCTCGCCCGTCGCCGGATCGGGCGCGGTGCGGAAGACGCCCATGCCCTCGCCCAGGAGCGGCCCGAACACGCCGGCGTTGAACCGCTCGTGGTACGTCCGGCCCGCCTCGTACCGCTTCGGCCGGAGCATCTCCAGGCTGCCCTCGAAGGCCGGGTAGCCCCACTCGTCGGGGGCGCCGAGCTGGTTGAAGCGGGTCAGCCACGACACGCCGTCGGCCGTCGACACGTGGAAGGTGCGCGTCCCCGGCGTCGCCTGCGGCGCGGAGAAGCCGTTGCCCTCCGGCGCCCCCGGCAGGTGCGCGTAGGGAGAGGCCAGCGCGGTCTTGCCGGCGGCGGAGGAGCCCAGGCCGACCTCCAGCGTGGCCAGTTCGCCGGCCTCCACGTGGCGGCGGTAGCCGGTCGCGATCCGGTCCGTCCGGCCGCCGAAGGCCACCGAGTACTGGCTGCCGGCGGCGTCGTCGAGGAAGTGGGCGTCCCAGGTCTGCAGCAGCGAGCCGTCGGTGACGGCCGGCCCCTGGTGGGCGGTGCGGAAGCCGGTGAGGTCGCGCAGGACCCAGCCGTTGCCGACCCGCCCGATCTCGGTGTCGACCTCGTAGTACGCGCCCGCGTAGTCCGCCCGGTCGTTCCCCGGCACGGTCAGCTCCACGGGCCGCGTCGTGCGCGCGTCGACGGTGACCTCCGTGTCGGCGGAGACGTCCAGCTTCGGCCGGGCGATCCAGTCGGTGCCCTTCGTGTAGTCCGAAGGGTCCTCGTAGACGGCCGTGTTGAGCGTGTACGAGCCCTTGGGCACCCGGAGCGTGTGGCTGCCCGGCTCGTTGTCGACGCGCGCCTGGAAGCCGGCGGCCGGCCCGGCGACGCCGATCAGCGTGTTGGCGAAGTTCCGGGCGTCGGCGCCGTCGCGGCCGAGCGTCCTGACCGTGAGGTCGTACGACTCCGCCTCCCGCACGGCCACGGCGGCGGCGCGGACGGATCCGCCCGCCCCGGTGGCGGTGACGTAACCGGAGTAGGTGCCGTCGGCCTCGCCGATCCGGGTGTCGGCGACGAGGTCGACCGACGCGGTCCCGCCGGCGGGCACGGTCACCCGGGGGGAGCCGAGCGCGAAGAAGCCCTCGGGGGCGGGCTTGCCCGCCGGGTCGAGCCCGGCCACCGACAGGTCGAGGGTGACGTCGGCCGTGCCGAGGTTGCGGTAGACGAGCTGCCGGGTGACCGGCTCGTCGTCGGCGTGCGGCCAGCGCGCGGTGCCGAAGTTCAGCGATCCGGACTCGGCGACGACGGTCTGCTCCAGCGCCCGGTCGACCTGGATCCGGCCCGTGCCCTGCTGGAAGGCGGTGAGGCCGTCGCCGCCCTTCGTCGACCCGGTCAGCGCGCCCTTGAGCTCGGCGGCCTTCCACTGCGGGTGCCGCTGCTTGAGGATCGCCGCCGCTCCGGCCACGTGCGGGGTGGCCATGGAGGTGCCGTCGAGCCGGAGGTAGCCGGGCGCCGGATGCGGGGTGCCGGGGCGCGTGTCGATCGCGCTGCCGGCGGCGGCCGCCGCCGTGACGGCGACGCCGGGGGCGGTCACGTCCGGCTTGACGGCCCCGTCGCCGACGCGGGGGCCGGTGCTGGAGAAGGGCGCGAGCCGGTCCTCGTGGTCGACGGCGCCGACGGTCAGCGCGGCGTCCGCGCTGCCGGGCGAGCCGACCGTCGAGGGGCCGGCCTCGCCCTCGTTGCCCGCGGCGACGGCGAAGAGGATCCCCTTCTCGGCGGAGAGCCGGTCGATCGCCGCCTCCAGCGGGTCGACGCCGGGGCTGTCGGCGCTGCCGAGGCTGAGGTTGACGATGTCGGCGCCCTCGGCCGCCGCCCACTCGATGCCCGCGAGGACGGCCGAGTCGTCGCCGTAGCCCTCGTCGTCGAGGACCTTTCCGCTGATCACCTCGGCGCCGGGGGCCACTCCCTTGTACCGGCCGCCGGACCTGGCGCCGGTGCCGGCGGCGATGGACGCGACGTGGGTGCCGTGGCCGACGCGGTCCACCGCGTCGGGGGAGGAGGAGAAGTTCTTCTCCGCGACGACCCGGGTCCTCAGGTCGTCGTGGGTCCGGTCGACGCCGGTGTCGAGGACGGCGATCTTCACGCCGGTGCCGTCGTAGCCCGCCCGCCACGCCTTGTCGGCGCCGATCTGCGGGACGCCGCGGTCCAGGCGTGCGCCGCGCACCCCGTCCAGCCACACCTTGCCGATGCCGGAGGCGGCGGCCCGGGCACCGTCCCGCCGGCGGTCGGTCAGCGCCTCCCAGAGCCGGGCCAGGTCGTCCGGGGAGGCGAGGAGCGCCTCGGCGCCGAGCGCGGGGAAGGTCCGCAGGACCTCGGTGTCCCCGGCCGCCCGGACCCCGGCCCGCGCGGCGGCGGCCCCGCCCTCGTACCGGACGATCAGCTTGAGCCCCGCGCGGTGGGCGGCGCGCAGGCGCGGATCGGTGAGGACGGAGAGGTCGAAGAGCCGTTCGTCCAGCCGGTCCTCGGCGATCAGGCGCTGGGCGTCGCCGGGCACCACCAGGGTGCGGTCGCCGGTGCGGCGCACCTCGACGGGTATGTGTTCGCGGCCCGCGGCGGCCTCGAAGCGGACCATGCGGCCCGCGGCGTCCACCACCACGTGGTCGCCGGTGACGAGCGGGATCCGCAGGTCGGCGCCGGTGCGCCGGACCTCCGGCGCGCCGGGGGCCTTCGGGCCCTTCGCGTCCTTCCGGTCCTTCGCCGGGCGGGCGGTGTGCGGGGTGTCCGCCGCGCTCGCGGTGGCCGGGCCGGTCATGCCCGCCAGCAGGGCCACCGAGGTGGCCGCCGCGATCGTGAGGACGCGTGCTTTCTGCACGTGTGCGCGCAAGTCTCCCCCAGGAGCTTGGGATGAGGTCGAGTGGTCGAATCCGGCCAGCGGCGCGAGAGGCGCCCGCTGCCGGTCAGCGCAGTATGTGAGGTCACCGGGGTGTGATCAACGGCGGTCCGGGGGAGGGACGTTGGAACGCATGGTTTCCGGCCACGCCGTGGGACGCCAGTTCGATGGGGCGGCGACGGTGGTGTGACGAGTCCGTGACACCCGTGCGATGCCTGTGCGACAGCGGCCGCCGGCGATGCCGCGGAACCCCAGGCGGCGCACGCCTTTCGGCCGTCGGCCGCCCCGCGACCGGAGCCCGTCTCTCCGATTGGCCGTATCCGGGCCGCGTCGGTCCGGTCCCGTCCGAGCCGTTGACGGCCCGGCGTCCGGACCACAAGGATGTCCACCGCCCGCTTGGGAGCGCTCCCACCGATGGTGTGCTCCCCCGACCCCCCGAGGAGCCCGGACGTGAACCGACGCAGAACCGCCCTGCTCTCCCTGACGGCCCTGCTGGCGGCGGGCCTCACCGCGCTGCCCGCGGGGACCGCCGGCGCGGACGAGGTGGAACAGGTGAGGAACGGCGGCTTCGACGCCGGCACCGAGTCCTGGTGGACCAGCGGCGTCACCGCCGGGCCCGACGGCGGCGGACTCTGCGCCGACGTGCCCGGGGGCACCGCGAACCGCTGGGACGCGGCGGTCGGCCAGAACGACCTCACGCTGGTCAAGGGCGAGTCGTACCGCATCTCCTTCCGCGCGACCGGCACCCCGGCGGGCCACTCCGTCCGCGCCGTCGTCGGCCTCCAGGTCGCCCCGTACGACGCGTACCACGAGGTCGTGCCCCAGCTCAGCGTCTCCGGCGACACCTACGCGTACACCTTCGCCTCCCCGGTGGACACCACCCAGGGCCAGGTCGCCTTCCAGCTCGGCGGCGCCGCCGACCCCTGGCGGTTCTGCCTCGACGACGTGTCCCTCCTCGGCGGGGTGGAGCCGGAGAAGTACGAGCCCGACACCGGGCCCCGCGTCCGCGTCAACCAGGTCGCCTACCTGCCCCGCGGACCGAAGAACGCCACCCTCGTCACCGAGGCCGTCACCCCGCTGCCCTGGCAGCTCAAGGACGCCCGGGGCGCCGTCGTCGCCCGCGGCCGGACCGTCCCGCGCGGCGTCGACCCCTCCTCCGGGCAGAACGTCCACACGATCGACTTCGGCGGCCACCGCAGGCCCGGCACGGACCTCACCCTCGTCGCCGACGGCGAGACCAGCCGCCCCTTCGACATCGGCACCGCCGCCTACGAGCGACTGCGCCTGGACGCCGCGAAGTTCTACTACACCCAGCGCAGCGGCACCCCCATCCGCGACGACCTCCGCCCCGGCTACGGCCGCGCCGCCGGCCACGCCGGCGCCGCCCCCAACCAGGGCGACACCCGGGTGCCCTGCCAGCCGGGCGTCTGCGACTACGCCCTCGACGTCTCCGGCGGCTGGTACGACGCCGGCGACCACGGCAAGTACGTCGTCAACGGCGGCATCTCCGTCTGGCAGCTGCTCTCCACCCACGAACGCGCCCTGCACGCCCGCACCGGCAGCCCCGAGGCCCTCGGCGACGGCACCCTCGCCCTCCCCGAGAGCGGCAACGGCGTCCCCGACATCCTCGACGAGGCCCGCTGGGAGCTGGACTTCCTCCTGAAGATGCAGGTCCCCGACGGCGAGCCCCTCGCCGGCATGGCCCACCACAAGATCCACGACGAGCAGTGGACCGGCCTGCCGCTGCTGCCCTCCGACGACCCCCAGAAGCGCGAACTCCACCCGCCGACCACCGCCGCCACCCTCAACCTCGCCGCGACCGCCGCCCAGGCGGCCCGCCTGTACGAGGAGTACGACCCCGCCTTCGCCGCCACCGCGCTCGCCGCCGCCCGCAAGGCCTGGGCCGCCGCCCTCGCCCACCCCGACGTCCTCGCCTCCGAGAGCGACGGCGTCGGCGGCGGCGCCTACCCCGACCGGAACGTCGCCGACGAGTTCTACTGGGCCGCCGCCGAGCTCTACCTCACCACCGGCGCCAAGGAGTTCGAGGAGCACGTCCTCACCTCGCCGCTCCACACCGCCGACGTCTTCGGAGCCGTCGGCTTCGACTGGGCGAGCACGGCCGTCCCCGCCCGCCTCGACCTCGCCACCGTCCCCAGCCGCCTCCCCGGCCGCGACCGGGTCCGCCGCTCGGTCCGGGCCGGCGCCGACCGCTACCTCGCCACCCTGAAGGCCCACCCCTACGGCATGCCGTACGCCCCCGAGGGCCAGAAGTACGACTGGGGCTCCACCCACCAGATCCTCAACAACGCCGTCGTCCTCGCCACCGCGTACGACCTCACCGGAAACGCCGCCTACCGCGACGGGGCCGTCCAGAGCATGGACTACGTCCTCGGCCGCAACGCCCTGAACCTCTCCTACGTCACCGGCTACGGCGAGGTGGCCGCCCACAACCAGCACAGCCGCTGGTACGCCCGCCAGCTCGACCCCGCGCTGCCCCCGCCGCCCGCCGGCTCGCTCTCCGGCGGCCCGAACTCCAGCATCCAGGACCCGCTCGCACAGGCGAAACTCCAGGGCTGCGTCGGCCAGTTCTGCTACATCGACGACATCCAGTCCTGGTCCACCAACGAGCTGACCGTCAACTGGAACTCCGCCCTGACCTGGATGGCCTCCTTCGTCGCCGACCAGGACTGAGCCCTCCGGCCGCCGGCCGCCCCTACCCGGCCGCCCGCCCCGCGCGGAAGGCGCGCCGGTAGGCGGCCGGCGTGGTCCGCAGGGCCTCGTGGAAACGGCGCCGGAGGTTGACCGCGGAGGAGAGGCCGACGCGGTGGGCGACGGTCTCCACCGGCAGGTCCGTCTCCTCCAGCAGGGCCCGGGCCGCCGCGATCCGCCGGTCCAGCAGCCAGCGCCCCGGGCTGATGCCCAGCTGCTCGGTGAAGCGCCGGGTCAGCGTCCGCGCCGACACCCCCGAGCGCGCCGCCATGTCGCCGACGCCGACCGGCTCGTGGAGCCGCTCGCCCAGCCACTCCAGGAGCGGCGCCAGCGAGTCGTTGACCGGCACGGCCGCGGGCAGCTCGGCGTACTGGAGCTGGCAGCCCTCCCGGTGCGGCGGCATCACCATCCGCCGGGCGATCCGCGTCGCGTACGCGGCGCCCTGGTCGGCGCTCACCAGATGCAGACAGAGGTCCACCCCCGCCGCCGAGCCCGCGCTGGTCGCCACGTCGCCGTGGTCCACGTACAGCACCGCCGGATCGACCCGGACCCGGGGAAAACGGGACGCCAGCTCGGCGGAACGCGCCCAGTGCGTGGCGGCCCGCCGGCCGTCGAGGAGTCCCGCCGCGGCGAGCACGAACGCGCCCGCGCAGAGGCCCACCACCCGCGCCCCCCGCTCGTGCGCCCGGCGCACGGCCGCGACCACGTCCGGCGGCACCTCGGCCCCGGGCGGTCCCGTCCAGCCGGGCACCAGCACGGTGTCCGCGCGCTCCAGCGCGTCGAGACCCGGGCCGACTAGCAGGTCGTAGCCGGCGTCGGTGCGGACCGGCCCGGGCTCCTCGGCGCAGACCTCGAAGGCGTACCGGACGGGTACCGCCGGACCGTGGTCCCCGAACACCTCGCTCGCGCAGGCCAGCGTGAAGACCGGCTGGGGCGGCCGCACCAGCGCCACGACCCGGTGCGGAGCGGAGGAGCGCGACGGCGGACGGAGCGTCATGGCGCGAAAGTACCCCATCGTGTCGGTCCGGACACTGGGGCGGCCGAAAGGTCCGGTCCAGCATCGGTGGGGTGAACACCGACCCGTCGCCCACGCGACCGACGACCGACCCCTCCCGCCCGCCGGCGGACGGGCGCGAGCGGACCGAGCGCGCCCCCGCCGTCCCCCGCAAGGGCCCGTCCCCGCTGTGGGACCGCCGCTTCGCCCTCTACTTCGCCGCCCGTTCGGTCTCGCTGCTCGGCGACGCGATGATGCCCGTGGCCGCCGCGCTCGCCGTCGGCGCGCTCTACGGGGTGTCCGGGGTCGGGCTCGTCCTCGGCGTCTGGACCGGGACGTTCGTCCTCCTGGTCCTCTTCGGCGGCGTCCTCGCCGACCGCTTCGGCGCCCGCCGGATGATGGTCGGCGCGGACCTCGTGCGCGTGGCCACCCAGGGCGTGCTGGCGGTCGCGTTCTTCGCCGGGCGGCCCCCGTTCTGGCTCCTCGTGACGATGGCGGCGCTGGCCGGCGCGGCGGTCGCGATGTTCCTCCCGGGGGTGAACGGCATGGTCCCGCTCGTCGCCCGCGATCCGCAGCGGGCCAACGCCACCCTCAAGGTCGCCGACGCGCTCGCCCACCTCCTCGGCCCCGCGCTGGCCGGCCTGCTCATCGCGGTGGCGAACGCCGGCACGGTCTACGCCCTCGACGCCGCCACCTTCCTCCTGAGCGCCCTCTGCCTCGCCCTCCTCCGCCTGCCCCGCCGGGCGCCCGGCCCGGCGCCGCGCACCGCCGGATCCCTCCGCCGCGATCTGCGCCAGGGCTGGCGGGAGTTCCGCGCCCGGACCTGGATGTGGTCGGTGATCCTCATCTGGATCGGGTACGGCGTCCTGGTCTTCGGCCCCCTCGTCCCCCTCGCCTCGGCCCTGATCGGCGCCCGCCTGGGCCCGGACGCCTACGGCCTCGCCGTCTCCGCGCTCGGCGCGGGCACGGTCCTCGGCGGCCTCGTCGCCCTCCGGCTGCGCCCCGCCCGCCCGCTGGCGGCGGGCGCGACGGCGCTCACCCTCTACACCGCCCTGCCGCTGAGCGTGGCCCTCGACGCCGCCCTGCCGGTCCTCCTCGCGGCCCATGCCACGGCCGGCGCCGCCCTCGCCTTCTGGTCCGTCATGTGGGCCACCAGCGTCCAGACCCACACCCCGCCCGGGGTCCTCAACCGCGTCACCGCCTACGAACTGGCGGGCTCGGTCTCCGGCATCGCCCTGGGGCAGATCCTGGCCGGCCCCGCGACCGCCCTGGCCGCCCCCGCCCCCTTCCTCCTCCTGTCCGCCCTGGCCTGCCTCGCCGCCACCGCGGCCCTCCTCGCCGTCCCCGCGATCCGCACCCTCCCCCGTACGGCGCCGGTGCCGGAGTCCTCCGTCCCACCTGCGGATACCGCCGAGTAGGGTGGGCGGGCCGGACGCGCGCCGTCCGGCGAGCCGATTCCGAGCGAGCGTGAGAGGCCCCCATGAGCGAGCAGAACGCCGTCCCCGCCCCCGTCGTCCGCAGGGTCGACGAGCGGCACCGGTACGAGATCCTCGTCGACGGCGCGCGGGCCGGTCTCACCGCGTACCGCGACCGCGACGACCGGCGGGTGTTCTTCCACACCGAGATCGACGAGGCCTACGCCGGGCAGGGGCTCGCGGGCATCCTCGTCGAGCAGGCCCTGACGGACGTCCGGGCCTCGGGGATGCGGATCGTCCCGGTGTGCCCCTACGTCGCCAAGTTCCTCAAGAAGCACGAGGAGTTCGCGGACATCACCGACCCGGTCACCCCCGAGGTCCTCCAGTGGCTGGACGCCCGGCTCGGCCGCTAGCGGACACCGGCTAGACCCCCGGCGGGCAGGCGACGAGCAGGGGGAGGAAGGGCGCGGTGACGGCCGCGGAGGCGAGGGCGGAGCGCAGGGCGGGGTGCGGGGCCGGGCGGGGGCCGAGGATGCGCCTCATCCGGAGCACCGCCGGGGACGGCCCCGCCGCCCCGAAGGCACCCCGCGGCGTCCGGCCCGCGGCCAGTTCGTACATCGCGGTGGCGAGCACCGCGTCCGGGTGGCGGCGCAGCGCCCGGTCGTCGGCGGTCATCTCCAGGAGCAGGGCGACCTGGTCGCGGACGTGCCGGGCGAGCGGCAGCCGGCGGAACAGCGCCGCGAAGCCCTCGGCCGCGGCGAGCGGCAGGTGGTGGCGGCCGGCGACGTGGGCCCGCTCGTGCTCGACGACCGCGTCGAGCTGACGGGCGCTCAGCAGCCGGACGGCGGCGTCGCTGACGACGACCCGGGCGCGCAGCCCCGGCAGGCAGTACGCGCCCGGCGTGGCGTGCGGCAGGACGGTGACCCGCAGCCGGGGGCAGCGGACGCCCACCAGGTCGAGCCGGGCCCGGTGGCGGGCGCGGTCCCGTCCGGCCCGGAGCAGCCGGCGGGCGACGGCCCCCGCCCAAGCGCCGAGGACGGCGGCCGGCAGGGCGACGGCGAGGCGGTCGGCGGTGCCGGGGTCCGGTGCGGCCGGACCGGAGCCGACCCCGCAGGCGTGCAGCAGGCCCACGAGCCCCGCGTGCAGGTGCTCGGTGGGGGAGGCGAGTTGCGCGGCGGCGAGCGCGACCGCCAGGACGAAGGTGACGGTGAGGGCGAGCCACACGGTCACCCCGAGCGCGGGCGCCCGGTGGGGCCAGGCGCTGCGCAGCAGGACCCGCGGGGCGGTGACGCCCACCAGGGCCGCGTAGCCGAGCAGCGCGGGGGCCGCGTTCACCCGTCGGTCCGCCGCTCGGCCTCGCGGAGCGCGGCGCGCAGCGCGTCGAGTCCGTCGGTGTCGAGGTTCTCCACGAAGCGGGCGAGCGCGGCCGTCCTGTCCTCGCTGGCGCCGAGGCCGTCCTCCATGAGCGCGGCGGCGTACGCCTCGCGGGTGGCGGCGGCGCGGTAGAGCCAGATCCGCCCCTCGCGGGTGCGGGTGAGGTGCCCCTTGTGGAAGAGAATGCCGGTGACCGTGGTCACCGTGGTGTAGGCGACGGCGCGGTGGCGGTTGATGTCGTCGACGACCTCGCGCACGGTGGCGGGGCGTCCCCACCGCCAGAAGCGGTCCATGATCTCCGCTTCCAGCTCCCCGAGCCGACGCATGCGTCCCCGTCCTCTCCGCCGATCCCGGTCCGCGCGGACCGGACCCCGATGCCGCGACCGGCCTCATCGTAGTCGGGCCGGCGACGGCGGCCGGGGCACCCCGCGGGGCGCCCCGGCCCCGGGCGCGGCCGGCGGCGGGGAACCCCCGCGGGCGCAGTCCCGCGCGGCCGGCCCGCGCACCTGCCCGGACCGGCGTCAGTCGCCCGCCGGTCCGGCGCGGC
Organism: Streptomyces sp. NPDC058758; assembly: GCF_042746075.1. NCBI lineage: Bacteria > Bacillati > Actinomycetota > Actinomycetes > Kitasatosporales > Streptomycetaceae > Streptomyces > Streptomyces sp. NPDC058758. The sequence continues at coordinate 255,092 of NZ_JBHYPS010000003.1, read as the reverse complement.
GCGCCCACCGGGTGAGCGCCGTGTACAGCCCGCCCGCGGCCACCAGTCCCGCGAGCCACCCGAAGTCGTCGAGCGCCGAGAGGAAGGGGAGCGCCGGACCGTTCGCGCCCAGGCCGCTGTTCTCGCCGGACGAGCCGCCCACCGCCAGCACCCCGCCCACGAGGAAGGAGACGACGGCCCGCCAGTTCCAGCCGCCCGCGTACCAGAACGGCCCCCCGCGCCGGTACAGGTCGGCCGGCCGCAGCCGAGTCCCGCGGACGATCCAGTACTCCGCGACGAGGATGCCGGAGACCGTGCCGAAGAAGCCCTCGGCCAGGTCCGCCCAGACCAGCACCTGGTAGTCGCTGCTGCTCCGCGCCCACCACGCCACCGCCGAGCCCGCCAGGGCCGCGACCACCGCCGCGCCCCGGAAGCCGAGCCGGGACGGGGCGGTGCTCGACAGGTCGTACGCGGCCGACACCAGGTTCAGGCCGAGGTTGCCGCACAGGGTGGCCACGATCAGCATGGCGGCGGCGACCACGGTCCCGCCGGGCATGCCGGCCAGCGCGTGCAGGGTGAGCGAGCCGGCGTACCCCTCCTCCGCGTATCCGGACCCGGACATCAGCGCCATCGTGTACAGCGACATCCCCGTCATCAGGACCGGGAGCAGCAGCCCGACGCCGAGGCGGGAGCCCGGCCGCCCGTCCTCCGTCCGCCGGCCGCGGGCGCCCAGGTGCACCAGGTCGGGCACGGTCAGCCCGACCGCGGCGAACAGCGCCGTCGCGGCGGCCAGCGCCGGGGCGGCCTCCAGCCAGAAGTCCGCCCCCCAGCCGACCGGCCGCGCGGGCTCGGGCAGCATCGGCCCCCGGGGGTGGGTGGACACCCAGAGGAACGCCACCGCCAGACCCGCGATCAGTACCGGCGCGGCGAGGTCGGCGAACCGGCGCAACCCGCGCGGCCCCTTCGTGACGATCCACAACTGGAGCCCCAGGAACACCAGAGGGGCGGGGCCGAGGAAGCCGAAGGCGTCGGACGGCCCCGGGTCCCCGGTCAGCAGGACGATCCCCTGGACGCCGAGATCGGCCTGGAAGCCGAACCACACGCACGCCGAGGCGAAGCGCAGCAGCGCCGGCAGCGCGGCCCCCCGGATGCCGAAGGCGCTGCGCGCGAAGACCGCGAACGGCACCCCGTACCGGTCCCCGGCGTGTTCCACCAGGAAGGACGGCAGCAGCACGAGGAGCTGGGCGAGGCAGCAGATCAGCAGTGTCTGCGGCCAGGTGAACCGGTCCGCCCCCGGCATCCCGGAGAGCATCAGGGCGGCCAGCGTCCAGGACACGCAGACCCAGACGGCCGCGAAGTCCCACCAGCGCCAGCGGAACTCGCCGGTCCCGGCGGGGAGCAGGTCCGCGTTGGCGTACCGGCGGTCCGGCGCCCCCTCCGCGTGCGGATCCCGGAGCGCGCTCACCGCGCCCCCCGTTCCCGGGCGTGTCGCTTCCCCATGTGTCCCCCCGTTCCCCGTCCCCCGTGACCACGGGGCCCCCTGGCGGTCATCGTTCCATGAACTCCCTAGCCGATAAGGGGAGTTGTCCGAGTGGGAGAGATGTGACGGGGAGTACCGGGGTTCCGGGGAGCCCGGGTTGACGGCCCGTGTTGACTTGTGTGACGGCAGGGGAGGCTTGTCAAGACGGGGTCACCGGCATCGACGTGGCCGGAACGCATGCCGTCCGATCGGGGCGCGACACCGGCCCGCGGCCCCCACCGGCCCGCATGCCGTCCCCCCTCCGCGACGGATGGCGGAAACCCGGCGGGCGCACCGGTAAACCGGGCCCGAAACAAGATCACTGCATCGAGGTAATGCCCCTCGGCTCTCCGGGCGGGCCGTGCTGACGGACCGTTACTGTTCCCCCGTCTGGACGGATGGCCAGACCACCTCCCTCCATTCCTCCTCTTCGACCGGTCCGGCGTGCCGCCGTGCCCGGTCGTCCCCTCGCTAAGGAGAGCCCGGTCCGATGACCGTCGACACCAGCCCGGAAGCCCAGGCGGCGCCCCCGCAGCAGTCCCTCAGCACCGAAGCCGCGCGGAACCTCGCCTCGACCACCAAGTCCGCCCCGCAGATGCAGGAGATCACCTCCCGCTGGCTGCTGCGGATGCTCCCCTGGGTGGAGACCAAGGGCGGCGCCTACCGGGTCAACCGCCGGCTCAGCTACACCGTCGGCGACGGACGCGTGGAATTCGTCCAGGACGGCGCCACCGTCCGCGTCATCCCCCGCGAGCTCGGCGAGCTCGCCCTGCTGCGCGGCTTCGACGACGACGAGGTGCTCGCCGCCCTCGCCGGCCGCTGCGTCCAGCGCGACTTCTCCGTCGGCGACGTCATCGTCGCCCGCGGCAACCCGGCCGGCGAGATCCACCTCCTCGCCCATGGCCGCATCGCCCAGACCGCCGAGGGCCCCTACGGCGACGACATCGCCGTCGCCGTCCTCGGCGACGGCGACCGCTTCGGCGAGAACGCCCTCCTCGACGCGGACGCCACCTGGGACTACACCGCCACCGCCGAGACCTCCGGCACCCTCCTGACCCTCTCCCGCGCCGACTTCGCCTCGGTGATGGCCGGCTCCCCGGCCCTCCAGGCCCACATCGACGCGTTCAGCAGCCTCCCCGAGCAGGCGCAGAACAAGCACGGCGAGGCCGAGATCGCCATGTCCTCCGGCCACGTCGGCGAGGCCGTGCTCCCCGGCGCCTTCGTGGACTACGAGCTCAAGCCGCGCGAGTACGAGCTCTCCGTCGCGCAGACCGTCCTCAAGGTCCACACCCGCGTCGCCGACCTCTACAACGGCCCGCACAACCAGACGGAGGAGCAGCTCCGCCTGACCATCGAGGCCCTGCGCGAGCGCCAGGAGCACGAGCTCGTCAACAACCGCGAGTTCGGCCTCCTGCACAACGCCGACTTCAAGCAGCGCATCCAGACCCACTCCGGCCCGCCCACCCCGGACGACATGGACGAGCTGCTCAGCCGCCGCCGGGGCACCAAGCTCTTCCTCGCCCACCCGCGCACCATCGCCGCCATCGGGCGCGAGTTCAACGCCCGCGGGCTCTACCCGGACCACGTCGACCTCGGCGGCCAGTCCGTGCCGGCCTGGCGCGGCGTCCCGATCCTGCCCTGCAACAAGATCCCGATCACCAAGGAGCAGACCAGCTCCATCATCGCCATGCGCACCGGCGAGGAGAACCAGGGCGTCATCGGCCTGCGCCAGACCGGCCTCCCGGAGGAGTACGAGCCCGGCCTCTCCGTCCGCTTCATGGGCATCAGCGAGCAGGCGATCATGTCGTACCTCGTCACCACCTACTACTCCGCCGCCGTCCTCGTCCCGGACGCCCTCGGCGTGATGGAGAACGTGCAGATCGCCCGCCGCCGCGACTGACGCCACCGCCGGCCCCGGACCCGGGACCGGCGCCCCACCCAGCAAGGAGCAACGGATGCCCCACCCCGGGCTCTCCCCCCTGCCGGCACACCTGCCCGCGGCGGCGGCCCGCCTCGGGGCCGACGTCCTCGCCCAGGCCCCCGCCGGTCCGGCCGCCGGGGCACCCGCGCCGCCCGCCGCCCCCCGCTGGATCCCCGGCGGGCCCAGCGGACTCGGCACGGCCGGTCTGTCCTTCGCCCGTCCGGCACCCCTCCCGGTGCCGGACCCGGCCCCCCTTCCGGTGCCGGACCCGGCGCCCGCCGCCCCCTCGGCGGCGGAGGGCCGGCCCATCCCCGGCCTCTACTTCCACCCCGTCCCGGACCCGGACCCGGTCCGGGTGGACGAGGTCAGCCGCCGGATCAAGGACTGGGCCGTCGACGAGGTCCAGCTCTTCCCCGACGAGTGGGAGGGCCAGTTCGACGGCTTCTCCGTCGGGCGCTACATGGTGGCCTGCCACCCCGACGCCCCGACCGTCGACCACCTCATGCTCGCCACCCGGCTCATGGTGGCCGAGAACGCCGTCGACGACTGCTACTGCGAGGACCACGGCGGTTCGCCGATCGGCCTCGGCGGCCGCCTCCTCATGGCGCACACCGCGCTCGACCACCTCCACACCACCCCGGAGTACGCCCCGGCGTGGGCGGACTCGCTCGGCTCGGACGCCCCGCGCCGCGCCTACCGCTCCGCCATGGACTACTTCGTCCGCGCGGCCTCGCCCTCCCAGGCCGACCGCTTCCGGCACGACATGGCCCGGCTCCACATGGGCTACCTCGCCGAGGCGGCCTGGGCCGAGACCGACCACGTGCCCGAGGTGTGGGAGTACCTGGCCATGCGCCAGTTCAACAACTTCCGCCCCTGCCCCACCATCACCGACTCCGTCGGCGGTTACGAACTCCCCGCGGACCTGCACGCCAGGCCGGAGATGCAGCGGGTCATCGCCCTCGCGGGCAACGCGACGACCATCGTCAACGACCTGTACTCCTACACCAAGGAACTCTCCAGCCCCGGAGTCCACCTCAACCTGCCGGTGGTGCTCGCGGAGCGCGAGAAGCTCTCCGAGCGCGACGCCTACCTCAAGGCGATCGAGGTCCACAACGACCTCATGCGCGCCTTCGAGACCGCCGCCGCCGAGGTGGCCGCCACCTTCGCCGTCCCCACCGTGCTGCGCTTCCTCAAGGGAGTCGCCACCTGGGTCGACGGCAACCACTACTGGCACCAGACCAACACCTTCCGCTACAGCCTGCCCGACTTCTGGTAGACCCGACTTCCGAAATGGATCCCTCTGTGACCACCGAGCTGACCTCCACCGACGCCACCGCGACCATCCCCGGCCCGGCGACGCCGTACCAGGGCGACATCGCCCGCTACTGGAACGCCGAGGCCCGGCCCGTGAACCTGCGCCTCGGTGACGTGGACGGCCTCTACCACCACCACTACGGCATCGGCGCCGTCGACCACGCCGCCCTCGGCACCCCCGAGGACAGCGAGTACGAGAAGAAGCTGATCGCCGAGCTGCACCGCCTGGAGTCCGCCCAGACCGAGGTGCTCCTCGACCACCTGGGCACCGTCACCCCGGCCGACACCCTCGTCGACGCCGGCTGCGGCCGCGGCGGATCGAGCGTCATGGCCCACCAGCGCTTCGGCTGCCACGTCCGGGGCGTCACCCTCTCCTCCACCCAGGCCGAGTTCGGCAACAAGCGCGCCCGCGAGCTGGGCATCGACGACCACGTCAGCGCCCAGGTCTGCAACATGCTCGACACCCCGTTCGAGAAGGGCAGCATCACCGCCTCCTGGAACAACGAGTCCAGCATGTACGTCGACCTCGACGACCTGATGGCCGAGCACTCCCGCTTCCTCAAGGTCGGCGGCCGCTACGTCACCATCACCGGCTGCTGGAACCCGAAGTACGGTCAGCCCTCCAAGTGGGTCTCCCAGATCAACGCCCACTTCGAGTGCAACATCCACTCCCGCCGCGAGTACCTCAAGGCGATGGCCGACAACCGCCTGGTGCCCCAGGCCGTGATCGACCTGACCCCCGACACGCTGCCCTACTGGGAGCTGCGCGCCACCTCCTCGCTCGTCACCGGCATCGAGGAGGCGTTCATCGAGTCGTACAAGGACGGCTCCTTCCAGTACGTCCTGATCGCCGCCGACCGCGTCTGACCCCCGCGCCACCGGTCACCGGGCCGGGTCCGTCCACCGCGACGGGCCCGGCCCCGCCCCTTTCCGGCCGGTCCCGGCCCTCCTCGGCCGCGACGCACCGGCGCCGAACCCTTCGGTGATTCGTCCGGGTCTGCGGCATCGTGGAGGAGCGCCCGGAGCCGCGCCGCAGGGGGACGACGGCCGGGCGGAGCAGACAGGGGGAACACGACCATGGACCACGGGACGAGCCCGAGACCCGGCACCGCGCGCGCGACCGCGGAACAGGACAGGCCGGGCCGCGGCCGGGGCGTGCTCGAAGGGGCCTTCGCCCTGCTCGACGCGCTGCGCCGCTGCGGCGACGAGGCCGGAGTCACCGAACTGGCCCTCGCCTGCGGGGTGCCGAAGGGCAGCGCCCACCGGCTGCTCGACCAGCTGGTCGCCGTCGGCGCGGTGGAGCGGCACGGCTCGCGCTACCGCGTCGGCCCGCAGCTCTACCGGCTCGGCCAGGCGTGGGAGCCGCACCCGGGACTGCGGCTCGCCGCCCGGCTGCCGGTGCAGCGGCTGCGGGCCGCGACCGGCGCCAGCGTCGTCCTCGCCGTCCTGCGCGAGGACCAGGCCATCGTCGTCTCCTCGGCGCCGGGCGAGCTGGAGCCCCTGGTGCCGGTACGGAACGGCACCGCGTTCCGCCTCGACACCGCCGCCGGCCACGCGCTGCGCGGACCCCTCAGGGGCGGGCCCGTCCTCGACCGCGAGGACGTGATGGAGGGGGTGTGCTGCGCCGCCTTCCCCGTCCGGGGCCGGGACGGCCGGACCGTCGCCGCGCTCGCCGCCATGGTCCCGGCCGGACGGCGGCTCGACGCCCTCGCCGAGGCCGTCGCCGGCGCGGGCGCCGCGCTCGGCCGCGCCCTGGCCCGCGGCGTACCCCACCGCACCGTCCCGCCGGCCGCGCTCGCCCCCTGACCGGCCCCGCCCCCACTCCCCGCGGGAGCGGTTCCGTTGAGCGGAACGCGCGTAGAACGGGACGGGGGAGGGGCGGCACAGTGGGGGACGTGCCGGGGGAACGGCACGAAGAAGGAACGGGAACACACACCTTCGGGGGAGACACACCATGCGCAAGAACCGCGTCGCACGCATCGCCGCCACCGCCCTGCTCGGACTCGGCACCCTCGGCGCCTTCGCCGGCACCGCCCACGCCGAGCCGATCGACTACGTGAAGATCGAGCTGTTCGAGCTGCACTGCCAGCAGAACAGCGAGGGCGACCACGACGAGGCCTACCTCAAGATCACCGACGCCAACGGCAACGCCGTCAAGGTCTGGCCGGGCAACGGCATCAGCTACCAGACGATGGGCTCCGGCTACGTCCGCTCCATGGCCGACGGCAACGGCAGCGCCGCCCTCATCCTCGGCCGCGAGCAGGCCCGCACCCTGACCCTGTGGGACAAGGACACCTTCGGCGGCGACGACAAGCTCGGCTCCACCCTCGTCACCGGCAGCGAGGTCGGCGCCGAGACCCAGTGGCGCACCGTCGAGGGCTCCGGCGGCGTCTACGTCATCGGCTACCGGGTCGTCGACATCTGATCGCACCCCGGGAACGCGTGAGGGCCGTGCCGGTGAACCCGGCACGGCCCTTCGCCGCGTCCCGTCAGACCGCGTCGGGCGCGTGCAGCTCGCCCGACCGCGCCACCCGGGAGTACCAGCGGGCACTCGTCTTCGGGGTGCGCTCCAGGGTGTCGTAGTCCACCCGGACCATCCCGAACCGCTTCGCGTAGCCGTACGCCCACTCGAAGTTGTCGAGCAGCGACCACAGGAAGTAGCCGCGGACGTCGATGCCGTCGGCCATCGCCCGGTGCACCGCCTCCAGGTGCGCGTGCACGAAGGCGGTGCGCTCGGGATCGTGCACCCCGCCGTCCTCGCCGACCACGTCCTCGTACGCGGCGCCGTTCTCGCTGATCACGAGCGGCAGGTCCGGGTACGCCTCGGAGGTCCGGCGCAGCAGGTCGTACAGGCCGCTCGGGTCGACCGGCCAGCCCATCGCCGTCCGCTCGCCCGGCGCCCGGTGGAAGGCGACCGAGTCGGCGCCCGGCCACGGCGAGTGGGCGCTGTCGCCGTGCCCGTCGTCCTGCGGCTTCTCCTCGCCCTCGGCGACGTGCGCCACCAGGGTGGGGGAGTAGTAGTTGATGGCGAGGAAGTCGAGCGGCTGGTGGGCCGTCGCGGTGTCGCCGTCCTGGACGAAGGACCAGTCGGTGAGGTGCCGGGTGTCCGCGATCAGGTCCTCGGGGTAGGCCCCCTCCAGCATCGGGCCGAGCCAGACGCGGTTGCCCACGGCGTCGATGCGGCGGGCCGCCTCCACGTCCTCGGCGGAGGCGCTGCGCGGGCGCACCTCGTGCAGGTTGAGCGAGACGGAGATCTGCCGGTCCGCCGGCAGCGAGGCCCGCAGCGCCCGGACGGCGAGTCCGTGGCCGAGGTTGAGGTGGTGGGCGGCGCGCAGCGCGGCGACCGGGTCGGTGCGGCCCGGGGCGTGCACCCCGGAGCCGTACCCGAGGAAGGCGCTGCACCAGGGCTCGTTGAGCGTGGTCCACCGCTTGACGCGGTCGCCGAGCGCGTCGGCGACGATGCCCGCGTACTCGGCGAAGCGCTCGGCCGTGGCGCGCTCGGGCCAGCCGCCCGCGTCCTCCAGCTCCTGCGGGAGGTCCCAGTGGTAGAGGGTGAGGGCCGGCTCGATGCCGGCGGCGAGCAGCTCGTCCACGAGCGAGCGGTAGAAGTCCAGGCCCTTCTGGACGGCGGGGCCCCGTCCGGTGGGCTGGACCCGGGACCAGGAGACGGAGAACCGGTACGCGTTCAGGCCCAGTTCGGACATGAGCGCGACATCCTCGCGGAACCGGTGGTAGTGGTCGACGGCCACGTCGCCGGTGTGGCCCTCGAAGACCTTGCCGGGAGTGTGCGAGAAGGTGTCCCAGATGGACGGGGTGCGGCCGTCCTCACGGGCCGCTCCCTCGATCTGGTAGGCGGCGGTGGCCGCGCCCCAGAGGAAGTCGGAGGGGAACTGGCGGACGGCGGTGAGCGGCCGGGTCTCGGACGCGGTCATAGGAGGGCGCTCCCAACGCGGGGTACGGGCCGGCGCGTCCGGGTCCGGCGACTGCGGCGGACCCGTACGGCCGGCGGGAATTGCGGTACGGAGAGGGGTGGGGCGGGTCAGCTCTTGACCGCGCCGGCGGTGATGCCGCCCACGATGTGCTTGCCCAGGAAGGCGAAGACCAGCAGCAGCGGCACGGTCGATATCAGCGCGCCGGTCAGGACGATCGCGTGGTCGACGGTGTGGTTGCCGGCGCCGAGTCCGGCGAGGGCGACCTGGAGGGTCGGGCTGCCGTCCGGGGTGAGCGCGATGAACGGCCAGAAGAAGTCGTTCCACGCCTGGACGAAGACGAGCATGCCGAGCACGGCCATGGCCGGGCGGGCCACCGGGAAGACCACGTGCCAGATGATGCGCAGGCTGTGCGCGCCGTCCATCCGGGCCGCCTCGACCAGCTCGACGGGCAGCGCCTCGACGAGGAACTGGCGCATGAAGAAGACGCCGAAGGCCGCGACGAGCGAGGGCAGGACGACCGACTGGAGCTGGTCGAACCAGCCGAGGTCGGTGATGATCTGGTAGAGCGGGATGACGCTGAGCTGCGGCGGGATCGTCATGGTGGCGACCACCAGCGAGAGCAGCATGCCGCGGCCCTTGAAGGGCAGCTTGGCGAAGGCGAAGCCGGCGAGCGTGGAGAAGAGGACGGTGGAGGCGGCCACCAGGCTCGCCACGACCGTGGTGTTGATCAGCGCCTCGCCCATGTCGACCTGGTCCCAGGCGAAGCTGAGGTTGTCGAGCAGCCGGGAGCCGGGCAGCAGCGGCGCCGGCGCCTGGACGACGCGGTCTCCGGTGTGCGAGGCGGCGACCACGTTCCAGTACAGCGGGAAGAGCGAGACCACCGTCGCGACGATCAGCAGCACGTAGGTGAGCGGTCCGGCGTGGTGCTGCCGGCCCGCCGTCTGGCGGAAGCCGCGGCGTGCCGGGCGGGCCCCCGGCGTCCTGGGCTCGACGGACGGGGTGGATTCGAGGGTGCGGGCCATGGGTCAGTCCCCCAGCTTCTTGCGGTTGCGGCGGGAGACGAGCGCCTGGATGCCGCCGATGAGCAGCAGGAGCGCCAGCATGACCCAGGCGATCGCGGAGGCGGAGCCCAGCGCGCCGGTGATCCAGCCCTTTTCGTACATCAGGAGGCTCAGGGTCTGGAACTGGTGGCCACTGCCGCCGCTGATGCCGACGCTGCCGCCGAAGAGCATCGGCTCGCCGAAGAGCTGGGTGGCGCCGATGGTGGAGACGATGATCGTGAAGAAGATCGTCGGCCGGATGGAGGGGATGGTGACGCTGATGAACTGGCGCCAGCGGGACGCGCCGTCCAGCGAGGCGGCCTCGTAGAGGTCCTGCGGCACGGCCTGCATGGCGGCGAGGTAGATCAGCGCGTTGTAGCCGGTCCAGCGCCAGGTGACGATGACGGAGATGGCGATCTGCGCCGGCCACTTGGAGTTGTTCCAGTCGACCGGCCCGATCCCGACCCAGTCCAGGATGCCGTTGATCATCCCGTAGTCGGTGTTGAAGAGCTGGGCGAAGACCAGCGTCGCCGCCGCGATCGAGGTGGCGTACGGGGCGAGGATGGCGACCCGGAAGAAGCCGCGGCCGCGGAGCTTGTAGTTCAGCAGGTGGGCGAGGCCGAGGGCCATCAGCAGCTGCGGGACGGTGGAGATGACACCGATGGTGAAGGTGTTGAGGAGGGCGTTCCAGAAGAACTCGCTGGTGGCGAGGTCGGTGTAGTTCTCCAGGCCCTTCCATTCGGCGGTGCCGCCGAGCTCGACCCGGTTCAGCGACAGCCACCCGGTGTAGATCAGCGGGAAGAGGCCGAAGGCGGCGAAGGTGAGGAAGAAGGGGGCGATGAAGACGTACGGGATCGCCTTGACGTCCCAGCGGTACAGGGTGCTGCGCCAGCCGCCCGGGCCGGAGCGGCGGCGCCGGCCGCGCGGGGCGGGCGAGGAGGGCGGTGCGGCGGGCGGCGGGGTGCCGCCCCGCGTCGCCCGTACGGAGGTGGCCACGGGTGGCGTCCTTCCAGGTCGATGCGTGCGGTGGTGCGGACGGTGCCGGCCCGCCGCCGGCAGGTGGCGGCGGGCCGGCGCGCGGTCCCCGCTACTGCTGGATCTTGTCGTCGACCAGCTTCTTGACGTTCTCCCAGGCCTTGGCCGGGTCGGTGCCCCGCTGCTCGATGTCGAGGATGCCGTTGTCGGTGAGGAAGGTCTTCACCTGGCCGTCGTAGCGGCTGATCACGGCGGGGGTGATGCCGGCCGCGGCGGAGGAGAAGATCTTGCCGACCGGGGTGTCGCCGAAGTACGGCATCTTGGCGTTCTGCACCGCGGGCGAGAGGAGGGTGTCCTTGGTGGACGGGATGTTGCCGTTCACCGCGAAGACCTTGGCGTGCTGCTCGGGGGCGGTCAGCCAGGCGGCCAGCTCGGCGGCCTCCTTGGTGTGCTTGCCCGCCTTGGGCACGGCGAGGAAGGAGCCGCCCCAGTTGCCGGCGACGGGCGGCGCTGCGATGTCCCACTTGCCCTGGTTGGCGGGGCCGGCCTGGTCCTTGATGATGCCGGTCATCCAGGAGGGGCAGGCGACGGTGGCGAACTTGGAGTTCTTGAAGGCCGCGTTCCAGGTGCCCTTCTCGTCGAACTGGCGCAGCTTGGCGGTGAGTCCGCCCTCGGCGGCCTTGACGCCGAGCTCCCAGGCCTTCTTCACGCCGGGGCTGTTCTCCCAGTCGAGCTGGCCGCTGGAGTTGGCGTACTGGACGGGGTCGCTGGAGAGCACCGCGTTGAAGAGGCCGCTGGCGGAGTCGTGGAAGGCGGTGCCGGCGGGGGCGTTCTTCTTGTACGTCTCGCCGACCGTGACGAACTTGGACCAGTCGCCGTCCCACAGCTTGGCGACTTCCTCGCGGGCGGTGGGCAGCTTGGCCTTGGCGAAGAGGTCCTTGTTGTAGCAGATGGCCATCGGGCCGATGTCGGTGCCGAGGGCGATGATCTTCCCGTCGGCGGTGGAGGCCTGCTTGACCTTCCAGTCGAGGAACTTGGAGGTGTCGGCGCCGCCCTCCTTGCCCAGGTCGACCCACTTGGAGGCCATGCTCTCGCCGGTGGCCTCGGCGATGTAGCCGACCTCGATGGCCTGGATGTCGGCGACGCCGCTGTTCTGGGAGAGGCGCAGCTTCAGGGTGTCCCAGTACTTCTGACCGTCGGAGACGTTCGACTCCTCGATCTTGATGTTCGGGTGGAGCCGCTCGTACTCGGCGTACAGCTTCGCGCCGGTCTTGTTGTCGTAGCCGAAGGACCCGAAGGTGCCGACGCGCAGGGTGATCTTCCCGCCGTCCTTCCCGGCCTCGTCGTCCTTGTCGCTTCCGCAACCGGTGAGCAGGACCGTGCCGGTCACCACTGCGGCGACCGCCGCGGCGGCCGTGCGGCGTCCGCGTCTGCTGCTGGAAGTGCGCATTCCACTCTCCTCGTCCAAGGTGGTGCTCGTTGTGCGCCAAGAGGTCCGGCCGGCTGCTCGCGGCTCGGCGGGCCCTGCCCGGACCTGATGCAGGCTGTGCCGCCCCCCTGATGGGAGCGCTCCCACGTCGTTGCCGGAAGGTTGCCGCCGGGGGGGTGGGGGTGTCAAGACATGAACGCGGTTTCGTTACCGGAAGGTGTTCGGCGGGTTTCCCCGTACCGGAATGCGGTCCTTCGCGTCATCTCCTGAACGCACGCGTGGCGCGGCAGGAGCGCGGTGCTCTAGGGTGGGAGCGCTCCCATCCCGGTGTGGCCCCGCGCGGGCCCCTTCCTCCGGCACGGCCCGCGCCGCCCGCCGGAGGGCCCGCCCCCACCGAGGCCCTGGTGAGCGGCACGAGGTCCGACGAGGGGAGCACGACGACGGTGAACGGACGGCAGAACAGCAGACCCACCCTGGAGCAGGTCGCGGCCCGCGCCGGAGTCGGCCGGGGCACCGTCTCGCGGGTCATCAACGGCTCCCCGCGGGTGAGCGAGCAGACCCGCGCCGCCGTGGCCCGGGCCGTCGCCGAGCTGGGCTACGTCCCCAACCAGGCCGCCCGCGCGCTCGCCGGCAGCCGCACGGACGCCGTCGCCCTCGTCATCCCCGAGGCCGAGGCCCGGCTCTTCGCCGAGCCCTACTTCCTCGACCTGATCCGCGGCGTCAGCGCCGAACTCGCCGAGGCGGACCGACAGCTCCTGCTCACCCTGGTCCGCAGCGAACAGGAGCGCCAGCGCTTCGAGCAGTACCTCGCCGCCCAGCGCGTCGACGGCGTCCTCCTCGCCTCCGTCCACGGCGACGACCCGCTCCCCGACCGCATCCGCGAACTCGGCATCCCGCTCGTCATGAACGGCCGCCGCTCCGAGGCCGAACCCGTCCCCTACGTCGACTCCGACAACATCGGGGCCGGCCGCGCCGCCGTGGCGCACCTGGTGGGCCGCGGCAGGCAGCGCATCGCCACCGTCACCGGCCCCCTCGACATGTACGTGGCCCGGGCCCGCCTCGGCGGCTACCGGGCCGGCCTGGCGGAGGCGGGCCACGCCCCCGACGAGGGCCTGGTCGCCGCCGGCGACTTCACCGAGGACGGCGGCCGCCGCGCCATGCGCGGCCTCCTGGAACGCCGCCCCGACCTGGACGCCGTCTTCGCCGCCTCCGACGTCATGGCGGCCGGCGCCCGCGCCGCGCTGCGCGAGGCGGGCCGCCGCGTCCCCGAGGACGTCGCCCTCGTCGGCGTCGACGACTCCCCGGTCGCCCGCCTCATGGACCCCCCGCTCACCAGCGTCCGCCAGCCCATCGAGGAGATGGGCCGCACCATGGCCCGCATGCTCCTCGACGACGTGGCGGGCACCCGCGAAGCCGCCCCGAGGCGCGTCCTGCCGACGGAACTGGTGGTGCGGGGGTCCTGCTGACGACGGGCACGCCCGAGGCCGGACGGGCTCTGCGGGCCCGTCCGGCCTCGGGTGCGTCCTCGTGCGGGGGCGCCGTGCCCGGACCCGCCGGGCCGGGCACGGCACCCGTTTCGGAGGGGTTACAGCGCCGGGTGCGCGTTCTTCATGAGTTCCTGGAACTGGGCCGAGAACCACTGGCCCGAGAGGGGGGCGTCGGGGAGGGCGCCGGACATGCTGTTGCCGTTACGGGCGTTGCCCGTGTAGGTGGGGTCGCACATGCGGTCGAAGCCCTTGCCCTCGGTGTTCGGGATCTCCTTCGACGCGCCGTCGGACTCGCCCGGGGGCTTCATCCAGACGTACGCGTCGATGCCGGCCGCGGGGGCCGCCTGGGGACGTTCGCCGAGGCCGGCGCCGGACTGGTTGCACCAGTTGCCGAGGTGGATGCGGCGGTCGTAGCGGCCGCCGTTCACGTAGGTGTCGACGCTGGTCAGCGCGCCCGGGCCGGTGGGCCGGGCGGTGCCGCCCCAGCCGTTGCGGGAGGTGTCGATCAGCATGCCGATCTTGCTGTCGAAGCCGAGGGTGACGAGCTTGTCGCGCATCGCCTGGGCGTAGGACAGCTCGTCGGTGTACTGGTTCCAGTCGATCCACTTCGACGTGCGGACGGAGGTGCCGTTCACGCTGTCGGTGATCTTGAAGTTCTCCTCCTTCAGGGCGCTGTAGTTGGCGGTGTTCACGATGAAGCCGTGGACGTTGGCGACCGTGGAGCCCTCGGCGGTCGCGGCCTGCTTGAACAGCTCGGCGGAGGGGCCGAAGTTGGAGTCCCAGCCCAGCCAGCCGTGGTGGCCCGCGTCGACGTAGTTGTAGACGTTGGCGATCGAGCCGAGCTTGTTGAGGGCGTAGCCGACGCCCTTGATGTAGTTGCCGTTCTCCTTCATCACGTTGCAGTTGGCCGTCTCGGTGGGACGCCCGGCGACGTTGGTGACGAGGTTCGGCAGCGAGTCGATCTCGACCGTGGTGACGATCCGCAGGCCCGCGTACTTCGGGTCGGAGAGGATCGCCGCGATCGGGTCGATGTACTGCGTCTTGTACTTGTCGATCTCCGTCGGGCCCAGCTCGCCGTTGGAGGCGAGCGCGGCACAGTCGCGGCCGGGCAGGTTGTAGATGACCAGCTGGACGACCAGCTCGCCGTCGCCCTTCTGCTTGAGGGCCTCGTCGAGGTGGGCGCGCAGGCCCATGCCGCCGTTGACGCCGGCGATGGCGGCGGTGCGGTCCAGCCACACGCCGGTGGGCTGGTTCGAGATCCGGCTGCCGCCCGGCTCGGCCGCGGCCTTCGCCGACCACTCGGGGTTGACGTACACCTTGGCGCCCGCGTACGGGTTGTCCGCCTTCTGGCCGGGCGGCGGGGTGGTCGGCGGCGTCGTGGGCGGGGTGGTCGGGGGAGTGGTGGGCGGCGTGGTCGGCGGGTCCGTCGGCTGGGTGGTGGTGTTGCAGGTGACGCCGTTCAGCTTGAAGGTCGCGGGCACCGCGTTGGTGCCGCTGTAGGAGCCGTTGAAGCCGAAGGAGGTCGAACCGCCGGTGGCCAGCGTGCCGTTGTAGGAGAGGCTCTTGGCGGTGACGGCCGTGCCGGACTGGGTGATGGTGGCGTTCCAGCCCTGGGTGACCTGCTGGTTGCCGGCGTAGCTCCACTCCAGCGTCCACGCGGTGGTCGGGTCGCCGGTGTTGGTGACGACGACGTTGGCGCCGAAGCCGGTGTTCCACTGGTTGGTGATGCTGTAGTCGACCTTGCAGCCCGGGGTGGCTGCGCCGGCGGTGGCGCCGAAGACCGTGGCGGTCGCTCCGGTCGCGGTGATGAGGCCGAGGGCCGCCAGGAGGGCGGTATGGCTGGTGCGGCTCATGGGAGTGGGGTTTCCTTTCGGGGGATTCACGGGGTGTACGGAACGGGCGGCGGTCACGGGACGATCGCGCGCAGGTGGTCGCGCAGCCCGATCCCGAACGCGGTGGGCGTGCCGTCGTACGAACTGATCAGCGCGGGACCCGAGTTGCAGTTCCAGGTGTTCCAGGTCCAGCCCAGGTACGAGAGCCCGCGGTCGTCGAACCACTTCATGACGCGGTCGACGAACGCGTGTCCGCAGGTGTTCTCGCCGATCTCGCCGGCGAGCAGGGGCACCTGCGCGGCGACGGGGGCGAGCGTGTCGTTCCAGCACGTCTCGGTGGAGCAGGTGTTGAAGTTGTAGACGTGCCAGGCGGCGCCGAGATTCTGCGCCGGGTCGGTGGGGCGGTACGCCGGCCACTGGCTGAGGTCGTTGGAGTACGCGATGCCCGGGACGAGGACGAGGTTCTTCGCCCCCGTGGCGCGGACCGCGTCCACCAGGTCCTGCATGCCGGCGACCTCGTACCCGATGCCGGGGCAGGTGCCGCCGTCGCGCCAGCAGGTCCATGCCTGGGTCGCGGTGGAGGTCGCCCGGTCCGGGTAGGGCTCGTTGAAGAGGTCGAAGACGACCCGCTTGTCGTTCTTGAAGGTGTTCGCGACCGAGGTCCAGAACGCCGGGGTGTACCGGGCGTTCGGCATCGGCTTCTGGCAGGTGGCGTGCACGTCGGCGCAGCCCGAGGAGTTGCCGGTGTACTGGCCGTGCGTCCAGTGCAGTTCGACGACCGGGGTCATGCCGTGGGCGAGGACCTTGGCCACCAGGTCCTTCACGGCGTCGACGTAGTTCGCGCCCCGGTACTCGGGCTTGACGTTGTCCAGGCCCAGCCAGCACTCCTCGTTGAGGGGGATGCGGACCGTGTTGGCCTTCCAGTCGGCGATCGCCCGGACGGAGGCGTCGTCCGCCGGACCGTCCCAGATGCCGTAGCCCTGGACGCACATGAACTCGCCGCCGGAGCGGTTGACGCCGAGGAGCCGGCGGACCGCGCCGTTCTGGTCGGTGAACTTGTTGCCGGTGACGGTGAGTTCGGGCGCGCCGGCGACCGGGGTCGGCGGCGGCGAGGTGGGCGGGGTGGTCGGGGGAGTGGTGGGCGGCGTGGTCGGGGGATCGGTCGGGGGAGTCGTGGGCGGATCGGTCGGCGGGGTGCCGGTGGGAGGGGTGGTCGGCCCCTCCGTGTCGCAGGGCACACCGCCGAGCGTGAACGCGGTGGGGGCCGTGTTGGCCCCCGTCCACGAGGCGATGAAGCCCGTGGTCGCCTCCGCGCCGGCGCCGAGCCGGCCGTTCCAGCTCTCGTTGGTCACGGTGACGGCGGCGCCGGACTGGGTCCACTTGCCGCCCCAGCCCTGGCTGACCCGCTGGCCGGCGGGGAAGGAGAAGCCGAGGCTCCAGCCGTTCAGCTCGGTGCCGTTGTTGGTGACGGTGACGGCACCCTGGAAGCCTCCGGTCCACTGGTTGGTGACCGAGTACTCCACGGTGCAGACGGGTGCGGCCGCGGCTCCTGAGGCCGTACCCACGACGGCGAGCGCGGTGCTCGCCATCGTGACCGCTGCTCCTGCGAGCAGCGCGGTGAGACGTGGGGGATGTCGCATGAGCGAGTCCTCACAGCGAGGGCACGCCCCCTACGGCGTGCCGACTGGATGGAATCGCTCCCACTGGTCGGGGCAGACCGTAGCGGCAACCAAGGCCAAGCAAAAGAGGAGTTGGGGAAATTGCTCGTCGTTTGCCTTCGACTCTTCACACGTCTTGACGTGGTTGCGTCACGCTTGCACAGTGGGAGCGCTCCCACTGGTTCACGGCTTGTTCGCGCACCCCCCGTACGGTCCGCGCCGCGCACCGCGTGGCGTTCCGTGCGGTCCCCTCTTCGCACCACCCGACCTCCCGAGCCGCGAGGAGATCCACCCGCATGCCACGCCTGAGACCACGCCGCCCACGCAGGCACCTCACCGCCCTGACCGCCGCGCTCTCGCTCCCCCTCGGCCTGCTGGCCGCCGGTGCCGGAGCCGGCACCGCGCAGGCCGCCGCCGTGCAGTGCAGCGTCGACTACAAGACCAACGACTGGGGTTCGGGCTTCACGGCCGAACTCACCCTCACCAACCGCGGCACCGCCGCCCTGAACGGCTGGACCCTCACCTACTCCTACGCCGGTGACCAGAAGCTCACCAACGGCTGGAGCGGCGTCTGGTCCCAGACCGGCAGGAACGTGACGGTCACCAACGCCGGCTGGAACGGCACCGTCGCCGCCGGCGCGGCCGTCACGGCCGGCGGCCAGTTCACCTACACCGGCACCAACGCCGCGCCCACGGACTTCGCCGTCAACGGCACCTCCTGCACCGGCGCCCACCAGCCGCCGGTCGCCGTCCTCACCAGTCCCGCCGCCGGCGCGGTCTACGCCGCGGGCGACGCCGTCCCGCTCGCCGCCACCGCCGCCGCGGCCGACGGCGCCACCGTCGACAAGGTCGAGTTCTACAGCGACACGACCCTGCTCGGCACCGACACCACCGCGCCGTTCACGTACAGCGCCTCGACCCTCGCGGCCGGTGCCCACTCGCTCTACGCGAAGGCGTACGACAGCCAGGGCGCCTCCGCCGAGTCCGCCCCGGTCGGCATCACCGTCGCCGCGGGCCCCGCGCTCGTCGCCAGTCCGGGCCGGCTGGCCGTCCGCCAGGGCTCCACCGGCACCTTCGACCTCAAGCTGTCGAAGGCCCCGGCGGCGAACGTGACCGTCACCGTGGCCCGCACCTCCGGGAACACCGGCCTGACGGCGTCCCCGGCCACGCTCACCTTCACCCCGGCGAACTGGAACACCGCCCAGAAGGTGACCGTCACCGCCGCCGCCACCGGCACCGGCGTCGCCGTCTTCACGGCGACCGCCCCCGGCCACGCCAAGGCCGAGGTGCAGGCCACCCAGCTCGCCGCGGACTCCACCTACGACGCCCGCTTCCTCGACCTGTACGGGAAGATCACCAACCCGGCCAACGGCTACTTCTCGCCCGAGGGCATCCCGTACCACTCCGTCGAGACCCTGATCGTCGAGGCACCCGACCACGGGCACGAGACGACCTCGGAGGCGTACAGCTACCTCATCTGGCTCCAGGCCATGTACGGCAGGATCACCGGCGACTGGACCAAGTTCAACGGCGCGTGGGACACCATGGAGAAGTTCATGATCCCGACCCACGCCGACCAGCCGACGAACTCCTCCTACAACGCCTCGAAGCCCGCCACCTACGCCCCCGAGTGGGACCTCCCCTCGCAGTACCCGGCGAAGCTGGACTCCGGCGTCACCTCCGGCTCCGACCCGATCGCGGCCGAGCTGAAGAGCGCGTACGGCACCGACGACATCTACGGCATGCACTGGATCCAGGACGTCGACAACGTCTACGGCTTCGGCAACGAACCCGGCAAGTGCTCCGCAGGACCGACGGCGACCGGCCCCTCCTACATCAACACCTTCCAGCGCGGCCCGCAGGAGTCCGTCTGGGAGACCGTCACCCACCCGACCTGCGACAACTTCTCGTACGGCGGCAAGAACGGCTACCTCGACATCTTCACCGGGGACGCCTCCTACGCCAAGCAGTGGAAGTACACCAACGCCCCCGACGCCGACGCCCGCGCCGTCCAGGCCGCCTACTGGGCCGACCTCTGGGCCAAGGAGCAGGGCAAGGGCGCGCAGGTCTCGGCCACCGTCGGCAAGGCCGCCAAGATGGGCGACTACCTGCGGTACGCCATGTTCGACAAGTACTTCAAGAAGATCGGGAACTGCGTCGGCCCGACCGCCTGCCCGGCCGGCACCGGCAAGGACAGCGCCCACTACCTGATGTCCTGGTACTACGCCTGGGGCGGCGCCGTCGACACCTCCGCCGGCTGGTCCTGGCGGATCGGCTCCAGCCACAACCACAGCGGCTATCAGAACCCGCTCGCCGCGTACGCGCTCAGCGAGTACGCCCCGCTCAAGCCCAAGTCGGCCACCGGACAAGCGGACTGGGCCACCAGCCTCGACCGGCAGCTGGAGTTCTACCGCTGGCTCCAGTCCAGCGAGGGCGCCATCGCGGGCGGCGCCACCAACAGCTGGCAGGGCCGCTACGCCACCCCGCCGGCCGGCACCCCCACCTTCCACGGCATGTACTACGACGAGAAGCCCGTCTACCACGACCCGGCGTCGAACCAGTGGTTCGGCTTCCAGGCCTGGTCGATGGAGCGCGTCGCCGAGTACTACCAGCAGACCGGCGACGCCGAGGCGAAGACCGTCCTCGACAAGTGGGTCTCCTGGGCCCTGTCCAAGACCACGATCAACCCCGACGGCACCTTCCGCATCCCGTCCACCCTCCAGTGGTCCGGCGCGCCCGACACCTGGAACGCGGCGAACCCCGGCGCCAACACCGGCCTGCACGTCACCGTCGCCGACTACACCAACGACGTCGGCGTCGCCGCCGCCTACGCCAAGACCCTTACCTACTACGCGGCCAAGTCCGGCCACGCGGAGGCCAAGCGGGTCGCCAAGGCCCTGCTCGACGGCATGTGGGACCACCACCAGGACCCGCTGGGCATCGCCGTCGAGGAGACCCGCGCCGACTACAACCGCTTCGACGACCCGGTCTACGTGCCGAGCGGCTGGACCGGCGTGATGCCGAACGGCGACGCGGTGAACAACACCTCCACCTTCGCCTCGATCCGCTCCTTCTACCAGGACGACCCGGCCTGGCCGAAGATCGAGGCCTACCTGGCGGGCGGCGCCGCCCCCGTCTTCACCTACCACCGGTTCTGGGCCCAGGCGGACATCGCCCTGGCCATGGGCTCGTACGCGGAGCTGCTCGAATAACAGCCCGCCCCGCGCGAGCGGGCTCCGCGTACGACATCGAGGCCGGGCGGACCCCGAAGGGGGCCCGCCCGGCCCTCGCGCTCTCCCGGCCCGGCCGGCGGGGGCGGGTCAGCGGGCGACGAACGGCTCGGTCAGGTGCGGCGTCGCGAGGTGGAGGACGCCGGCCTCCCGGGCGCGCAGCACGCGCTCCCTCGACTCCCGTGCC
This sequence comes from Streptomyces sp. NPDC058758, assembly GCF_042746075.1. Taxonomy (NCBI): domain Bacteria; kingdom Bacillati; phylum Actinomycetota; class Actinomycetes; order Kitasatosporales; family Streptomycetaceae; genus Streptomyces; species Streptomyces sp. NPDC058758. The sequence goes on along the minus strand of NZ_JBHYPS010000003.1, from coordinate 234,589 downwards.
CGCGCGGGGTCCATCTCGTGGGCGTAGGCGAGTGCGGGGTGGAGCAGCTGGACGGCGTGGACCAGCAGGTCGCCGGTGACGGCGACGCTCTCGCGCCCGGCGGAGACGAGCACGCTCTGGTGCCCCGGCGTGTGGCCGGGCGTGGCGATCACGCGCCCGCCGCCGCGCAGCGGGGCGTCGCCGTCGAGCAGCCGCAGCCGCCCGGTGCTGCGCAGCGGGTCGACGAGCCGGGACCGCAGCTGGGGGTTGATCGCGTCGATCGCGTCCAGTTCGGCCCGCTGGAGCAGGTACTCGGCGTTCGGGAAGAACGGCCGGGCCGCCCCCTCCCCGCCGACGACGGCCCAGCCCACGTGGTCGGTGTGCAGGTGCGTGAGCACCACCGTGTCCACGTCGGACGGAGCGATCCCCGCGGCGGCGAGCGCCTCCGGGAGCACCCCGGGTACGGGCGCCCAGGCCGCCGCCGGGCTGTCGGCCGGGCCGATCCCCGCGTCCACCAGCGTCACCCCGTGCTCGCCGCGGATCGCGAACGCGCGGAACCGGAGCCACCAGCGCCCTTCGGCGTCGAGCGCGCCGGGGTCGAAGCGGTCGGCCGCCGCCCACTGTTCGTCGGTGGCGTCGGGGAACGCCTCGGTCCTGGGGGCGAAGAAGGGGCCCGCGCCGTCGGAGAGCGCGATGACCGTGTGGGGGCCGACCCGGAGGGAAGGGAGCATCCGCCAGATGCTGCCACCGCGGGCCCGCCCGCCGCCAGGCGTTCCGCCCTCCCCGCCGGGCCGTTCCCCGCCCCCGCCCGGCGGTTTCCCCGCTCGCCGCCGCGGAACCGTCGCCCCCCGGTGCGCGCTCCGGGGGTCCATTGACGCGCGCGGATCGCCCTCCTACGTTCTCGTTCGGACATACGACCGCTGGTCGATATTTCGAACGCACCGAACGAGAGGGAATCGCGTGTCCCACCCCGAACGCCCCGCCCGCACCGCCCGTTTCACCCTCGACCCCGACTTCACCGTCGGTCCCGTCGACCCCCGCCTGTACGGCTCCTTCGTCGAGCACCTCGGGCGCTGCGTCTACACGGGCATCTTCGAGCCCGGCCACCCCGCCGCCGACGAGGACGGGCTGCGCACCGACGTCCTGGAGCTGGTCCGCGAGCTGGGCGTCACCGCCGTGCGCTACCCCGGCGGCAACTTCGTCTCCGGGTACCGGTGGGAGGACGGCGTCGGACCGGTGGAGCAGCGGCCGCGGCGGCTCGACGTCGCCTGGCGCTCCACCGAGACGAACCGTTTCGGCCTGAGCGAGTTCATGGCCTTCCTGCGGAAGCTCGGTCCCCGGGCGGAGCCGATGATGGCGGTCAACCTCGGCACCCGCGGCATCGCGGAGGCCATGGACCTCGTCGAGTACGCCAACCACCCCGCCGGCACCGCGCTCTCGGACCTCCGGATCGCGCACGGCGACAAGGATCCCTTCGGCATCCGCCTGTGGTGCCTCGGCAACGAGATGGACGGCACCTGGCAGACCGGACAGAAGACGGCCGAGGAGTACGGCCGGCTCGCCGCCCAGACCGCCCGGGCCCTGCGCCAGATCGACCCGGACCTCGAACTCGTCGCCTGCGGAAGCTCCGCCCGCGACCTGCCGACCTTCGCCGCCTGGGAGGCGACCGTGCTGGCGGAGACGTACGAGGTGGTCGACCACGTCTCGCTGCACGCCTACTACGAGGAGACCGACGGGGACCGGGACTCCTTCCTGGCCTCCGCCGTCCACATGGAGGCCTTCATCGAGGAGGTGGTCGCCACCTGCGACCACGTCGGCGCCCGGCTCAAGTCGCCGAAGCGGCTGACCCTCTCCTTCGACGAGTGGAACGTCTGGTACCAGCGCCGCCCCAACCCGCACCCCTTCGAGGACTGGCAGGAGGCCCCGCGCCTCCTGGAGGACGTCTACACGGTCACCGACGCGGTCGTCTTCGGCTCGCTCCTCATCACGCTGCTGCGGCACGCCGACCGGATCGCGGTGGCCTGTCTCGCCCAGCTGGTGAACGTGATCGCGCCGATCATGACCGAGCCGGGCGGCCCCGCCTGGCGGCAGACCACCTTCTTCCCCTTCGCGCAGGCCGCGCGGTACGGCCGCGGCACCGTCCTCGACGTGCGCCCGGTCTCGCCCGCGCACCGCACCGAGAAGTACGGCGAGGTGCCGCTGCTGCACGCGACCGCCGTACGGGCCGAGGACGGCGGCGTGACGGTCTTCGCGGTCAACCGCGACCGGCACCGGCCGCTGCCGCTCGACGTGACCCTGCGCGGCTTCGGCCTGGCGGAGGTGGTGGAGCACAGCGTGCTCGCCGACGCCGATCCGGAGGCGTGCAACACCCTGGCCGAGCCGGACCGGGTGGCGCCCCGCGAAGCGGCCGGCGCGGAGCTCGCGGACGGCGTGCTGAGCGCCGTCCTGGAGCCGATGTCGTGGAACGTCATCCGGCTCGCCTGACCCTCTCTTTGAATCCTTTCATCGCCGTGGTGCGCACCCGGGCCTCGAAGCGCTTCGAAAGATCCTGTCCGAAGCGTTGACGTGGCTGACGGGCAACCCTACGGTGACCCAGCAAGCGCTTTCCTGAAACGTTCTAATCACGCGCGGGAGGACGAACTGTGCGTACTCAAGGCACTGTCGACCGTCGGAGTCTGCTGAAGGTCACGGGCGGCTCGGTGGCGGTACTCGGCCTGACCGCGGCGGGCTGCGGAAGCGGCTCCGGCTCCGGGGGCGGCGACGGCACCGTCACCATCCGGTACACCTGGTGGGGCTCCGACGACCGCGCCAAGCGGATCAACCAGTCGATCGCCCTCTTCGAGAAGAAGTTCCCGAAGATCAAGGTGAAGACCGACTTCCAGCCGTACGCCGACTTCTGGAAGAAGTTCAACACCCAGGCGTCCGGCGGCAACACGCCCGACGTCTTCCAGAACGCCATCGGCTTCCTGCGCAAGTACGACGCCAAGAACGTCCTCCTCGACCTGCGCGAGCAGGTCGAGGCCGGGAACCTCCGCATGGAGGGCTTCCGGGCGGGCCTCGAGAAGTTCGGCGAGGTCGACGGCAAGCTGCTCGGCGTCCCCGTCGGCTCCAACTCGATGGCCCTCGTCGTCGACCGGACGGTCTTCGAGAAGGCCAGGGTCACCCCGAAGCCCGGATGGACCTGGGACGCCTACCACGACGCCCTGGCGAAGATCCGGGAGACCTCCGGCCGGGCCGGCGACGCGGGCCCCTACGGGATCATGTACCTGTACGACATGTACCTGCGCCAGCAGGGCAAGGCCTTCTTCACCGCCACCGGACTCGGCTTCACCGAGGCCGACCTGACGGACTGGTGGAACAAGGCGGCCGAGCGGGTGAGGTCCGGCGTCTACGCCGACCCGAAGAAGACCATCCAGGCCAAGCCCAAGTCCGCGGTCACCGCCGAACTGGCCGGCTGCGAGTTCACCTGGGACAACTTCGCCGTCCGCTACACGGCCGAGGGCAAGAGCCGGTACGGCCTCGCCCCCATCCCCACCACCGACGGCAAGCGCACCGGCCAGTACCTCGGCTCGCTCATGCTCAGCGCCTCCAGGCGCACCAAGCACCCCAAGGAGGTCGCCCAGTTCATCGACTTCATGGTCCACGACCCCGAGGTCGGCAGGATCATGGGGTACGACCGGGGCGTCCCCGCCACCGAGGCGCAGAACGCGGCCTACGTGCCCGCCGACGAGGTCGGCAAGCAGATCGCCGCCTACGAGAAGCAGCTCGTCGAGACCCGCGTCCTGGAGCCCATCACCCCGCACCCGGCCGGCGCCGACGTCTGCGAGGCGGCCTTCCTGCGCCTCTCCGAGGAGATGTCCCTGGGCACCCGGACCGTCGCCGACGCGGTGAAGCAGTACTTCACCGAGGCGAAGACGGCCCTCTCCTCCTGATGGACGCCGCCGTGACCACCGTACCGACCCCCGCCGCCCCGGAGAGTCCGGAAGCGGCCCCGCCCGGGCCGGGGACCGCGCCCGCGGCCCCCGCCCCCGGCGGCGGACGCCCCCGCCGGGCGGCGGACGGCGCCCCCCGGTCCCGCGCCGCCCGCGAGAACCTCGCCGGCTACCTCTTCATGTCCCCGTGGCTCACCGGCTTCCTGCTGCTGACCGCGGGCCCGATGGCCTTCTCGCTCTACTTCGCCTTCACCGACTACAACCTCTTCGACGCCCCCCGCTGGATCGGGTTCGACAACTTCACCGAGATGTTCGGCGACCCCCGCTGGCGCACCTCCGTCGAGGTCACCGGCTGGTACGTGGTCCTCGGCACCCCGCTGAAACTGGCCGCCGCCCTCGGCGTCGCCCTCCTCCTCAACCAGAGCCGGCGCGGACAGGGCTTCTACCGGGCCGCGTTCTACGCCCCCTCGCTCATCGGCGCCAGCGTCTCCATCGCCATCGTCTGGCGCGCCCTCTTCGCCGACGACGCCCCCGTCGACCGGGCCCAGCAGCTGATCGGCCTCGACCCGGGCGGCTGGATCGGCGACCCCGACAAGATCATCTACGCCCTTGTGGCGCTCACCGTCTGGCAGTTCGGCGCGCCCATGGTCATCTTCCTCGCCGGGCTCAAGCAGGTGCCCCGCGAGCTGTACGAGGCCGCGCAGATGGACGGCGCGGGACCGTGGCGCCGGTTCTGGAGCATCACCCTGCCGATGATCTCCCCGGTGCTCTTCTTCAACGTGCTCCTGGAGACCATCCACTCCTTCCAGATCTTCGGCTCCGCCTACATCATCGGCAGCCAGGGCAACGCCTGCGGCCCGGCCGACGGCACGCTCGTCTACACCTGCTACCTCTACGTCCAGGGCTTCGAGAACAGCCGGATGGGCCTCGCCTCCGCGATGGCCTGGATGCTGCTGCTCGCCGTCGGCCTGGTCACGGCGGTCCTGTTCTGGTCCCAGCGGCGCTGGGTGCACTACGAGGAGGGAGGCCGATGAGCCTCGTCCGCACCGGGACGCGGGGCCCGCGCGCCGGGTCCCTCGCCTGGCACCTCGGCTCCCTCGCCGTCCTCGCCGTGGTCCTCTACCCGGTGGTCTGGGTGATCGGCGGGTCGTTCAAGCCCAACGACGAGATCGTCGGCAGCCCGAACGTCTTCCCGGCGAACCCCATCACCGACAACTACCGGCGGCTCGCCGATGGCATCGCCGACATCCCCCTCTCCACCTTCTTCGGCAACTCGCTCTTCCTGGCGCTCGCCTCGGTCGTCGGCGTGCTGGTCTCCAGCTCGCTCGCCGCCTACGCCTTCGCCAAGATCGGCTTCGCGGGCCGCAACCTGCTCTTCGCGCTGATGATCGGCACCCTGCTGCTGCCCTACCACGTGCTGCTCATCCCGCAGTACGTGCTCTTCCAGAAGCTCGAACTGATCAACACGTACACGCCGCTGCTGCTCGGCAAGTACCTCGCCACGGACGCCTTCTTCGTCTTCCTGATGGTCCAGTTCATGCGGGCCCTGCCCAGGGAGCTGGACGAGGCGGCGCGGCTGGACGGCTGCGGGCACCTGCGGACCTACTGGTCGATCGTGCTGCCGCTGTGCCGGCCCGCGCTCATCACCAGCGCGATCTTCACCTTCATCAACGCGTGGAACGACTTCATGGGTCCGCTGATCTACCTCAACGAACCCGAGAAGTACACGGTCTCGCTCGGCCTCAAGATGTTCGTCGACCAGGACGGCGTCGCCAACTACGGCGGCATGATCGCGATGTCGCTGGTGGCGCTGCTGCCCGTGGTGGCGTTCTTCCTCGCCTTCCAGCGGTACCTGATCGACGGCATGGCCACCTCGGGGCTCAAGTGAGGCGCGACCGCTTCCTCGCCCGCTTCGGGGTCTTCGCCGAGTGCCTGCTGACGGGGGTGTGGATCGCCGTCGCCGCGCTCCCGCTCGTCACCCTGCCGGCGGCGCTCGCCGCCGGCGCGGGGCACCTGCGGCGCACGGTCGGGGGCGAGGAGACCGGGCTGCGGTCCTTCGCCGCCGGACTGCGCGCCGCCCTGCGGGGCGGCGGGTGGGCGGCGGGCGCGGCCTACGGCGCCGTGCTCGCCCTCGTCGGGGCCGATCTCGCGCTCGTACGGGCGCTGCCGGTGCCGGGCGGCAGGCCGGCCGGGGCCCTCGCGGTCCTCGCGGCGCTCTGGGCGACCGTCGCCCTGCTGCGGGCGGCCACCGCCTGGCGGCCCGGCGCCTCCTGGCGGGCGCTGCTCCCGGCCGCCGGACGCCGCGCGCTGCGGGACCCGGCCGGCTCCCTGCTCGTCGTCTGCGGCCTGGCGGTGGTCGCCGCCTCGGCCTGGTTCTCCGCCCCCCTGGCCCTCCCCGCCCTGGGCCTCCTGCTCGCCGGCACCCTGGCGGCCGAACACCGCGCGGCCGGCGCCCTCGCGAGGGCCTGACCGCCACCGCCCGGCCGGGGCCTTCCCCCTGCCGCCCGGCCGGGTCCGTACCCCCTCCGGCCGCGCGGCGCCCCGGCCCCGGCGGTCCGTCGCCCCGCTCGTCCCGGGCGGGCACGGCCCCGCGCCCGTGCCCGGTCCGTACGGCTCCGGCCCGGCCCGGCCCGTACGGCTCCGGCCCGGTCCGTACGGCCCCGCCCGTACGGCTCCGCCCGTACGGCCCCGGCCGGGAAGTCCCGGCGCCGGCCCCGGCCGTAAAGCCCCGGCGGGGCCCGCGCCCCGTCCCGTACCACCGCGTCGCCCTTCCCCTCCCGCAGGCATGTCACCGGCATGCCCCCGAAAGGAGTTCCCGTGTCCTCGATACCCCGCCGTTCCCTCCTCAGGGCGGCCGCCGTCGCCGGTGCCGCCGCCCAGTTCAGCTGGGTGCTCGGGCGGAACGACGAGGCGCAGGCCGCGCCCGTCGCCGAGCCGGCCGCGGAGGAGCGGCCCGCGAGCATCTCCTGGCTGGAGCCGGGCGGTCTCGGCGCCGCCGGAGGGTCGACCTTCGGCGTCGCCTGGCCCAAGGGCGTCCACCCGGGCGACCGCGAGTTCGCCCTCACCACCGCCGACGGCGCCCCCGTCCCCGTACAGACCTGGACCACCGCCCGGTGGCCCGACGGCTCCCTCAAGTGGACCGCCCACGCCGTCGGCCCCGAGGCGGCCGGCGCCGAGCGCTACTCCCTCGCCCCCGGCACCCCCGCCTCCGGCGCGAAGACCGTCACCGTCACCGAGTCCGGCCGCCGGATCACCGTCGACACCGGCGTCGTCAAGGCCGTCCTGGGGAAGGACGGCGGCAGGCTCGTCGAGTCCCTGACCCGCGACGGCGTGAAGATCGCGACCGACGGGCGGCTCGTGCTGCTGCGCCAGGGCGACCTCGACGACGGCGACCAGGGGAACGCCAAGTGGGAGCGGTTCGACGGCGAGATCTCCGGCGCCGTCGTCGAACAGTCCGGCCCCGTCCGGGCCGTGGTCCGGATCGACGGCAAGCACCGCAAGGGGAGCAGGAGCTGGCTGCCCTTCTCGGTCCGGCTCTACTTCCACGCCGGCTCCGAGGCCCTCCGCATGATCCACACGATCACCTTCGACGGCGACCAGGACAAGGACTTCATCCGCGGCCTCGGCGTCCGCTTCACCGTCCCGATGCGCGACGCCTTCCACGACCGGCACGTCCGCCTCGCCGGCGAGGGCGCGGGCTTCCTCACCGAGGCCGTCCGGGGCATCACCGGCCTGCGCCGCGACCCCGGCGCCGCCGTCCGCGCCGCGCAGGTCAGGGGCGAGAAGCTGCCCGACCCGGCGACCTGGGACCAGCGCGTCACCAGCCGGCTGCAGTACGTCCCGACCTGGGGCGACTACACCCTCTCCCAGCTCACCGCCGACGGCTTCGGCATCCGCAAGCGCACCAAGCCCGGCCACGGCTGGATCCCCGCCGGCGGCGGCCGCCGGGCCGGCGGCTTCGGCTACGTCGGCGGCGCGAGCGGCGGACTCTCCTTCGGCCTGCGGGACTTCTGGCAGAAGCACCCCGCCCAGCTCGACGTGCGCGGCGCCGCCGGCTACGAGGCCGAGGTCACCCTCTGGCTCTGGTCGCCCGAGGCCCAGCCCATGGACCTGCGCTTCTACCACGACGGCATGGGCCAGGACACCTTCCCCGAACAGCTCGAAGGCCTCAACATCACCTACGAGGACCACGAGCCCGGCTTCGGCACCCCCTACGGCATCGCCCGCACCAGCGAGCTGATGTTCTGGGCCAACGCCGCCACCCCGGCCGCCGCCGCCCTCGTCGCCCAGGCCGCCGCCGTCCGCGTCCCGCCGCAGCTCGCCGCGAGCCCCGAGGACCTCGTCCGCGCCCGCGTCTTCGGCGGACTGTTCTCGCCCGTCGACCGCTCCACCCCCGCCAGGGCGAGGATCGAGGACCGCCTCGACTACCTCTTCACCTACTACAAGGACCAGGCCGAGCAGCGCCGCTGGTACGGCTTCTGGGACTACGGCGACATCATGCACACCTACGACGAGGACCGGCACCAGTGGCGGTACGACGTCGGCGGCTACGCCTGGGACAACTCCGAGCTCTCGCCCGACCTGTGGCTCTGGTACGCCTACCTCCGCTCCGGCCGCGCCGACGTCTTCCGCTTCGCCGAGGCCATGACCCGCCACACCGGCGAGGTCGACGTCTACCACCTCGGCACCTGGGCCGGCCTCGGCACCCGCCACGGCGTCCAGCACTTCGCCGACAGCGCCAAGCAGCAGCGGATCTCCACCGCCGTCTACCGCCGCCCGTACTACTTCCTCACCGCTGACGAACGCGTCGGCGACCTCATGCGCGACCTGGTCGACTCCGACGAGACCTTCCTCGCCCTCGACCCCATCCGCAAGATCCGCACCGAGCCCTACACCCCCGACCGCCACGCCCTCTCCATCGGCTTCGGCACCGACTGGAGCGGCCTCGCCGCCGCCTGGCTCACCGAGTGGGAACGCGGCGGGCCCCAGGCCGCCAAGGCCGAGGCGCGGCTGCGCTCCACCATGGAGACCATCGCCGCCCAGCCCAACGGCTTCGTCCAGGGAACCGGCCTCTACGACCTCGACACCGGCCGCTTCGCCGTCGCCGAACAGCCCGCCGTCGGCGTCTCCCACCTCTCCGCCATGTTCGGCCTCGTCGAGATGTGCGCCGAACTCATCGACCTCATCGACATGCCCGCCTTCAAGAACGCCTGGCTCGACTACTGCCGCTACTTCAACGCCTCCAAGACCGAACAGGCCGCCCGCTACGGGCAGAACTTCGGCACCCTCCTCCTCTTCCAGGGCCACTCCCGCCAGGACGCCTACGCCGCCGCCCAGCTGAACGACGCCAAGCTCGCCCAGCGCGCCTGGGCCAAGTTCGACAAGAGCGACGGCTACACCTCCGCCATGGTCTGGGACAAGACGCCCGTCCAGGGCCCCGCCGCCCTCGAACCGGGTTACGAGCACCTGTGGATCAGCACCAACACCACCGCCCTCTACGGTCTCGCCGCCATCCAGAACCTCGCCCTCGTCGGCGACCACCTCCCCGCGTGACGGACAGGAGAAGCCCGATGAACAGGACAGCCGTCCTGGCCGCGAGCCTGCTCGCCCTGCTCGCCGCCACCGCGCCCGCGCACGCCGGGGAGAACCCCTACGGCCAGGGCCTCGACCACTGCGCCGCCACCGAAGCGGGCGCCCTCGCCTGCCACTTCGACCTCGCCCCCGGCACGTACGACGTCACCGTCACCCTCGGCGGCGACACCGCGGGAGCGACCGAGGTCGGCGGCGAGACCCGCCGCGCCCTGCTCGCCGAGACCCCGACCGGGGCCGGCGAGCGGGTCCGCCGCTCCTTCACCGTCGACGTCCGCGACCCGGAGGGGGAGCCCACGGGACCCGCCGGCACCCCCGGCCTCGACCTGCTGATCGGCGGCCCCGCCCCGCGCGTCGCGTCCCTCCGCGTCACCCCCGCCCCCACCGCGACCCGCCTCTTCCTGGTCGGCGACTCCACCGTCTGCGACCAGCCCGGCGACCCGTACACCGGCTGGGGCCAGCGGCTCCCCGTCCACCTGAAGCGGGGCGTCGCCGTCGCCAACCACGCCGACTCCGGGGAGAGCACGGTCACCTTCCTGGCGAACCCGGCCCTCTTCGACCGGGTCGAGGCGGAGCTCCGGCCCGGCGACCCCGTCCTGATCCAGCTCGCCCACAACGACAAGCAGACCGACGCCGCCGCCTACCGGGCCAACCTCACCGCCCTGGTCGAGCGGGTACGCGCCCGGGGCGGCGAACCCGTCCTCGTCACCCCGATCGTCCGCCGCTGGTTCAACCCGGACGGCACCCTGGACAACGGCACCGCCCTGCTCGTCAACGGCCTCGGCGTCGACCACCCGGCCGAGATCCGCGCCCTCGCCGCCACCCTCTCCACCCCGCTGATCGACCTCACCGCCCTCACCAGGGCCCGCGTCGAACAGCTCGGCCCCGAGGCCTCCAAGGCGCTCTACCTCACCACCGAGAAGCGGGACAACACCCACACCTCGGTCCGCGGCGCCACCGAGTACGCGGCCCTCGTCGCCGCCGGACTGAAGGCCCAGGGCCTGCTGCCCGAGCGGGCGCTCCGCTAGGCCCGGTCGGGCTCAGACGTCGCGGTGGCGGACCACCGCCACCGCGACGGCGAGCCCCGCCAGCGCCCAGGCGCCGAGGACGGCCCACGCCTCGGCCGCCGTCGCCGGGTACCTCTCCGTCACCGGCAGCGCCGGGTCGCGGACGAGCGTCGCCCAGGCGTCCAGGGGCAGCAGGTGGCCCGTCTCCCTGACCCAGCGGTACGTGTCCCCCCGGAACAGCGCGGGCACCAGCAGGAGCACGCCGATCACCGTGACGGCGGCCCCGGCGGCGTGGCGCACCAGCGCTCCCGCCGCCAGGCCCGCCAGCCCGCACACCGGCGCGAGCAGCGCGGACGCGACCACGGCCCGTGCCGCGCCCGGATCCGACAGGGACAGGCCGCCGTGGTCCCGCAGCAGCGCCTGGCTCGCCCCGAACGAGGTCAGGGCCACGCAGCCGCCGAAGACCAGCAGCACCGCCGTCACCACGACCGCCTTCGCCGTGACGACCGACCGCCGGTCCGGCACGGCCGCGAACGTGGTCCGCGCCAGGCCCGTCGCGTACTCGCCGGAGAGCGCGGCCGCGCCGAGGCAGGCGGCGAGCGCCATCAGCAACTGCCAGGCGGGATCGACAAACGCGGTCCCCAGCGCGTCGAACGCGAACGGGGGCGGGCCGGGGACGGCGTCGGCCGCCGGTCCGGAACCGGGACCGAGCCCCGGGCGCGGACCCCGGCCGAGCCGCTCGGCGTTGGACCGGGCCGCGTTGACGCAGATCCCGGTCACCACGAGTCCGCCCAGGACGAGGGCGTACGGAGTCGAGCGCAGCGACCAGAGCTTGGTCCACTCCGAGCGCAGCAGGTGCCAAAAGCGCGCCGGCACCGCCTGCGGGGCGAGGTGGCGGACGGATGCGGGGGCGTTCACCGGGCGGACTCCTCACGGCCGGACACGGACACAGGCAGGGACGCGAGGGGGTGTTCCGGACCCGGCCCGGCGGGCTCCGGGGCGCCGAACTCGACTCGATCGGCGGTCAGTTCCAGGAACACCTCCTCCAGCGAGGCCGTCCGGGCGGTCAGCGCGTGCAGCCGCACCCGGTGGGCGTGCGCCAGGTCGCCGACGCGTTCGGCGCTCACGCCGGTCACCGTCCAGCCGCCGTCGCCGGACGCGCGGAGCGCCGCTCCGGGCTCGGCCCGCAGCGCGCCGGCGAGGGCCGACGGGTCCGGGGTGCGGACCGCGACGGTCGTGCCCCCGCCCCGGGCGGCGAAGACGGCGAGCGGCTCCGCGGCGACGACCCGGCCCCGGCCCACCACGAGCAGGTCGTCGGCGGTGTGCTCCATCTCGCCCATGAGGTGGCTGGAGACCAGCACCGTCCGGCCCTCCGCGGCCAGCGACCGGAACAGGCCCCGTACCCAGCGCACGCCCTCCGGGTCGAGGCCGTTGAGCGGTTCGTCGAAGAGGAGGACGGGAGGGTCGCCGAGGAGCGCGGCGGCGATCCCGAGCCGCTGCTTCATGCCCAGGGAGAAGCCGCCGATCCGCCGACCGGCCGCCCCGGCCAGCCCGACCGTCCCGAGGACCTCCTCGACCCGGCGGGCCGGCAGACCGTTGCCGTGGGCCAGCGCGGAGAGGTGGGCGCGGGCGGTCCGGCCCCCTTGCACCTCGTGGGCGTCGAGGAGGGCGCCGACGTGCCGCAGTCCGCGCGGCCGGTCGCGGAACGGCCGGCCGCCGACCGTCACCGTGCCGGAGGTCGGCGCCGTCAGGCCCAGGACCATGCGCAGGGTGGTGGACTTGCCCGCCCCGTTGGGGCCGAGGAAGCCGGTCACGCGGCCCGGCCGGACGGTGAAGGACAGCCGGTCGACCGCCGTGACGGGGCCGTAGCGTCTGGTGAGTGCGTTCGCTTCGATCACGCCGTCCACGCTGCCGCCGGACGCCCCCTCCCGGCATCGGCCGACGGGCGCGCCCCGGGGCCCGCCCCGTGGCCCGCGGGCGTAAGCCGCCGGGCCGATGCGCCGCCCGGGGGCACTTCCTAGGATTCCCGCATGACCGTTCCCCCGGCCGTGACCCGTGCGCTCACCTGGGCCGCCGCCCTCGCCTACCTCGCGGTGCCGACCACCGTCGTCCTGCACACCGGGGAGCCCACCGGGACCCGGCTCGTGCCGCCCGTGCTGTCGGCGGCGCTGGTCCTCCCGCTCTTCCCGCGCCGCCCGGGGGTCGCGCTCGCCGTGCTCCTGGCCGGTTCGGCCTCGGCGGCGGTCGCGGCCTCCTCGCGGGTCGCCGCCCTGTATCCGTTCGGCGGGAGCGCCGGCTGGCAGCTCGGCCAGGCGCAGGCCCTGCTCGCCGCCCTCGCCGTGGCGTACGTGGCCGCCACCCGCCGCCCCCGCACCGCCGTGACGGCGGCCGTCGCGACCCTCGTCGTGCAGGCCCTCTCCCTGGGGTTCGCGCGCACGGGCGCGGACGCGTACGTCTCCCACCTCGTCGTCCTCGTGCTCACCACCGCGCTGGCCGGGACGGCCGGCCGCCTGCTGCGCGAGCGGCGCCGGCACGCCCGGGAGCTGCGGTCCAGGGAGGCGGCCGAGGCCGTCACGGCGGAACGGCTGCGCATCGCCCGGGAACTGCACGACATGGTGGCCCACAGCATCGGCGTCATCACCATCCAGGCCGGGGTCGGCCGGCGGGTCGCCGGAGCCCGGCCCGAGGAGGCCCGGCGGGCGCTCGGCGCGATCGAGAGCACCGGGAAGGACACCCTGGCCGGGCTGCGCCGGATGCTCGTCGCCCTCCGAGCGGACGACCCCGAGGCCGCGCCGCGCGAGCCCGCGCCCGGTCTCGCGGACCTCGACCGGCTGGTCGCGGCCACCGCGGGGGCGGGCGTGCGCGTCGGCCTGGAGCGGCGCGGCACGTCCCGCGGGCTCCCGCCGGACGTCGACCTCGCCGCGTACCGGATCGTGCAGGAGGGGATCACCAACGTGGTGCGGCACGCGCACACCGACGCCTGCCGGGTGGTCGTCGACCTGAGCGGCGACGCGGTCAGCGTCGAGATCACCGACGACGGCCCCGGCCTCCCGGACCGGACCGGCGGCCGGGGAGAGGGCGGCCGGGGAGACGGCCCCAGGGGGTCCGGCGCCGGCTACGGCATCACCGGCATGCGCGAGCGGGCCGCCCTGCTGCGCGGACAGTTCACGGCCGGGCCCCGGCCGGGCGGCGGCTTCCGGGTCGCGGCCCGGCTGCCCCTCCCGCAGGAGGCCCGGTGAGCACCCCTCCGGTCCGGCTCCTCCTCGTCGACGACCAGCCCCTCATCAGGGCGGGGCTGCGGCTCCTGGCCGCCGAGGCGCCCGGCCTCGACGTCATCGGCGAGGCGGCCGACGGCGCCACGGCCGTCGCCCTGGCCGAGGAGACCCGGCCCGACGTCGTCCTCATGGACGTACGGATGCCCGGCATGGACGGCATCGAGGCGACCCGGCGCATCACGACCGGCCCCAGCGGCGCCCGCGTGCTCGTCCTCACCACCTTCGACGACGACGAGAACGTGTACGGGGCCCTGCGCGCCGGAGCCAGCGGCTTCCTCGTCAAGGACATGGACCTCGACGACATCCTCGGCGCCGTGCGGGTGGTCGCGGGCGGCGACGCGCTGATCGCCCCCGCCGTGACGAGCCGGCTCATCGCGGCCTTCACCCGGCAGCCGGACCCCGACTCCGCCGTCCCCGCCGTCCGCCCCCTCCCGGAGGCCGTCACCGACCGCGAGCGGGAGGTGCTCACCCTCGTCGGACGCGGCCTGTCCAACCAGGAGATCGCCGGGGAGCTGTTCATCAGCCCGGCCACCGCCAAGGCCCATGTGGCCCGGCTGCTCGCCCGGCTCGCCGCCCGCGACCGCATCCACCTGGTGATCCTGGCCTACGAGTTCGGCCTGGTGACCCCGGGCCGGTGAGCCGCGGACGGCCGTAGGATGCCGCTGATCGCCGCCCCGTGCCCGGCCACGGCGGCGGTAACCGCATCCCGGGGGGGAACACTTCATGGACGCCTACAACGTGCCCGTCGGGCCCGCCGCCGTGCGCGGGCCCCGCTACAGGTTCCGCGATCCGGCGGGGCCCGCCCTCGTCGTGCAGTCGCTCATCGCCACCCAGGCCCTCGCCGACGTCTACGTCATCGCGACCGGCGGCAAGGACTCGCCCTGGCTCTCCGAAGGGCTGGTGCCGCTCCCGGCCGTGCTCCAGGTGGCCTGCTGGGTCTCCTTCCTGGTCTGGTTCCGGCGCGTCCGCCACAACGCCGAGGTGCTCGCCCCCGGCAGCCACGCCCACGCCCCGGGCTTCGCCCTCGGCGCCTGGATCATCCCGCTCGCCATGTGGTGGCTGCCGCGCCGCATCACCCTCGACATCCGCCGGGCCGGCGGGCCGCCCCGCGACGTCTGGCTGATCAACGCCTGGTGGTTCGTCTGGCTCTGCGACGGGCCCCTCACGGTCGCCTTCCACTACCTGGTCCTCGACCACTTCGACTACTACAACCCGGTCGACCAGAGCGTCAGCGTCCTGTGCGCGGTCCTCGCCCTCGCGGTGATCCGGCGGGTGACCACGGGCCAGCCCGCCGGCCCGCTGCCCTACTTCAACATGACCTGAGCGGCGCGAAGGAGAGCGAGAAGGACGCCGGGGCCGCCTCCAGACGGTGCTCCGGCAGCACGCCCGGGCCGCAGGACTGGGAGCCGATGCCGTGCAGGGCGTGGTCCAGGTTCAGCCACAGCGTGTCGCCCGGCACCAGGTCCGGGCGGTGCGCGGCGGCGTCCAGCTCCGCGTGCGTCCAGCGGCGGGCCGTGAACCAGAAGGACGGCTCGCCCTCCACGCGCAGCCCCGCGCCGTCCCCGCCCGAGAGCTCCAGCCACCGGGTGTCGATCCGGGCCCCGTTCTCCTGGGGGCGCACGTACGGCGTCTGGAGGCCGGCCACCGTCGACTCCCAGCGGCCGAGGCGGGCCGCCGCGCGGGTGTCCGGGTACGCCTCCCCGGGGCCGCCGCCGTACCAGACGGCCCGGTCGAGCGCGGTCGGCAGACCGAGCCGCACCCCGAGCCGGGGCAGCGGCACCGGCCACGCGCCCTCCGGCAGCACGTCCGCGTCGAGCCGCACCGCCGCACCGTCCGAGGCCCAGCGGTACGTGACGGCCAGCCCGAAGTCCCGGCCCGCGGGCGCCACCCGGGTCCGGACCGTCAGCCCCTCGCCGTCCGGGGCCACCTCGTCCGTGCGGTGCCGCATCCGGTGCAGGCCCAGCTGCCGCCACAGCGGCCCCCACCGCACGTCGGGCTGCCAGGGCGCGCCCTCGTCGTTGTCCGTCGGCGCCCGCCACACGTCCAGCCCGAAACCGGACACCGCCAGGCCGCCCAGGGAGACGAGCGCACCCGAGCGGGCGTCGAGCACGGCCGGACCGAGGACGAGCCGCCCGCCCTCCCGGGCCGGCCTGCGGGCCGGGGACGGCTGCGCCAGGGGCCGCGGCCCGGTCACGGGCCACTGGCCCCAGGCCATCTCGTGGCCGGCCTCCGCCCACGGCGTCGCGGCGGCGAGCACCGCCCGCACCGTCCACAGCGTCTCCGCGCCCTCCGGATGCGCCGGCGGCTCCGGCAGGGCCGCCTCGACCCGCTCCCCGGCGGCCGCCGGAGGCACCGCCAGCGGCCCCTCGGCCACCACCTCCCCGTCCGCCAGGAAGGCCCACCCGAAGGCGTACGAGGACAGGTCGGCCACGTCGTGGAGGTTGTGCACCGCGGCGGTGCCCGGCCGCTCGCCCGGGGCGATCCGCACCGGCGCGATCACCTTCTTGTACTCGGCCAGGCCCGGCGAGGGCGTCCGGTCCGGGAAGAGGAGCCCGTCGCAGACGAAGTTGCCGTCGTGCAGCTCCTCCCCGAAGTCGCCGCCGTAGCCGTGGCCGTGCGCCGGATGGGCCAGGCCGTGGTCGATCCACTCCCACACGAAACCGCCCTGGCAGCGCTCGTACGTCTCGAAGAGGCGCTGGTACTCGCTCAGGCCGCCGGGGCCGTTGCCCATGGCGTGCGCGTACTCGCACAGGATGAAGGGCAGTGCGCGGCGGGCGGCCGGGCCGCCGTCCTCGCGCCGGCCGATCTCCTCGACCTCGGCGTGCGGCGGGTACATCCGGGAGTACACGTCCACGTCGGCGCAGGACCGGTCGCCCTCGTAGTGCACCGGCCGCGACGGGTCCCGGTCGTGGATCCAGCGGGCCATCGCGCTCAGCCCGGCCCCCGTGCCGCACTCGTTGCCCAGCGACCACAGCACCACCGACGGGTGGTTCTTGTCCCGCTCGACCAGCCGGGCCGCCCGGTCGAGCAGGGCGGGCGTCCACCGTTTGTCGTCCACCGGGTTGCCCCGCCAGTCCAGCTCCTCGAAGCCGTGGGTCTCCAGGTCGCCCTCGTCGATCACCCACAGGCCGTAGGCGTCGCACAGGTCGAGGAAGGCCGGGTGCGGCGGGTAGTGCGAGGTCCGCACCGCGTTGACGTGGTGCCGCTTCATCAGCTCGACGTCCGCCCGCAGGGTGTCCGGGTCCACGGTGCGCCCCGTCTCCGGGTGGAACTCGTGCCGGTTCACGCCCCGGAAGAGGATCCGCCGCCCGTTCGCCTTCAGGACGCCGTCCTCCACGTACACCGAGCGGAAGCCGATCCGCAGCCCGATCCGCTCCCCGCCGGCCGTCAGCTCGCCCTCGTACAGCCGCGGCACCTCGGCGCTCCACGGCTTCACCGGCACCGTGGCGGACTCCCCGGCCGCCAGGTCGAGCCCCAGCTCCGGCACCCGGACCCGGCCGGGCACGTCGCAGTCGACCCGCAGCTCGCCGGTGCCGGCGGTGTGGTCGTACGAGGCGT
Organism: Streptomyces sp. NPDC058758; assembly: GCF_042746075.1. Taxonomy (NCBI): domain Bacteria; kingdom Bacillati; phylum Actinomycetota; class Actinomycetes; order Kitasatosporales; family Streptomycetaceae; genus Streptomyces; species Streptomyces sp. NPDC058758. The sequence continues at coordinate 217,249 of NZ_JBHYPS010000003.1, read as the reverse complement.
GCACGAAGAAGTCGCCCGGCGCGCCCTCCGGGCGGTGCAGCAGCGTCACCTCCCGGAAGATGCCCGGCAGCCACCACTGGTCCTGGTCCTCCAGGTACGACCCCGAGGACCACTGGTGGACGCGGACCGCGAGGACGTTGTCCCGCTCCCGCAGCAGTTCCCCGACCGCGAACTCGTGGGCGAGCCGGGAGCCCTTGAACCAGCCCAGCTCCGTGCCGTTCAGCCACACCCGGGCGCAGGACTCGACGCCGTCGAAGCGGAGCACCGCCCCGCCCCCGGCGGGCCAGTCGTCCGGCAGGTCGAACCGGCGCAGGTGGTCCCCGGTGGGGTTCTCGTCCGGCACGTGCGGCGGGTCGACCGGGAAGGGGTAGACGACGTTGGTGTACGCGGGCCCGCCGAACTCCCCGTCCTCGCCCTGGAGCACCCAGTGCCCCGGCACGGTGACGGTCCGCCAGCCGCCCGCGTCGAAACCGGGCTCGGCGAAGGCGGTGTCCGCCGCGTCGGCGGCGGGGGAGAGGCGGAACGCCCAGTCGCCGCCGAGCGGCAGCCGCGCGGCGTCGGAGGCGGCGGTCCAGGCACGCGGCGGCAGCGTGCCCCGCTCGGGGGCGAAGGAGGCGTACCAGGGCAGAACGGTCATGATGCTCCCAACAGAGCGGAAGGAGGAAGGGGAAAGGAGGAGGGGGAGAGCGAAGGAGGGCGGGGAGGAGAGACACCGCCGGAAAGCGCTTGCGCGACCGGTTCCATCCCACCCCGCCGCACGCCCCGGCACAACCCCGCCCGGCCCCCCGGCCCTTGGACTCTTCGCGCCCCGCCTGGACAGTCCGACGAGCGGCCGCTTAGGGTCGGGGTCCCGTCGCCGACGGGCACCCCGCCACCCCGGAGAACCCTCCGCCGCCTCCGGAGGCCCTCCACCCCATCCCGGCGCACCCGCCCGGACCAGCCGAGGAGCGCGCACGTGGTCACCCTCGCCGACGTCGCCCGTCACGCCGGTGTGTCGGCCAGCACCGTCAGCTACGTCCTGAGCGGCAAGCGGTCCATCTCCACCGCCACCCGCGAACGCATCCAGCACTCCATCGACGCGCTCGGCTACCGCCCGCACGCCGGGGCCCGCGCCCTCGCCGGCGGCCGGACCAGCATCCTCGCCCTGATGATGCCGCTGCGCGCCGGCCTCTACGTGCCGGTCATGATGGAGATCGCCATGGCCGTCACCACCACGGCCCGCGCCCACGGCTACGACGTGCTGCTGCTCACCGGCGAGGAGGGCTCCGAGGCCGTCCGCCGCGTCGAGGGCAGCGCCATCGCCGACGGCATGATCGTCATGGACGTCGAGCTCGACGACCCCCGCCTGCCCCTGCTCCGGGAGGCCGAGCGGCCCGCCGTCCTCGTCGGCCTGCCCGCCGACCCCGCCGGGCTCGACTGCGTGGACCTCGACTTCGCCGCCGCCGGCGCCCGCTGCGTCGACCACCTCGCCGGCCTCGGCCACCGCCGCCTCGCCGTCCTCGGCGAACCCCCCGCCGTCTACGCCCGGGGCACGGGCTACGCCGAGCGCACCCTCGCCGGCGTCCGCGCCGCCGCCGCCGAGCACGGCGTCGACCTGCTCCACCGGCCCGTCGACGGCACCTACGCGGCCGTCTTCGCCGCCGTCACCCGGATCTTCGAGGAACGCCCCGGCACCACCGCCCTCCTCGTGCAGAACGAGGCCGCCGTCGAACCGCTCCTCGCCGTCCTGCGCCACCAGGGCCGCGCCGTCCCCGAGGACGTCTCCGTCGCCGCCGTCTGCCCCGACCAGGTCGCCGCCCACGCCTCCGTACCGCTCACCGCCGTCGCCGTGCCCGCCCAGGACATGGGGCGGATCGCCGTCGAGCGGCTCGTCGCCCGGCTGCGCGGCGGGGCCGCCCCCGAGACCGAGCTGCTCGCCCCCCGCCTCACCGTCCGCGCCGGCACCGGCCCGGCGCCCGCCGCGCCGGGGGACGGCCGTGGCCGGGGCTGAGCCGGGCGGGGAGGGGGACGGCGCGGCCGAGTTCCGCGCCTTCTTCGACCGCCACTACGCCGAACTCGCCCGCCTCGCCCACCTCCTCACCGGCGAGACCGACGCCGCCGACGACCTCGCCGCCGACGCCATGCTCGCGCTCTGGCACCGCTGGGACCGGGTCCGCGCCGCCGACCACCCCGCCGCCTACGCCCGGGGCGTCGTCGCCAACCTCGTCCGCACCCGCATCCGCGGCACCGTCCGCGAGCGCCGCCGGATCGCCGCCTTCTGGGACCGCCGCCCCGAGCACACCGAGGACCCGGACGTGCCCGCCGTCGTCGACGTGCGGACCGCGCTGCGCGCCCTCCCCTTCCGCAAGCGGGCCTGCGTCGTGCTCCGCCACGCCTTCGACCTCTCCGAGCGGGACACCGCCCTGGCCCTGGGCGTCTCGGTCGGCACGGTCAAGAGCCAGACCGCCAAGGGCATGGCCGAACTCCAGAGGCTGCTCGGCGGACGGGCCGCCACCGAACTCGCCGCGGGGAGGCGCTGATGGACGAGACACGGCTGCGCGGCGAGCTGCGCGAGGCGGCGGCCGCGCACCGCCCGGACCGCGCCCGGATGCTGGCCCGCGTCGAGCGCGGCATGGCCGCCCCGCCGGCCCGCGCCGGGCTGCCCCGCCGCCGCTGGACGGCCACGGTCGCCGTCGCCGCGACCGTCGTGGCCGTCGCCGCCCTCGGCGGCCTCGCCGTCACCGCCCTCCAGGACCGGCCCGCGCCGCCGGCCGTCGCCGTCGCGCCCGGCCCGGCGGCCCGCGCGGCCGGCACCGTCGACCCCGGCAGCAACAGGTGGTGGGCGCAGAGCGACCTCGCCGTCACGACGGACGGCGAGGTCACGGGCCTCACGGTCGAGCTGCGGGTGGCGCACACCGGTGGGGTCGTCAGCACCGGGCACTGGCAGACCCGCTCCGCCGACGACTTCGCCGTCACGGTCGCGGACGAGGCCGGCGCCCTCGTCTACCGCTGGACGCTGAAGGAGGGCCGCACGGTCCCGGCGGGCCCGCACACCTTCGCCGCCCAGTACAACCACGCCGAGGGCACCCGGGACGCCTCGGCCGACGCGTACACCGTCGTCCTCACCGCCCCCGGCGGCGGCCGCACCACCCTCAGGGGCGGCTTCGGCTGACGCGGCGGGTCAGCCGGAGGCCGTCCAGTCGCCCAGCCAGTCCGCGGTCTCGTGCTCGGCGGCCTGCGCGTCCGTCAGCTGCGGCCGGTCGGCCGAGAGCGGGCCGGCGCCCGGGCCGAGGTTGCGGTACTCGGCGAAGCGGTCGTCCCGCCACGAGAAGCCGCTCATGTCGGTCCAGGGCGCCGGGCGGACGGCCGCGCCGAGGCGGCTGTCGCGGACCACGGTCTGCGGGTCGAGGGTGGCGTCGCCGCCCGCGTGCCAGGGCCGGCCGAGGTGGAAGCTGCCCGCCGCCACGTCGCCGTCGATCACCGACCGGGTGATCAGGAGGCCCCGGTGGCCGGCGGCGGTCGACGGCGCGGTCACGTATCCGGCCGAGCTGCCGTCCCACCGCTTGCTCAGGGTGAGGACCGAGCCGTCGACGACGACCGTGCCCCGCCCGAAGACGAAGTCGACGTTCCCGGAGACGTACGAGTTCGCCAGCCGCACCCGGCCCACGGCGTCCCGGGACGCCGAGTCGGTCTGGAGCGTGTCCTGGTCGCCCTCGACGATCAGCCCGTACAGGTCGATCCGGTCGGCCGCGGTGCGCAGGGCGACCGCCTGGTGGCCGGGCTGCGCCTGGTGGGCGGCCTCGTCGAAGGAGTTGACGACGCTCAGGTTCCGCAGCCGGGTGTCGTCCGCCTCCACGGCGAAGGAGGCGCTGCCGCTGGTGCCGTACGTCCCCGAGCCGTCCGGCTTCGGCGTGCCGGCGGAGTTGGCGTACTCGATCCGGGTGTCGCGGCGGCTCGGCCCGGTGCCCTGCACGGTGACGAACCGCTTGGTGCGCGGGATCCGCACGGTCTCCCGGTAGACGCCGGGGGCGACGGCCACGGTGACGGGCAGCGCGTTCCCGGCGGGGACGGCGTCGACGGCCGCCTGCACGGTGGTGTGGTCGCCGGAGCCGTCGGCGGCGACGGTGAGGACCGTCGGGGCGAGGACGCCGATCGCGGCGCGCGGTCCGGCGCCCGCCGTGACGAGGGCGGGGACCTCGGACGCCGGGTCGAGCGCGTACGGGTAGGCGGCGGCCGGGTCGAAGGCCCCGGCGCCGGAGGAGTCGGGGCCGGACTCGTTGCGGCCGGCGGTGCCGTCGAAGACGTTGCCGCGCTGGACGAGCGCGGCGGTCGCGTCCTTGGTGACGGGGTTCCTGATCCCCTCGAAGTAGCTGTTCTCCAGGACCATCCGGGTCGCGCCCCGGGCGTAGTTGCCGTAGGCGACGGCGACCGGTCCGGCCGGGTCGTCCTGGAGGTAGTTGTTGTAGAGGTGGGCGCGGGCCGCGTTGTCGGCGGAGGGGTTGCGCTGCTGGGTCTCGTACATCCAGTTGTGGTGCAGGGTGAGCGCGGCGGTGGTGTTCGGCGTCCAGCCGATGCCGAGGGTCTTGTTGTTGTCGCTCAGGCGGTTCCAGGAGATCGTCACGTAGGTGGTGTCCTTGCGGCTGTCGATCAGGCCGTCGGCCTGGTTCCGCAGGGAGTTGTGGTCGATCCAGACGTGGTGGGCGCCGTCCATCTGGATGGCGTCGTAGTCGTGCTCGTCGTCGTTCCAGATCCCTTCCGAGGAGTCGCGGATCGTCAGGTTGCGGATGATGACGTTGTGCACGCCGGTGCCGAGGAAGAAGCCGCCGCCGACGAGGTGTCCCGTGGTGCCCTCGCCGACGATGGTCTTGTCCGAGGCGACCTTGATCTCGCGGCCCTTGGGGACCATCGTGATCGTGCCCCGGACGACGACGGTGTACGGCTCCGGCGCCGTCGCGTACTTCTCCAGGTCGGCGAGGGTGGTGGCGAGGACGGTCCGTCCGTCCCGGCCGCCGTGGGTGCCGTTCTGGCCGAGGGCGTTCACCGAGGCGAAGCCGTCGGCGGCGTCGTCGGTCCAGTCGGCGGCGGTCGCTGGGGCGGCGGCCCGTCCGGCGGGCTCGCCGATCTTCTTCTGCGGGCCGGAGAAGCGGTTCACCAGCGCGGGCACGGCGCTCGCCGGGTCGAGCCGGTAGTCGTAGAAGGAGCGCGGGTCGAAGGCGGCGCCGTGGGTGTCGTGCCGGCCGCTGGTGTTGCGCAGGATCGAGCCGCGCTGGACGAGTTCGGCGGTGGCGTCGGCCTGGAAGGGGTGCTGGACGTCCTCGTAGTAGCTGTTCTCGATGACCATCTTCGTGCGGCCCCGGGACCAGTTGCCGTAGGTCCACACCGGGTCGGCCGGGTCGTTCTGCGCGGTCAGGTGGTTGTTGTAGAGGTGGGCGTAGGCGACGTTGTCGGCCGAGGGGTTGCGCTGCTTGGTGTGGGCGAAGAGGTTGTGGTCGATGGTGATCTGGGTGCGGACGTTCGGCGTCCAGCCGATCCCGAAGGTCTTGTTGTTGTCCTCGAAGCGGTTGTAGGAGACGGTGACGTACTCGCTGTCCTTGCGGATGTCGAGCTGGCCGTCGCAGATCCGCGAGAAGCGGTTGTGGTCGATCCAGACGTGGTGGACCGAGTCCATCTGGATGCCGTCGTAGTCGGTGTTCTTGCAGTCCCAGTCGCCCTCGACGGCGGTGTCCCGGATCGTCAGGTTGCGGATGATCACGTTGTGGGTGCCGGGGTTCAGGTGCAGCCCGCCGTGGACCAGTTCGGCGGTGTCGCCGAGACCGAGGATCGTCTTGTCGGAGGCGACGGTGACCTCGGTGCCGAAGGGCTGGAGGGTGAGGGAGCCGGAGACCTGGATGACGTAGGGCTCCGGGGCCGACGCGTAGCGGGCGAGGGCGACGGCGTCGGTCACGGTGACGACCTCGCCGCCCGCGCCGCCGGTGGTGCCCCCGGCGAGCGAGGCGAAGCCGTGCGCGGTGTCGGACCAGCGGTCGGTCCCGGTGCCGGCCGTCGCGGCGGCGGTGCCGGCGGGTTCGGCGGGTTCGGCGGCCCGGGCGGGCAGGGCGGGGGCGAGGGCGGCCAGCAGTGCGCCGGCGAGGAGGGCGCGGGCTGCGGCCCGTCGTCCGGTGCGGGGCGGTGCGGAGGAACGGTTCACGACTCGAACTCCTGGGGAGGGGAGGGGGTTCAGCGGGCGGCGCGGCCGGCGCCGGCGTGGCGGGCCACCGCGCGGTCGGCCGCGGCGGCGTCCTCGATCGGTCCGTGCGGGCCCGGCAGCCGCTCGACCTGGTCCGTCAGGTCGCGCTCGCTGCCCGAGTTGTAGGCGTTGTAGAGGGCCAGCAGGTCGACGGGGTAGCCGTTGAAGACGTTGCCGCGCGCCAGGAGGGCGGTGCCGTTCCAGCTCTTCACCAGGTCGGCGGCCTCCACGTGCGCGGGCGTGGTGAAGGAGTTGTTCTCGGCGACCACCGAGGACTCCGTGGAGACGCCGATCGAGTAGCGGTAGTCGTGGGCGTCCTCGGGGACCACGTACCGGTTGTCGTAGACGTGGACCTGGCCGAAGCGGACCCGGGGCGCGCGCTGCACGATCCCGGTGAACTCGTTGTGGTGCAGGGTGACCCGCAGCTTCCCCCGGTCGGTGAGGACTCCGTCGCCGTTGCCGATCAGCACGGCCTTGTCGTGGCCGGAGAAGCGGCTCCAGCTCACGGTCACCAGGTCGGAGCCGTTGGTGATGTCGAGGAGCCCGTCGTGGCGGAGGAAGTTCCGCCCGAAGTACATGGGTTCGGCGGCGTCCGGGTGGCCCTTGTCGCTGAAGGTGACGTGGTCGACCCAGACGTTCCGGGCGCCGCGCAGCCACAGGGTGTCGTAGGCGGACTTCCAGTCGCCCAGGCCACCGGAGTTGGGCTGCCAGACCGGGAAGCAGTCGTAGGCGTCGGCGAGTTCGAGGTCGCGGACGATGACGTTCGAGGCGCCCTCGACCTGGAGGGCGGCGCCGCGCAGTCCGGCGCGCGGACCGGCGCCGATCAGGGTGGTGTTCGGGCCGACGGCGAGCACGACCCGTTCGGCCTGCCGGGCGGCGGAGGCCCGCCGGGCGTCCTCCTGGGGCCCGGACGGCTTGGCCGCGCCCCAGGTGCGGGGGTCGTAGGCGGCGAGGTAGCCGGCCACGGAGTACCCGTCGGTGGCGTAGTCGTCGCAGGACAGGGGCCGTCCGGCGTCGTCGGTGTTCGCGTCGATCGTCCCGGCGACCCGGATGACCTTCGGTACGGCGCTGCCGCCGTCGAGGGCGCGGACCAGTTCGGCGCGGGTGCGCACGGTGTACACGTGGGCGGCGTCGGCGGCGGACCCGCCGGTGGTGCCGCCCTCGGCGGCGGCCCAGCCGTCGCCGTCCGGGAGGACCTCGCGGCTCAGGTCGGGATAGCGGCCGGGGCCGGACTGCGCGGAGGCCGGTACGGCGGTGAGGGCGGCGGTCAGCGCGGCGGCGAGCGCGAGCCGGGCCGCCGTCCGGTTCCGTCTGCGGTCGCTTCTCATGGGCTCTCCTTCTTCCCGGGCACAGCCGGGTAGTAAGCGCTTTCTCCATGGGGCTGCGACGACCGTAGGGACCGGCTCCCTATTAGTCAACATCGATAACTAATCAAGCGGAAACTTCTTTGAAACGTTTCGAAGGAGGAGGCAACCCTTTCCCGCCCCGCGGCGACCTACGGCTGTCCCCCAGCCCACCGAAGGAGCCGCACCCCATGAGCACCCGCCCCGTCGGCCGCCGTACCGTCCTCGGCGCCGCCGTCGCCGCCACCTCGCTCGCCGCCACCGCCGCGGTCGCCGAAACCGCCCGCGCGGCCGGTTTCGGCTGGAGCGACGACGGCGCGCACTACGTCCTCGACACCGGCGCCGGACTCGTCTTCAAGGTCTCCAAGACCACCGGCGACCTCACCTCCCTCGTCTACAAGGGCAAGGAGTACGAGGGCTACGGCGGCAAGCACTCCCACGTCGAGTCCGGCCTCGGCGCCTCCACCGTCACCCTCCGGCAGGTCGGCGCCACGATCCTCGTCACCGTCGTCCACGGCACCCTGCGCCACTACTACGCGGCCCGCTCCGGCCACAACAACGTCTACCTGTGGACCGACAAGGCCGACACCTCCTTCACCGCCACCCGCTTCATCGCCCGCCTCAAGCCCGGCGTCTTCCCCAACGAGGGCCCGGACTCCTGGGTCGAGGGCGCCGACACCGTCATCGAGGCCGGCGACGTCTGGCGGCGCGCCGACGGTCAGACCCGCTCCAAGCACTACTCCGGCGTCCGCGTCATGGACTACGACCACATCGGGTACACCACGGGCACGGTCGGCCTCTGGATGGTCCGCTCCAACCACGAGAAGGCGTCCGGCGGCCCCTTCTACCGCTCGCTGCTGCGCCACTCCAACGAACTGGGCGTCGGACTCTACGAGATCCTCCACTACGAGCAGTCGCAGACCGAGCCCATGCGCTTCGGCCTCCAGGGGCCGTACCTGCTCGCCTTCACCGACGGCGGCGCCCCCGACCCGGCGCTCTTCGCCGCGAACCACGACACCGGCTGGGTGGACCCGCTCGGGATCCCCGGCTGGGTCGGTGCCGCCGGACGCGGCCGCGTGGCCGGCGTCGGCCTCGCCGGCATGGACCCGGCCCACCCGTACACGATCGGCTTCGCCAACGCCGACGCCCAGTACTGGACCCGGGCCGCCGCCGGCACCGGCGCGTACTCCTGCCGGGGCATGCTCCCGGGGACGTACGCCCTCACCGTCCACAAGGGCGAACTCGCCGTCCACACCACCACGGTGACCGTCACCGCCGGCGCGGCCACCGCCCTGCACACGCTCACGATCACCGGCGACCCGAGCACCGCCCCCGCCCTCTGGCGCCTCGGCGACTGGGACGGAACCCCCGCCGGCTTCAAGAACGCCGCGCTCATGACGTACGCCCACCCGGCCGACGTCCGGGCCGCCGCCTGGACGGGGAACGTCGTCGTCGATGGCACCGATCCCGCCGCCGCCGTGCCCTGTTACCTCTGGAAGGACGTCAACGACGGCTTCCTGGTCCACTTCCGGCTCACCGCCGCCCAGGCCGCCGCCGCCCACATCCTGCGGATCGGCGTCACCACCGCCTTCCTCAACGGCCGCCCGCGGGTCACCGTCAACGACACCTGGGTCTCGCCGATCCCGTCACCGCCCGCCCAGCCGTCGACCCGCTCCCTCACCAACGGCACCTACCGGGGCAACAACCACACCTTCACCTACAGCGTCCCGGCGAGCGCCTGGAAGACGGACCCGTCCCAGTACAACGTGCTCCGGCTGAACGTCGTCAGCGGTTCGACCGGCACCGGCTTCCTGAGCCCGGGCACCGCCCTGGACTGCGTGGACCTCCTGGTCTGAGACCACGGCGCGGGGGCCGGACGGCGATGCCGTCCGGCCCCCGGAGGAGGGTTCCTCACTTGCGGAACTCCTCGCCGGAGTCCCGGACGACGCCGGTGTCCTCGCCCTCGATCTCGATCCGCTCCTTGCGGACCTGGCCGGTGACGGTCTCCTCCTCGGTGACCTCGTCGGTCTCCAGGCGGACCCGCTCGACGGGCACGGCCCGGGTCTCGACCACCGGACGCTCCTCGTGCAGCGTCACCTCGTGCTCGGCCTCGGTGATCTCGGGGCCGGACAGGGCCTCGTCGCGGTTGGCGTCCGTGATCGGCTCGCGCACCACGCGGACCTCCTCGTGGCTCACCGGAACCGTCTGCTGGACCTCCTCGGTGACGACGTACTTGCGGAGCCGGACGCGGCCGGTCTCGACCTGCTCGGTGCCGACGTGCATCTGCTCCTCGGACCGGGTCATCGCGTCCCCGGACGACTCCTCCCTGCCGGTCGAGCCGGTCCGCCCGGTCATCCCGGCCGTGCCCGCCATGCCGGCCGTACCGGCGGCGCCGGCCATGCCCGCCGTGCCCGCCGTACCGGCCGCGCCCGCGGTCCCGGTGCCGTCGCCGTGGGCCCAGCCGCGCTCACCGGGCTCGTTCGCCCGCTGCCACGCCTCGTCCCAGGCGATGCCGTAGTACTCGTAGAGCCGCTGCTCCTCGCTCGCGTCCAGGTGGCCGCCGCCGTCGACGTCGACGTGCGGAGCGCCCTTGACGCGGTCCTTGGGGTAGGGCACCTCCAGGTGGTCGCTCACCACGGAGGCGTCCCTGATCGGCACGAAGGACTCGCTGGTGCCGAACAGTCCGGTCTTGACGGTGACCCATTCGGGACGGCCGGTGGCGTCGTCGAGGAAGACGTGCTTGGCGTCCCCGATCTTCTTGCCCTCGGTGTCGTACACGGGATGGTCCAGCACGGTGGGAATCTGTTCCTGGGCGATCATGTCCACCCTCCAGGCTTGTCGCGGTCACCCGGCGACTAACCGGCGACAAGAGGGAGAAACATCCCCCGCACACCCCATATTTGTTTGATCGATGACCGGTTGACCGTTAAATCGATGGCTCAGGGGCAGACCGGCGCCACGGGCTCCCAGCCGCCCAGGTACACCGCCCGGGTCGCCTCCGCCGCCTGTCCCGCGGTGAGCTGCGGACGGTTCTCCGGCACGGTGCCCTCCGCGCCGCGGCCGGCGTTGCGGTACTCCGCGAAGCGCTGCTCCTGCCAGGGGTGCTCGGCCCGCATGTCCGCGTACGGCGCCACCGCGTCGATCCCCGCGCCCAGGACGCTCTCCCGGACCACCAGCGACGGCCACGCCGTGGGGTCCGAGCCGGGCACCCACGGCCGGGCCAGCTTGTAGAAGCCGTCCGGGGCCTCGCTGGTGACCCGGCACCGGGAGGCCAGGAAGCCGTGCGGGTTGGCGCGGGCCGTCGACGGGGCGAAGACGAAGCCGTACGGCGCCCCGGCCAGGTCGGTGCGGACCAGCGTGCGGAAGTGGCAGTGCTCGAAGACCGCCGTGGCCCGCCCGAAGACGAAGTCCACGTCCCCCTCGACGTGGCAGTGCGCGAAGTACTGCCGGGCGAAGGCCGTCAGGGACATGGAGTCCGCGTACAGCGTGTCCTGGTGCCCCAGGAAGCGGCAGTGGAAGAAGGCCGAGCGGTCGCCCTGCGCCTTCAGCGCCACCGCCTGCGTGCCCGGGTTGCCCGGCAGGTCGGTGCGGAGGAAGTCGTTGGCGAAGGTCACCGCGTGGGCGGTGAAGTCCGCGGCCTGGAGGGTGACCGTCGCCGAGCCGGTGGTGCCGTACGTGCCGGAGCCGTCGGGCTTCGGGGTGCCGGCCGCGTTGTCGTACACCACGACGACGTCCCGCGCGTCCCCGCTCGCCCCGATCCACGTCATGCCGGTCCGGGCCGCGCTCACCCCGACGGTCTCCCGGTACGTGCCCGGCGCGAGCACCAGCGTCCAGCCGGCCCCGGACGCGGCGCTCACCGCGGCCTGGACGGAGGTGTGGTCGCCGAGGCCTCCGGGGTGGACGTACAGCGTCTTCGCGGACAGCCGGGCCGACGGCGAACCGTACCGGCCGAAGGGCCCGGCGGGGCGCTCCGCGGCCGTCGCGGGGGCGGCAGGCAGCGCGAGGGCGGCGAGCGCCGCGCCGGCGCCGACGAGGAAGGAACGGCGGCCGGGGCCGCTGCGGGGGTGGTGCGAGGGCATGCGGATGCTCCTTCGCTGAGCGTGGGAGGGAGAGGGGCGGAGGCGGGGGAGGGGAGGGGAACCGGGCCGGGGCGGGCGCGACGGGACGGGGGTGCCGCGCTCCGCCCCGGCCCGGGGTCGGGGGGCGGGTCAGCGCAGGCGGCCGGCGCCGGCGTGGTGGCCGACGAGGAAGGGCACGGCCAGCGGGTGGTCCACCCGGGTGCGCAGCGTGGGCGTCCAGCCCGCGTCGCCGCGCAGCGCCTCCGCGGGGAACTGCTCGTTGTGGACGGCCAGCAGGTCGACCGGGCGTCCGTCGACGTAGTTGCCGGTGGTGGTGACGGGCGCGTCCTTCCACTTCTTCAGGATCTGCCCGGCTGGCACCCCGGAGCCGAGCGTGAAGGCGTTCTTCTCCGCGTACAGCTGCGACTCCTGGCCGATGCCCAGGCTGTAGACGTAGTTCGCGTCCGGCACCCTGTAGTGGTTGTTGTACGCGTCGACCTGGCCGAAGCGCACGCGGGGCGCCCGCTCCACCACGCCGTCGAAGAGGTTGTGGTGGAGGGTGACGCGGAGCTTGCCGCGGTCGGTGGCGCCCGCGCTGTCGCTGTTGCCGATCATCAGCGTCTTGTCGTGGTCGGTGAAGACGTTCCACGAGACGGTGACGAGGTCCGCGCCGCGCACCACGTCCAGCTCGCCGTCGTGCTGCTGGTACACCTCGCCGTAGTACTCGGGCAGCGAACCGTCCGGGTACCGGCCGTCGGTGAAGGTGTTGTGGTCGACCCAGACGTGGGTGGAGCCGTACACGACCAGGCTGTCGTACTCCGAGTTCCAGGCGCCGGTGGCGCCGTCCGTCGGGTCCCACTGGGGGAAGCAGTCGAGCGGGCTCTCCAGCTTCAGGTTGCGGATCACCACGTTGTCGACGCCGGTGACCTGGAGGCTGCCGCCGAGGATCGTGGCGTCCCGGCCGACGCCGACGAGGGTGGTGTGGGCGGGCACCTTCACCTTGATGGCCTGGCCCTGGGCGGCGGCCGAGGCGGCGCGCAGCTCCTCCTGCGGGCCGCTGACCTCGTTCTCGTACCCCCAGACGGCCGGGTCGTAGTCGGCGAGGTAGCGGTCGAAGTCGTAGCCGGGCGCCTCGAAGGCGGCGCAGCCGGCCTCGACGGCGTCCAGGGTGCCCACGACCTTGACGATCCGGGGCTCGGTGCCGGGGACGGCGAGGGCGGCCCGCAGTTCGGCCCAGGTGGTGACGGTGAAGACGCGGGAGGCGTCGGCGGCGGCGCCGCCGGTGGTGCCGGTGCCGTCGGAGGCCCAGCCGTCGCCGGCGGGGAGGGTGGCGCGGGCCGTGTCGGGTCCGGCCGGGTGACCGGGGTGGGCGCCGGCGGCGGGCGCGGTGACGGCGAGGACGAGGGCGGCGGCGGCCGCCGCTCCGAGCTTCGTGCTTCTGTTCACGCGCGGTTCTCCTCAGGAGGCGGAAGGGGCTGCGGGGGGCCAGGTGATCCAGCGGGCGGGGACGGCGTCGTCGAGCCGGCGGGTCTCGCGCGGGGCGAGCACCCGGGTGCGGAGCAGTTCGCGGGCGACGAGCCGGGCCACCTCGATGGCGCCGGGCGGGTTGAAGTGGGTGTTGTCCTGCTCGGTGGCGGTCCAGTTGAAGTACGTCTTGGTCGCCTCGGGGCCGAGCCGCTGCCACAGCGCCAGCGACAGGGCCTCGACGTCGAGGAGGGGCGTGCCGGAGGCGGCGGCCACCGCGCGGGCGGCGGCCGGGTAGTCGCCGAGCGAGCGCTGGGCGTTCCCGGCGGCGTCGAAGCGGCGCCGTTCCACGGAGGTGGCGATCACCGGGTGGGCGCCCCGGGCGCGGGCGGTCTCCACGAAGATCCGCAGGTTGTCCTGGTAGGCGCCCCGGGGGGCGGCGTACCGGGTGGGGTCGGTGCTCTTGGAGTCGTTGTGCCCGAACTGGACGAGCAGCACGTCGCCGGGGCGCAGGGCGGCCGCGATCGGTTCGAGGCGGCCCTCGTCGAGGAAGCTCTTGGTGGAGCGGCCGTTGACCGCGTGGTTGGCGACGGCCAGTTCGCGGTGGAGGAAGAACGGCAGGGCCATGCCCCAGCCGGTCTCGGGGGCCGCGTCGGCGTACTTCTGCGCGGCGGTGGAGTCCCCGGCGACGAAGAGGGTGCGGGGGCGGGGGGAGGAGCCCTCGGCGGCGGGCTCCTCGGTACGGGCGGCGGCCGGCCGGGCGGCCAGGGCGAGCACCAGGCCCGCCCCGGCCGCGACCGCCTCGCGGCGGCCGACCGTCACTTGTTCTGCGACTTCCACTCGGCCTGGGCCTCGTTCAGCTGCTTGGCGAGGGTGTCGGCGAACTCCTTCGCCGACATCGAACCGAGCAGCACCTTCTGGAAGTTGGCCTCGTTGTCGGCCTTGGAGATGGTGTTCCAGTCGGGCAGGTAGTACGGCAGCTGGACGATGGTCGCCTTGCCGCTGAAGAGGACCTCGGCGGCGAGCTTGGTCGGCTCGGCCTCCTGGAGCCATGGGTCCTGCGCCGCCTCGGTGTGGGCGGGGATGGCACCGGCGGACTTGTTCCACTTGGAGTTGGACTCGTGACCGGCCGCGAACTCGATGAACTTCCAGGCGGCGGCCTTGTTCTTGCTGGAGGAGAAGAGGCCGAGGCCGTCGACCGGGTTGGACACCATCACCCGGGTGCCGTCGTCGAGCGTCGGGTTCGGGATGCCGCGGAACTTCTCGGTGCCCAGGGCCTTCACGTGGTCCTGGTAGGAGCCGAGGTTGTGGTTCAGCATGCCGATCTCGCCGCTGTCCCACTGGGCGACCATCTTGGTGAAGTCGTTGTTGACGTCGGCGGCCGGGGTGTTCTTCTTGAACAGGCCGACGTACTTCTCCAGCGCGGCGACGTTCTTCGGGTCGTTGACCGTGGTCTTGTCACCCTCCCAGAAGCTCTGGATCCCGCTCTGGCCGTACATGGCGTCCAGGGCCTGGGCGATGGAGCCGGCGCCGCCGCGGATGGTGTAGCCGAAGCGGTTCTCGCCCTTCGCGGTGAGCTTGTCGGCGGCCGCGTAGAACTTCGTCCAGGTGGTGGGTTCGTCGAGACCGGCGGCCTTGAACAGGTCGGTGCGGTAGTAGAGGACGCCGTTGCTGGCGGAGGTCGGCACGGTGAAGAGCTTGTCCTGGCCGCCGGCCGCCTTCACGGACTCGACCATGCCCTTGTTCAGCTTGCCGAACAGGGAGCTCTTCTCGATCCGCTCGTCCAGCGGCTCCAGGGCGCCCTGGGCGGCGATCCCGGCGAGCATCGCCGCGCCGACGCCGCCGACGTCCGGCAGCGCGCCGCCCTGGATGGCGGTGTCGTACTTGGACTGGACCTCCTTCGAGGCGACGCCGACGTACTCGACGTCGATGTCCGGGTTGGCCTTCTCGAAGTCGGCGATGATCTCCTTCCAGACGTCGGTGCGGACACCGCCGTTGTTGTCCCAGAAGGTGATCTTGCCCTTGCCCGATCCTTCGGTCCCTTCGCCGCCGGCGCCGCCGCTGCCGTCGTCACCGCAGGCGGTGGCGGTCAGCGCGAGGACGCCGGAGAGGGCGAGGGCGAGGGCGGCTCTGCGCCGTCCGGGGAAGATGGTCATCGTCGGCTCTCTTCTCTCGGGGTGGTGCGGGGGATGGGGGTGTCGCGTGGGGGAGTGCGGGGCCCGCCCGGGTGCGGCGGGCGGTGGCGGCGGCCGGCGGACGGGTCCTAGGCGGCCAGGGTGCGGAAGTCGGTGAACACGCCCGTCCCGGCGTGCCCTTCGCCCTCGGGCGCGGCGGCGAACAGTCCGAGCAGGGCGCCCACCCACCGCCAGGGGGTGGCCGCGAACTCGGGGCCGAGCCGGACGGGTCCCTCGCCGGCGTCGTGGGAGAAGCGGCAGCGGGCGTCGGCGGTGACCTCAATCCGCAGCAGCACCTCGTCGGTGCCGAGGGGCAGGGCGCGGGCCGCGTCCCGCTCCCGGTCGGCGTTGCCCGGCGCGAAGCGGTGGACGAGCAGCAGCCCGCCGCCGGCGTCCCGCTCCAGGCCGATCCAGGCGTACGCGTCGCCGAGCACGACCAGTCCGGCCCGGGCCCCGGGGGCGTCGGACTCCAGCCGCAGCCGGACCTCCACGCTCCGGGCCCCGGCGGGCAGCCGCTGCGTCAGCACGTGCGGCACGGACCGCAGGTCGTCGGCCGACCCGGTGCGGACACAGGCCAGCCGCAGCCCCTGCCCCGGGTGCGCGTGCGTCCACCCCGCGGCGGGGTTGGCGGTCCACGACCACTGCGGCCCGAAGGCGCCGCCCGGGAAGGCGTCGTCCACGACCGGCCGGGCCGGGGGCCCCGGGGGCAGGGCGGGCTTGCGGTGGACGCGCACGGGCGAGCCGTCGTCGCCGAGCACCGGCCAGCCGTCCTCGCCCCAGCGCATCGGCTGGAGGTGGACGAGCCGGCCGTGCGCGCCGGTCTGCTGGAAGTGCAGGAACCAGTCCTCGCCCGCGCCGGTGCGCACCCAGCCGCCCTGGTGGGGGCCGTTGACGTCGGTGTCGCCCTGGGAGAGGACGATCCGCTCCTCGTACGGGCCGAAGAAGGAGTCCGCGCGGAAGGCGCCCTGCCAGCCGGTGGCGACCCCGCCGGCCGGGGCGAGGATCCAGAACCGGCCGTCGTGCCGGTACAGCTTGGGTCCTTCCAGGGTGAACCAGCCGGGGACGAGGTCGGCGTCGACCAGCGTCCGGCCCTCGTCGAGGACCTCGGTGCCGTCGGGGCTCATCCGGTGTCCGGTCAGCCGGTTGTTGAAGCCGGCCCTGGACCTGGCCCAGCCGTGCACCAGGTACGCCTCGCCGGTCTCCTCGTCCCACAGCGGGCAGGCGTCGATCAGTCCCAGGCCCTCCTTCACCAGGTGAGGGCGGCTCCAAGGGCCTTCGATCGCGGGGGAGTTGATCTGGAAGATCCCGTGGTCGGGGTCGCCCCAGAAGATCCAGAACCGGCCGTCGTGGTGGCGGAAGGACGGTGCCCACACCCCGCGGTCGTGCCGGGGGGCGGCGAACGCCTCCTCCGGTTCGAGCCGTTCGAGGGCGTGCCCGACGAGCGTCCAGTTGACCAGGTCGCGGGAGTGCAGCAGCGGCAGGCCGGGGGCGCGGCCGAAGCTGGAGGCGGTGAGGTAGAAGTCCTCGCCCACCCGGACCACGTCCGGGTCGGACCAGTCCGCCGCCAGGACCGGGTTGCGGTAGGTGCCGTCGCCCAGGTCCCCGGTGACCTCGGGCACGTACGGGCCGGTCACGACGCCACCCCCCTGCGGACCAGGGCCGCCGCCCCGTCCCGGTCCAGCCGTCCGTCGGCGACGACCGTGACCACGCGCCGCACGAAGGTCCCGCCGGCCGGGACCGCGAGCCGCTCCCCGTACGCGAGGGAGGAGCCGACGCCGGGGTACTCGGCGGCCCGCACGAACCACGGGTCGCGCCGGGTCGTCGCGGTCGCCCCGGCGAAGACCAGCGTCCAGCCGTCGCCGCACAGCGCCACCCAGTCGGCGCGGGCGCCGTGCACGGCCTCCTCGCCGTCCGCGTCGGGTCCGAACACCCCGGGCGCGGACGCCTCCTTGGGGGCGCGCCAGAAGAAGCCGCCGTACGCCGCGCCCGGGCGTCCGTTGGTGGCCGGGCTGCCGATCGACAGGTCGCGGCCGGAGACGTTGGCGACGGAGAAGGTCAGGTCGAGCGCCCACGCCGTGTCGGTGAGGGCGACCGCGGCGACGGTGCGGTGCTCGGCGAGCAGCCGCTCGCCGCCGGCGGTCCAGGTCAGTTCCTCGACGAAGCCGTCCGGGTCGCACAGCTTGAAGCCGTCGTGGCGCTGCACGCCGTGGTTGTCGAGCTCGACCGGCCCCCGGCCCCGGACGAAGGTCCGGCCGCCCCAGAAGTTGTGCCCCCCGACGTCCGGGACGGCGACGGAGACGCCCAGGTGGTGGACGTGGTCCTCGGGCAGCACCTCGGTGACGGCCCGCCCGGCGAGCGTCGTCACCGGGTGGAGGTAGGGGCGCGGGGAGTGGTCGGCGGCGAGCGCGGGCCGGGTCACGCAGTGGGCGACCGTACGTCCTCCGGCGCGCAGCGTGGTGGCGGTGGCGGTGCTCATCGGGCCTCCGCCGGCGCCGGGGACGCCCAGGGGGCGCCCAGTTCGGAGTAGAGCCGCAGCTGCTCGGCGCTCGCGTCCACCAGCTTCTCCACGTCCGCGACGACCCGTCGCGGGGCGCTCCCGCCGGTCTCGGCGCGCCAGTGGGCGGCGGGCAGCGGCAGCGGGTCGGGGGCGGTGCGGACCGCCTCGACGACCCGCATGAAGGCGCCGGTCGCCTCCGGCGGCACGCACAGGGGGGTGCCGTCGGCGACGTGCGCGAGCAGGTTCTCCAGGAGGTCGGTGCGGCCGTACACGGTCTCCTCGGGGCCGTGGCCGGCCCGCTGGAGCAGGACCCGGTCCTCGCGGTACCAGAAGGTGATCCGGCCGCGGGTGCCGTGCACGACCACGTACGGCTCGCGGGTCTCCTCCGCGCAGAGGGTGGCGGCCACGGTGACCGGGAAGCCGGCGGTGGTGGCGACGCGGACGGCGGAGGTGTCGTCGGACTCGATGGCGTGGGCGTGGAACAGTTCGGTCTCGATGCCGGCCACGTCCTCGGCGCGGGTGGTCCCGGCGAGCGCGAGGGCGGTGGCGACGGCGTGGGCGAGCGGGTTGGTCAGCGCCCCGTCGACGACGTCGAGGCCGTCGAGGCGGCGCCGGCCGGCCCAGGGCGCGCGCCGGAAGTAGGCCTCGTCGCGGACCCAGGCGCCGGCCGCGCCGACGCCCCTGACCTCGCCGACGGCGCCGTCGGCGATGAGGTCGCGGACGGCGGGGACGGCGTGCGAGCCGAGCGACTGGAAGCCGATCTGGCAGGCCCGGCCGGTCTGTGCGACGCCGTCGGCCATCCGGCGGAACTCCGCGTAGGACGGGGCCGGGGGCTTCTCCAGGAGGACGTCGGCGCCGTGCCGGGCGGCGGCCAGCGCCATGTCGGCGTGGGTCTGGATCGGGGTGCTGAGGACGGCGAGCTTCGCGCCGGTGGCGGCGAGCAGCGCCTCGAAGTCGTCGGACTGGGCGGGGTCGCCGAGTCCGTCGAGTTCGGCGGCGTCGAGCGGGCGCAGTTCGCAGACGCCGGCCAGGCGGACCAGGCCGAGCCGTTCCAGGCGGTGGATGTTGAGGAGGTGGCTGCGGCCGTGGCCGCGGGCGCCGGCGAGGACGACGGGCAGGGGTTCGCGTACGGACAGGGGTGCGGGCATGGGGCTCATCCCTTCACCGCCCCGGCGCTGAAGCCGGTGACGAGCCACTTCTGGATGAAGGCGAAGACGATCACGACGGGGACGGCGGCGATGACGCCGCCCGCGGCGAGCGCGCCGAGGTCGACGCTGTCGGCGCCCATGAGGGTGTTGAGGCCGACCGGGATGGTCTGCTTGCTCTGGCTGCTGAGGAACATCAGGGCGAAGAGGAAGTGGTTCCAGGCGTGGACGAAGGCGAAGGAGCCGACGGCCACCAGACCGGGCCGCAGCAGCGGCAGCACGACGATCAGGAAGGCGCGGAAGCGGCCGCAGCCGTCGACCCAGGCGGCCTCCTCCAGCGAGGGGGGCACGTTCCGGATGAAGCCGCTGATGAGGATCATCGACAGCGGGAGCTGGAAGACCGTCTCGGCGAGGATGACGCTGCCGATCGAGTTGATCATCTTCAGCTCGGCGAAGATCTGGAAGAGCGGCACGAGGAGCAGGGCGCCGGGCACGAACTGGGAGCAGAGCAGGGCCAGCATGAAGCCCTTCTTGATCCGGAAGTCGAAGCGGGCCAGGGCGTATCCGCCGGCCAGTGCGACCAGGGTGGTGCTGACGAGCACCGCGACGCCGATGAGCAGGCTGTTCTGGAAGAAGATCCCGAAGCTGCGCTCGGTCCACACCTTCTCGAAGTGCTCGGTCGTCATCGGCCAGGGCAGCAGCGAGGTCGATCCGGCCGGGCGGACGGCGAAGAGGAGGATCCAGTAGAAGGGGACCAGGGTGAAGACGAGGTAGACGCCCAGCGGCAGGTAGATCTGCCAGCGGGGGACCTCGTCCCAGGCCCGGTGCCGCTTGCGGGCGGTGGCGGGCGGGGTGCCCTCCGGCGGGTCCGCGGGGGGCGCGGCCCCGCCGGCGGGGGCGGTGCGGGTGCGGGTGGCTGCGGCGGTCACTTGCTGTCGCCTCCGAACTTGCTCAGGCGCAGATAGACGATCGAGCAGAAGAGAAGGATCACGAACGCCACCGTGGTGAGGGCGGAGGCGTAACCGAAGTTGTGGGCGTCGACGCTGGTCTCGGCGACGTACAGCGGCAGGGTCGTGGTGACGCCCGCGGGTCCGCCGCCGGTCAGGGTGTAGAGGAGGTCGACGTTGTTGAACTCCCACACGGCGCGCAGCAGCGTGGAGAGCACGATCGCGTCCCGGATGTGCGGGAGCGTGATGTGGAAGAACTGCCGCAGCCGGCCCGCTCCGTCGACCTCGGCGGCCTCGTACAGGTCGCCCGGGATCGACTGGAGGTCGGCGAGGATGAGGATGGCGAAGAAGGGCACGCCGCGCCAGAGGTCCGCGACGATCGCGGCCCAGAAGACGGTGCCGGTGTCGGAGAGCAGCGAGGTGCCGTACTCGCCGATGCCGAGGTCCGCCAGATAACGGGTGATGCCGGTCTGGGAGTTGTAGAGCAGCACCCAGATCGCGGAGGTGAGCACGCCCGAGACGGCCCACGGGGAGAAGACCAGGGCCCGGCCCAGGGCACGGCCGAAGAAGGTCTGGTTGACGATGAGGGCGAGCGCCAGGCCGAAGAGCAGCTGGAGCGTCACCTCCACCACGACCCACTTGAGGCTGAAGGTGAGGGTGCCCCAGAAGTGCGGGTCGTCGGTGAAGATCTTCGTGAAGTTGTCCAGGCCGGCGAAGCCGTTCCGCCAGGGCTTGGTGGGGTTGTAGTGCTGGAGGCTGTAGTAGAAGACGCTCAGCACGGGGTAGGCGATGAAGCCCAGCATGAGCAGGCCGGCGGGGGCTATGAGCAGATACGGCAGCCGGCGGGGGGTCGCTCCCGTGCGGCGGCGCCCCCGTGCCGTGGTGGCTCGGGGCGGTTTGGTCACAGCTGTGGCCATGACGGCGGCTCCGTTCTCGGGCGGGCGGT
The DNA here is from genome assembly GCF_042746075.1 of Streptomyces sp. NPDC058758. Classification (NCBI taxonomy): domain Bacteria; kingdom Bacillati; phylum Actinomycetota; class Actinomycetes; order Kitasatosporales; family Streptomycetaceae; genus Streptomyces; species Streptomyces sp. NPDC058758. Next base: position 196,470 of record NZ_JBHYPS010000003.1, on the reverse strand, counting down.
GCGGAGTGCGAGAGGTGTCCGAAAGAGGTTCAGAAAGCGCTTTCAATCACCGGTGAAGCGCTTCGCGAACGGTGTTCGGAATCTCGAACAGGAAGGGTGGTGGCGGGCAGGGCGGGGAGTCAGCCCGCGTACGGATCGGGGGTCGTTCCCGGCCGGGCCAGGAACTCGAAGTCGCAGCCGGTGTCGGCCTGGGAGATCTGCTCCATGTACAGCGCGCCGTAGCCGCGCTCGTACCGGGCCGGCGGCGGGGTCCACGCGGCCCTGCGGCGCTCCAGCTCCTCGTCCGCGACGTGCAGATGGAGGGAGCGGGCCGCGACGTCGAGGGTGATCGTATCGCCCGTACGGACCAGGGCAAGGGGTCCGCCGACATGCGATTCCGGCGCCACGTGCAGCACGCACGCCCCGTAGCTCGTCCCGCTCATCCGGGCGTCCGAGATCCGGACCATGTCCCGCACCCCCTGCTCCAGGAGGTACTTCGGGATCGGCAGCATCCCGTACTCCGGCATCCCCGGGCCGCCCTTCGGGCCCGCGCCGCGCAGCACCAGGACGTGGTCGGCGGTGATGCCGAGCGCCGGGTCGTCGATGGTCCGCTGCATCGTCCGGTAGTCGTCGAAGACGACGGCCGGACCGGTGTGCCTGAGGAACTTCTGCTCCATGGCGACGTGCTTGACGACCGCCCCGTCCGGGCACAGGTTGCCCCGCAGCACCGCGAGTCCGCCCTCGGCGGCCAGCGGCTTCTCCCGCGCCCGGATCACGTCGTCGTCGTGGACGAGCGCCCCGTCGAGCTGCTCGCGCAGGGTGGCGTGGGAGACCGTCGGCCGGTCCAGGTGCAGCACGTCGGCGATCCGCGTCAGGAAGCCGCGCATCCCGCCGGCGAAGTGGAAGTCCTCCATGAGGTGCTCCCCGCCGGGCCGCAGGTTCGCCAGCACCGGCACCGTCCGCGCGATCCGGTCGAAGTCGTCCAGCGTCAGCTTCACGCCCGACCGGCCGGCCATCGCGATCAGGTGGATCACCGCGTTGGTCGAGCCGCCCAGCGCCAGGACGGCGGCCACCGCGTCCTCGTACGCCTCCCGGGTCAGCAGCGCGGAGAGCCTGAGGTCCCGGCGGACCAGCTCCACGATCCGCATCCCCGACGCGGCGGCCATCCGGTCGTGCCCGGAGTCCACCGCCGGCACCGAGGAGGCGCCCGGCACGGTCACGCCCAGCGTCTCCGCGGCGGCGGTCAGCGTCGAGGCCGTGCCCATCGTCATGCAGTGGCCGGGGGAGCGGGCCAGACCGCTCTCCAGCTCGGCCAGTTCGCAGTCGCCGATGGTGCCGGCCCGCCGCTCGTCCCAGTACTTCCACATGTCCGTGCCGGAGCCGAGGGTCTCCCCGCGCCAGTGCCCCGGCAGCATCGGACCGGCCGGCACGAAGACCGTGGGCAGGTCCACCGAGGCCGCGCCCATCAGCAGCGCCGGCGTCGTCTTGTCGCAGCCGCCCATCAGCACCGCCCCGTCCACCGGGTACGAGCGCAGCAGCTCCTCGGTCTCCATGGCGAGGAGGTTGCGGTAGAGCATGGGCGTCGGCTTCTGGAAGGTCTCCGACAGCGTGGACACCGGGAACTCGAGCGGGAAGCCGCCCGCCTGCCACACCCCGCGCTTCACGGCCTGCGCGCGGTCGCGCAGGTGGACGTGGCAGGGGTTGATGTCCGACCAGGTGTTGAGGATCGCGACGACCGGCTTGCCGAGGTGCTCCTCCGGCAGGTAGCCGAGCTGGCGGGTCCGCGCCCGGTGGCTGAACGACCGCAGCCCGTCGGTGCCGTACCACTGGTGGCTGCGCAGCTCCTCGGGCCGCACCTCCCGCCCGCCGTCCGTCCGGCGCCCGCCGTCGGCCGTGGCCGCCGCGTCCGTCCGGTGCCCGTCGGCCGTTCCGTGCCCGCCGCTCATATCGGCCACCCGCCGGCGATCGCCGCCACCTCGGCCCGCTCGTCCTCGGGGAGTTCGCGGCTCGGCGGCCGGATGTCCCGGCGGCACAGCCCGAGCGAGGCCAGGGCCTCCTTCACGACCGTCACGTTGTCCGCGCTGCCGTTGGCGGCGCGCAGCTCCTCGAAGCGACGGATCCGCTCCCACACCTTCATCGCCGTGCCGTAGTCCCCGGCCCGCAGCGCCTCCAGCATCTCCAGGGAGAGCGCGGGCGCCACGTTGACCAGTCCGGAGGTGAAGCCGGTGGCGCCGGCCGAGAAGTACGAGGGGGCGTACGGCTCCGCGAGCCCGGCCACCCACACGAAGCGGTCGAGCCCCGCGTCCCGGGCGAAGCCGGCGAAGCGCGCCGCGTCCGGGACCGCGTACTTGACGCCCACCACGTTCGGGCAGGCGGCGCCCAGCTCGGCCAGCCGCGCCCCGCTCAGCAGCGGGTTGCGGATGTAGGGGACGACGCCCAGCTCGGGGACCGCCTCGGCGATCGCCCGGTGGTAGTCGACCCAGCCGCTCTCGGAGACGTACGGGTGCACCGGCTGGTGGACCATCACCATGTGCGCCCCGGTGTCCCGGGCGTGCCGGGCCGCCTCGACCGCGGTCGGCACGTCGTGCCCGACGCCGACCAGGATCACCGCCCGGCCGGCCGCCTCCTCGACCGTCGCCTCGGTGATGGCGCGGCGCTCGTCGGGGGTGAGGGCGTAGAACTCGCCGGTGTTGCCGTTGGGGGTGAGGGTGCGCACCCCGCCGTCGAGCAGCCGGCGCAGCAGCGCCCGGTGTGCGGCGGAGTCCACCCGGCCGTCCTCGGCGAACGGCGTGACCGGGATGGCCACGACGTCGGCGAGGGCGGCCCGAAGGGTCTCGAAATTCATGGTCACTCGCTGTCGCTGTCGAGAGGGGAGGAACCCGTGCCGGGCTCCGGGGGGTTCGCGGGGAAGGCGCGCTCCACGAACGAGGCGATGTGGGCGTGGACGGCCCGGCGCGCCCCGTCGGCGTCGCCCGCGGCGGCGAGCCGCAGGATCTCCTCGTGCTCGGCCGCCTCCCGGTCCCAGGAGGGGACGGAGGCCCAGGCCACGGTGGAGACGAGCGCGGCCTGGTCGCGCACCTCGTCGAGCATCCGCCCCAGCAGCGGGTTGCCGCAGGGGAGGTAGAGGGCGCGGTGGAACGCCCGGTTGGCCAGGGAGCGTTCGGCCGGGTCGTCGGCGCCGGCCGCCCGGGCGAGCGCCTCGCGGGCGGCGTCGAGCGGGGCGCCCGAGGCGACCGCGCGGCGGACGGCCTCGGGCTCCAGGAGCAGCCGGACGTCGTAGACGGCCCGGGCCATGTCCGCGTCCACCATCCGCACGGTGACGCCCTTGTACTGGCTCATGACCACGAGTCCGCTGCCCGCGAGGGTCTTCAGCGCCTCACGCACCGGCGTCTTGGAGACCCCGAAGCGCGCGGCGAGTTCGGCCTCCACGAGCGCCTGCCCGGGTCTGAGCCCCCCGGTGAGGATGTCGTGCTTGATCGCCTCCTGGACGTACTGGGTCCGGGAGGGGATGGGGCTGGGGGCGAAGGCCATGGAGCACTCTCAGATCTCGTGTATGGCGCATGGTGTACGGCATCTCGTGTATCGCGTCTCATATATGACGTACGAAGTGCAACGGGCATGAAGCTAAGGGGGCGCCGGTGTTTCGTCAATGCTTCGCACACGGTTGGAGAAAGCGTTTTCTATCCGTCATCGGGGGAGCGCTTCCACGAGGGGTCCCCCGTGATCGTCACGGGGCTGTTCCCGGGTTTTGTTTTCTGGGATAACTATTGAGGACCCGGTACGCCCCCGGCCTCGGCGCCGCACTCCGGCCCGGCCCCGCTCCTCCCCACCCCAAGGACCCGCATGAAGTTCACCGACGGCTTCTGGCTAATGCGCGAGGGCGTGCACGCCTCGTACGCCACCGAAGTCCGCGACCTGCGCACGGCGCCCGGCCGCTTCACCGCGTACGCCTCCGTCAAGCGGGTCGAGACCCGCGGCGACACCCTGAACTCGGCGCTGCTCACGGTGGAGTGCCACGCGCCCGCGGAGGGCGTGATCGGCGTGCGGATCACCCACCACGCCGGAAGGGCCCGCCGGGGACCCGACTTCGCGCTCGCCGCCCCCGACCCCGCCGCCGGCACGGTCCGCAAGGACGGCACGGCCGTCGAGCTCGCCTCCGGGCCGCTCCGCCTCCGCCTCGACCGCGCCCGCCCCTGGACCCTGGACTTCCTGGACGCCGACGGCCGCCCCCTCACCCGGGCCGGCCGGAAGGGCACCGCCTTCGTGACCACTCCCGACGGCGCCCACCACATGGCCGTCCAGCTCGCGCTCGGCGTCGGCGAGCAGGTCTACGGCCTCGGCGAGCGCTTCACCCCCTTCGTGAAGAACGGGCAGAGCGTCGACGTCTGGCAGGCCGACGGCGGCACCAGCAGCGAACAGGCCTACAAGAACGTCCCGTTCTACCTCTCCTCGCGCGGCTACGGCGTCTTCGTGAACCACCCCGGACGGGTCTCCTTCGAGGTCGGCTCCGAGGCCGTCGGCCAGGTCCAGTTCAGCGTCGAGGACCAGTCCCTGGAGTACCACGTCGTCGCCGGCCCCACCCCCAAGGACGTGCTGCGCCGCTACACCGCCCTCACCGGCCGCCCCGCCCTGCCCCCGCCGTGGTCCTTCGGCCTCTGGCTCACCACCTCCTTCACCACCGCCTACGACGAGGCGACCGTCACCTCCTTCGTCGACGGCATGGCCGCCCGCGGCATCCCGCTCTCCGTCTTCCACTTCGACTGCTTCTGGATGCGCGAGTACCAGTGGTCGGACTTCGCCTGGGACCCGGAGACCTTCCCCGACCCGGACGGCATGCTCGCCCGCCTCAAGGCCCGCGGCCTGCGCGTCGGCCTCTGGATCAACCCGTACGTCGCCCAGAAGTCCGCCCTCTTCGAGGAGGCCGCCGCCGCGGGCCACCTGGTGCGGCGGCCGAACGGCGACGTCTGGCAGTGGGACCTCTGGCAGCCCGGCATGGCCCTCGTCGACTTCACGAGCCCCGCCGCCCGCGCCTGGTTCCAGGACAAGCTCCGCCCCCTCCTCGCCCGGGGCGCCGACTGCTTCAAGACCGACTTCGGCGAGCGGATCCCCACCGACGTCGTCTGGCACGACGGCTCCGACCCCGAGCGGATGCACAACTACTACGCCCAGCTCTACAACCGCACCGTCCACGAACTCCTGGAGCAGGAGCGGGGCCCCGGCGAGGCCGTCCTCTTCGCCCGCTCGGCGACCGCCGGCGGCCAGCGGTTCCCCGTGCACTGGGGCGGCGACTGCTGGGCCTCCTTCGAGGCCATGGCCGAGTCGCTGCGCGGCGGGCTCTCCCTCTCCCTGAGCGGCTTCGGCTTCTGGAGCCACGACATCGGCGGCTTCGAGGGCACCCCCGACCCGGAGGTCTTCACCCGCTGGCTCGCCTTCGGCCTGCTCTCCTCCCACAGCCGCCTGCACGGCAGCGACTCCTACCGGGTGCCGTGGGAGTTCGGCGAGACGGCCGTGGAGGTGGCCCGCCGCTTCACCCGCCTCAAGCACCGCCTCATGCCGTACCTGTACGCGGCGGCCGTCGAAGCCCGGGACACGGGTCTCCCCGTCATGCGCCCCATGCTCCTGGAGTTCCCCGGCGACCCGGCCTGCCGCACCCTGGACCGCCAGTACATGCTCGGCCCCGACCTCCTCGTCGCCCCCGTCATGGACCCGGGCGGCGCGGTCGAGGTGTACGTCCCCGAGGGCACCTGGACCCACCTCCTCACCGGCGACGCCGTCACCGGCCCGTGCTGGCGCCGCGAGACCCACGCCCTCGACGGCCTCCCCCTGTACGTCCGCCCCGGCGCCGTCCTCCCGCTGGCCGCGCCCTCGGACCGCCCGGACGCCGACTGGCCCGACGGCCTCACCCTCCTGGTGGCCCCCGGCGCCCCCGAGGGCACGACCACGACCGTCACGGTCCCGGACCACCGGGGCGCCCCGGCGGCCGCGTACACCGTGACGCACACGGCGACCGGCCCGACGGCGACCGCGACGGGAACGGAACTGCCGTACGCGGTACGGACGCTGGGCCCGGGAGGCGTGGGGCACGACGGCTGACCCGGCCGGGCCGCGCCCGCCCCGCGCCCGTCCCCCCTCCCGCGCCCGCCCCGCGCCCGTCCCCCCCTCCCGCGCCCGCCCCGCGCCCGTCCCCCCCTCCCGCGCCCGCCCTGCCTCCCCTTCCGCGCCCGCTCCGGCTTCGGCCCCGGGGCCGGCCCCGGGGCCGGCCCCGGTCCGGGAGGGCCACCGGCCGCCGCTAGCGCGGGGCGATCGCGGCCTCGACGTGGGCGAGGTGGGCGGCGAGGAGCTCCTCGAACGCGGCGGCGCGGTCCGCGCCGAGGGGACGGACGTCGCGGGCGAAGTGGGCGAGGGCGGGGAAGCGTTCGGGGTCGGCGCCGAGCACCGCCACACGGAACAGCTCCATGCCCTGCTCGTACTCCTCCGGGCCGAGGGTGCTGACGCCGGCCTCGGAGGCGATCAGCGCCGCGATGAGGACCGCGAGCCGGTGGTAGTGCACCGGAACCTCCGCGTCGGGCAGCCCCGAGGCGCGCAGGGCCCCCAGCACCTCCTCCATGACCAGCCGGGACCCGGCGCCGCCCGACGCGTACCGCCCCCAGACCGAAGCGAGTTGGGGCTGCCGCCCGAAGGCCTCCCGCAGGCGCAGCGCCAGGGCGGTGAGGCGCTCCTTCCAGTCGCCCTCGGGGTGGTGGCCGTCCATGGCGCTCAGCAGGATCCGGTCCGCGACCGCGCGCAGCAGCTCGGTCTTGCTGCGGAAGTGCCGGTACAGGCTGGAGGAGTCGGTCCCCAGGGTCGCGGCGAGCTTGCGCACGCTGAACGACTCCGCGTCGCTCGTGCTCAGCAGCTCCGCCGCCGCGTCCAGGATCTCCTCGGTCGTCCAGCGCCTTCGGCCCGCCATCCCCGCTCCTCTCGCCAAAACCCCAGACTACCGCTGCACTTGGCGTTGCACGCACCGCGTGCATAATGAGGGCATGAGCGGGCGCAGCTCGCTTCCCTCCCTGCGAAAGGACAGCTGACGTGAGCAAGTCCCTGGACTTAGCGGCCCTGGACGCCGCCCTCGAAGACGTCCACCGCGCCGGCATGCCCGGCGTGTTCGCCGAGGTGCGGGACGGCGACCGGGTCTGGCGCGGCGCCGCCGGCGTCGCCGACCTCGCCACCGGCCGTCCCGTCACCGCCGGCATGCGGCACCGCGTCGGCAGCGTCACCAAGACCTTCACCGCCGCGGCCGTGCTCCAGCAGGCCGAGGCCGGCCGGATCGGACTCGACGCGCCGATCGCCCGGTACCTTCCGGAACTGGTCCCCGGAGAACGCGGCGAGGCGATCACGGTCCGGATGCTGATCGACCACACCAGCGGCCTCGCCGAGTACCTCCCCCACGCCTACCCCTCCCTCAGGGCGTTTCCCGTCCTCGCGGACACCGGCCCCCAGAGCCTGGACGACCACCGCCACACCCGGTTCGACCCGCTCGAACTGATCCGTATGGGAGTCTCCGCGCCTCCCGCCGGTGCGCCCGGGAGCACCCCGGGTCTCTACTCCAACACCAACTACCTGCTCCTCGGACAGCTCCTGGAACGGGTGACCGGCACCACGGCCGAGCGGTGCATCACCCGGAACGTCATCGAGCGCGCCGGACTCCGGGACACCGCCTTCCCCGACGAGCCGGAGTTCGACGGCCCGCACGCACGGCTCTACGAGGCGTGGTTCGGCATGATCGACCCGCCGCGCGACTACAGCGTCTTCGACATGTCCTGGACGGGCGTGAGCGCCTCGCTCGTCTCCACCCTCGCCGACCTCAACCGCTTCTACCGCGCGCTGCTGGCCGGCGAGATCGTCAACCCGTCCTCACTGGAGCAGATGCGGCGCGTCGTCCCGGTCGTCTCCCAGGAGATGAAGGTCATCGACTACGGCCTCGGGATCTACCCCACGGAAGAACCCGGTCAGCCCGTCTTCTGGGGCCACGGCGGCACGGTCTGGGGCGGCGGAACCCTGGCCGTCATCCGCGCCGACGGCCGACGGCAGCTGGCCGTCGCGGTCAACCTGCAACGCTGGAACCGGCTCGACCCCTCCGGCGTGCCGCAGCCCCACCCCATCGACGGGGCGCTGGCCGCGTTCCACCGCCTGGCGATGTACGGCTGACGGCCCCCGGGCCGCGCCGGGCCTCTTCCCGTACGCCGCGAGCACGCTCACGGCAACTCCCGGGGAAGCCTCGACTTCGGCTCGGTGTGCGGGTGATTGCGCATCTCGACCCGGAAGTCCGCCGCCCGGGAATGGTCGTTCCTGCGCAGGCAGTTCCGCTCCCACGCGGCCACCAGCTCGCACGTCGGACAGCCCGGCGTCGGCACGGCCGGCGGCAGGGGCTCCGCCGAGAGCACGACCGGCGGCTCCGGGAATCCGGGGCGGGCGGCTCGTCGCCGGGACGGGGGTGGTGAGCACCCGGATGAGCGCGGCCTCCGCCTCGGTCGGGCGCCGCAGCCCGCCCGGCGCGGCCGTCCACGCGGCGCCGCCGCCGGGCGGTTGCAGGTGGACGACGGACCCGTCCCAGGCGGTGACTCTGCCGAGCCGAGGGGTTCCCTCGCCGGTGTCTTCCGCCATGAACGAGCCGAGATCGGGGACGGAGGTGGGGCGGTCGCTTGCGGGCACGAGCGGGCTCCTCTCTGTAGCGGTGCCACTACCAGGAGTCACCAGCGTGACCTATATTCGGCAAGTCTTCAAATCTTCAACTGAGACTTGCGGAAGGAGAGTTGTGGTCAACCGGAAGGAGCTGGACCCGGACGGTGGAGTGGCTGCGGCGTACGGGGCGCGTTTGCGCAGGCTGCGCGAGGAACGAGGCTGGAAACAGGAGGACCTGGCCGCCCGGATCTCGTACTCCGGAAAGCACATCTCCGCCGTCGAAACCGCACGCAGATCTCCAACTCTCAGATTCTCGCGAGAGATCGACTCGGCATTCGAGCTGGCGGGGAAGGCCGAAGCGTTCGAGCGCGAGTGGCGGAAGATGCGAGACGGGGTGCTGCTGGAGGGGTTCCCCGAGTACCTCCATTTCGAGCGGCAGGCAGTGGAGATCAGAATGTTCGACATCGGGGTCGTGCCGGGGCTGCTTCAGACGGACGAGTACGCGAAGGTGCTGGCTGCGTTCTCTGTCGAGCGGGGGTCCGTGACGGCCGACCAGGCCGCACAGCGGGTGCACATTCTGCGGGAGCGCCAACAGATCCTGGAGCAGCGGCGCCCGCCCATGTGCTTCGTGGTGCTGGACGAGAGTTGCCTGCGCCAGATGGTCGGTGGTCCCGCGGTCATGGCGCCACAGCTCGACCGGATCGTCGAACTGGCGGCGCGCCCGCATACCTACGTCCAGGTGGCTCCCTTCAGCCTGGGGGAGAGGCGCCCGTCGCACATGCCCCTTACGCTCCTGACACTGGCCGACCGCTCCCTGCTCGCCTACACCGAGGCGCAGGCCCGGGGGCACCTGGTGCGGGAAGCCGCCACCTTGTCGTATCTGAACGCGACCTACCATCGCCTGGTCGCGGAAGCCCTCTCCCCGGCAGACTCGCTGACCATGATCAAGGAAGTGCGAAAGGGCATGCTGTGACCAACGAGTCCTCTCTCTGGTTCATGTCCTCGTTCAGCGGCAACGGCGGTGCCGACTGCGTCGTGGTCGCCCACAACCTCGTCCCCACCGTCACCGTCTCCGCCGCCGCGTTCACCGCCTTCATCGAGTCCGTCAAGCGGTGATCCGCGACCGCGCGCGGCGCATCGAGGACGTACGGCGCGCCTGCACCAGGAGCTGGGCCTCTGGGTCGCCTCCGGGCGTGGCACGAGGAGCCGGAGCCGGCGGGGCGGCGGCTGACGGGGGCCGTCACCAGCTCCGGTGGACGGTCGCCTTGCCGCCGGTCACCAGGCTCGCCGGCGGGACGTCGTCGGCCACGACCGCGCCGGCGGCGATCACGGCGTCACGCCCGATGGTGACGCCGGGCAGGATCGTGGCGCCGGCCCCGATCCACACGTTCTCCTCCACGTCGATGGGCGCGCCGGTGAGGTACAGCCGGCGCTCCTCGGGGTCGACCGGGTGGCCGCTGGTGATGAAGGTGACCTTCGGCCCGATCATCACCCGCCGGGCGATGCGGATGCCGGCGTAGTCCAGGAACGTGCAGTTCTGGTTGATGAAGACGCGCTCGGCGAGGTCGAGGTTCAGGCCGTGGTCCGTGTAGAACGGCGGGTAGATCGTGACCTTCGGCGGCAGCGGCTTGCCGAGGATCCGCTCGAACAGCTCCGCCTTGCCGGCCTCGTCCTCGAAGGGCAGGACGTTGAGCCGGGAGGTGAGTTCGGTGACCCGCAGGACCCTCTCGGCCATGGCCTGGAACTCGGGGCTGTGGATCCGCATGAGACGGTCGCTGGGCATGTCACGGTCCTCGTCTGTGGTGCCGGTGGCGGGCGGGGGCGCCCGGGGCCATGGTGCGGCGAGCGGTCCGGTCGCCCCTCGCGACGGCACTCTAGGGGACCCCGTACGACTCCGGCCCGGAGCGAAATCCGGGTGCGGGGGAGCGCGGCGGGGCGTAGTGTGCCCCGCGTGTCCAGCCCTGAGGCGTCCAGAGCGGGGGGCTTTCGGTCCCGCCGTCAGCCCCTGAGCCCCCGCCTTCCCTGAGCCGGTGACCCCACCGACCGCCGCCGCGCGCAGCGCCGTGCGGCCGGTCGGGCGTGCCCGTGTGCTCCCGGGCGGGGAGGGGGCGGGCCGACGGCGGTGACGAGACGACGCCCACCGTCCTCGCCTCACCTCGGAGCCTTCCGTGCCCCTCCCTCTCCCTCTGCCCCTCTACCTCCTCGCCCTCGCCGTGTTCGCCATGGGCACCTCGGAGTTCATGCTCGCCGGCCTGCTGCCGGACCTCGCCCGTGACCTGGGGGTGAGCGTCGGCGCCGCCGGGGCGCTGACCTCCGCCTTCGCGGTCGGGATGGTGGTCGGCGCGCCGCTCATGGCCGTGCTCGCGCGCGGCCGGTCCGGCCGGTCCGGGCTGCTCGGCTTCGTGCTCGTCTTCCTCGCCGCCCATGTGGCCGGGGCCCTGACGGGCAGCTTCGCCGTCCTCCTGGCGAGCCGGGCCGTGGCCGCCCTCGCGAATGCCGGGTTCCTCGCCCTGGCCCTCACCACGGCCACCGCCATGGTCCCGGCGGACCGCAAGGCGCGGGCGCTCGCCGTCCTCCTCGGCGGGACGACCGTCGCCACCGTCGTCGGCGTCCCCGGCGGCGCCCTGCTCGGGGCCCACGCCGGGTGGCGGGCCGCCTTCTGGGCGGTCGCGGTGCTCTGCGTACCGGCCGCGCTCGGCATCCTGCGGGGCGTGCCCGCCACGGGGGCGGGCCGTGAAGGGGCCTCCCTGCGCGCCGAGTTCTCGGTGCTGCGCGAGCCCCGGCTCGTGCGGGTGCTCGTCCTCGCCGCGCTCGTGAACGCGGCCACCTTCGGCGCCTTCACCTTCCTCGCCCCGGTCGTCACCGGCCCGGCCGGGCTCGGCCCGGCCTGGGTCTCCGTGGCGCTGGTGCTGTTCGGGGCGGGCTCGTTCGCCGGGGTGACGGCGGCGGGGCGGCTCGGTGACCGTCACGCCGGCCGCCTCCTCGCCGTCGGCGGACCGCTGCTGCTCGCCGGCTGGCTCGCCCTCGCCGTCCTGGCGGACCGCCCGGCGGCCCTGCTGGCGCTCCTGCTCGTCCAGGGAGCCCTGTCGTTCGCCCTCGGCGGGACGCTGATCGCCCGGATCCTGTACGAGGCCGCCGGGGCGCCCGCGCTCGCCGGGGCCTACGCCACGGCCGCCCTCAACGCGGGCGCCGTGGCGGGGCCGCTGCTCGCCGCGACGGCGCTGGGACGGCCGACGGGGCCGTTCCTGCTCGGCGCGGGGCTGGTGGCCGCCGCGCTGGCGTTCGCGGCGGTCAGCGGTAGTCGTCGGGGTGGTCCTGCATCCAGGTGTTGATGAAGTCGCGGGTGGCGACGAGCTGCTTCTCGTGCTTCTTCAGGTTCTCGAAGGAGGCGTCGCCACCGAGCGCCTCGTTGAGCTCGGCCATCTTCCGGAGCGGTTCGGGGAAGTGCCCCGGCCCCTTGGGGTCGTTCTTCATCGCCCCGTCCAGCTCCTGGAGTTCCTTGTTCAGGCGGCCCAGGAAGTAGCCGCAGTCCTGCGCGCAGGAGTCGTCGAGCGTGGCCTGGAGGGTCGCGAAGGCGTCGCGGACCTTCTCGCCGGACTCGGGAGCGTACGGGTCGACGGTGGACGCGGCGGTGGCGGGCGTGGAGTCGTCGGGCAGGGTGCCGGAGTCATCGGTCGTGGCCGTGGGTCCGGCGGTCGTCGGCTCCGGTGCCGGCGTGGTCGTGGCCCGCGCCGGGCCCCCGGCCGGGCGGTCGGGCTCGGGCGTCGTGCCGCAGGAGACGGTCAGGGCCGCCAGTGCGGCGGCCACCAGTACGGCCCGGCGTACGGGCTTCTTGCGGATCATGCGGGTCCCTCCCCGTGGTCATGGACCGGGAGAGCCTAACCGGGAGGTTCCCGGGCCGGGCGCGGCCGGCCGGGCCCGGGGGCGCCCCGCCGGGCCCGGAGGAGGCCGGCGGGGCGCCCGTGCGCCGTGCTCCTCCGGTCCCTCAGCCGGAGAAGCCGACGTGCGCGAGCCGGACCGGCCCGCGCAGCTCCACGCGGAGGTCCGTCACGCCGCGGACGTGACAGGGCGCCCCCGCGAGCACATGGGCGTACGGGCCGTCCGTGGGCCCCACGGTCACCCGGGCCAGCGGGACCGGGGCCGTACCGGCGTAGAACGTCACCTCGCCCGCCCCGGCCGCCGTCACCGCCAGCTCCGTGACCCCGTCACCGAAGTCGCAGGCGCGGAAGAGGAGTGTGCCCGGCGCGGCCGGATCCGCCGGGGCCACCGCGTCGCCGGAGATCCGGGAGCGGTCCACGATGACGGTGCCGGTCTGCTCGTCGTAGCCGGCGGCCTCGATGCCCGCCTCCAGGACCGGGCGCGGGCCCGGCGCCTCGCCCGGCAGCTCCACGCGGACGGTCCGGCGCGGGTCCGCCGAGGACGGCCCCGCCTGGAACTCGTACGCCCCCGGCTCCACCGTCCACCGCCCGTGCGCCACGTCCCAGTACGCGAGTGCCGACAGCGGCACCACGAACGTCAGCGTCGCCGTCGCGCCCGGCGCCAGGTGGATGCGCTCGTGGGCGACGAGCGCCCGGTGCGGGCGCGGCACCGACGGGGCGACCGCCCGGACGTACAGCTGGACGACCTCGTCCGAGGCGACCGCGCCCGTGTTGGCGACCGCGCAGGAGACGCGCACCTCCTCCCCGTCCAGAGCGGCCGTCAGCTCCCGGTAGCCGAAGGTCGTGTAGGTCAGGCCGTGGCCGAAGGGGAAGAGCGGGGTGCCGTCGAAGTACAGGTACGTCTGCCGGCCGCCGATGACGTCGTAGTCGAACAGGTCCGGCAGGTCGGCGTCGGAGCCGTACCAGGTCTGCGGCAGGCGTCCGGCGGGGGAGACGTCCCCGGCGAGGACGCGGGCGAGGGCGGTGCCGGCGGCCTGGCCGCCGTGCGCCGTCCACAGCAGCGCCGGGAGCGCCGCCGCCGCGTCGGGCACGGCGTACGGGTAGGAGGAGACGAGGACCAGGGCCGTGCGCGGATTGGCCGCGTGCGCGGCGCGCCACAGCCGGTCCTGGTGCGGCGGCAGCGCCAGCGTCGCGCGGTCCTCGGTCTCCCGGCCGTTGACGTGCGGGTCGTTCCCGGCGACCACGATCACCGCGTCCGCCCCGGCGGCGGCCCGCGCCACGGCCTCCTCGCCGCGCTCGACGGTCTCCACCGTGAAGATTCCGGCGGATCCGCGGTCGGCGGCAACCTTCACGCCGTCGGCGGCGACAGAGACGTAGCCCCCCGTCCCCAGGTGCAGAAGGAGGTGACCGTCACCGTGGGCCTCGAAGCGGAACGTCTCCTGGACGACCCAGCCCCCGGGCTCGTCCGCCGAGGCGCGCAGCAGCCCGTCCCCGGCGACCGACAGGTACCTGCCGCCGGGGGCGCGCAGGGTCAGCACCCCGTCGCCCCAGTCGATCAGGTCGAGGACCGTGCCCTCCGCGTCGGCGGTCAGCGGCGGCAGGTCCGTGCGGCCGGCGAGCAGCGCCGGGTCGAGCGCGACCTCCGCCTCCCGGCCGGGCTCCTCGCCCGCGGCCTCGGGGACGCGCAGCGCGCGGCCGTCGGCGGTGCGCAGCCGGATCCGGTCCACGCCCTCCGCGAAGTCCACCCGGTCCGCGCCGAACCGCTCCCGGATGCCGTCCAGCGGGGTGGAGCGGTGCAGCAGCGCGCCGCTGTACCAGTCCAGCTTGGCGGCGTCGGCGAGCAGCCCGACGACGGCGACCCGCCCGCCGGCCGCCAGCGGCAGCAGCGGGGCGCCGTCCGCGTCCGGTTCGTTGCGCAGCAGGACGAGCGCCGCCTCCGCCGCCTCGCGCGCCAGCTCGCGGTGGCCGGCCGTGTCGTACGCGGACTCCTGGGCGTACGGGTCGAGTTCGGGGTCGAACTCGCCGAGCGCGAACCGCACGGTCAGCTGCCTGCGGACCGCCCGGTCCACGTCCTCCTGGCCGATCAGGCCCCGCTCCAGGGCCCGTTCCAGCCGGCCGAGGATCACCGAGGGGTCGGTGCCGTGGTCGGTGAAGGAGTCGACGCCCGCGCGCAGCGCCGCCGCGACGGCCTCCTCGTGGCCGTCGAAGTAGGCCTGCGAGTCGGCGAGGTTGCTCGGCGCGCCCGCGTCCGAGCAGACCAGCAGCTCCCGGTCCGTCCAGGTGCGCAGCTCCGACTCCAGGTACGGGGAGAGGTGGTTGGGCCGGCCGTTGACCAGGTTGTAGGCGGGCATCACGCCGGCGGCCGTGCCCGCCTCGACGGCGCCGCGGAAGGCCGGCAGGTCGTACTCGTGGAGCACGCGGGGGCGGACGGAGGCCGAGGAGGTGTCGCGGGCGGTCTCGTTGTTGTGCGCGAGCCAGTGCTTGAGCACGGGCGCCGTGCGCCAGTACACCGGGTGGTCGCCGCGCAGGCCGCGGGTGAAGGCCACGGCGAGGGCGGAGGTGAGCGCCGGGTCCTCGGAGTAGCCCTCCTCGCCGCGGCCCCACAGCGGGTTGCGCAGCAGGTTCACGGTGGGGGCCCACACGTTGAGGCCGACCCGCCCGTCCTTGGCGCGCATCGCCCGCGCCTCGCGGGAGACGGCCTCCCCGACCCGGCGGACCAGCTCGGGGTGCCAGCTCGCGCCGAGGCCGACGGCCTGCGGGAAGACGGTCGCCGGGCCCATCCAGGCGACACCGTGCAGGGCCTCCTGGCCGGTGCGGAAGGCGGCCAGGCCGAGGCGCTCGACACCGGGCGCGAACTGGTGGAGCAGGGCGAGGCGTTCGGCGGGGGCGAGGCGGCCGAGGAGGTCGGCGACGCGTGCGTCGACGGGAAGGGCCGGGTCACGGAAGGGCGGCCGGTCTGCGGTCACGTACGAGTCCCTTGGACGGCGGTCGCCGGAGGGCGGCCGGAAGTTTCGAAGCGCTTCGATGCTCGATCCCTCCCGGGTGGGTGTCAAGGTTCCCGGCGGCGTCATTTCCCGTTCTGTCCACAGGAGTTGAAGGCTTTCGGCCTTCCCGGACGCCGGTTCGAGAAACTCCTGAACGACTCTTGCCGCGCCTGTGACGGTCACTTAACCTCGCAGCAACATCGAAGCGCTTCGACCCGCCGGTGCCGACCTGCCGCGCCCGTCGCCGCGCC
Source organism: Streptomyces sp. NPDC058758 (assembly GCF_042746075.1). Classification (NCBI taxonomy): domain Bacteria; kingdom Bacillati; phylum Actinomycetota; class Actinomycetes; order Kitasatosporales; family Streptomycetaceae; genus Streptomyces; species Streptomyces sp. NPDC058758. The sequence continues at coordinate 180,717 of NZ_JBHYPS010000003.1, read as the reverse complement.
CCGGGGCCCCGCCCCGCCCGCACCCCGCACCTTGCTCCATCTCCGTCACCGCAGCCGGCCGGCGACCCCCCCCGGGCGCCGCGTGTCCTGGCGCGTGCCATGAAGGGTTGACGCAATGACGCCGAACGCCGCCTCCACGGGCTCCCCGAGAACCGAGCAGAGCCGGAGGGGCTTCCTCGCCACCGGCGCCGTCGCCGCCGTCGCGGTCGCCGGCGGAGCACCGCTGCTCACCGCCTGCGGCGGCGGTGGCGACACCGGGAAGAAGGACGGCACCACCAGCGGCAAGGACGCCGCCGGGATCCTCCCCGCCCACGTGGCCAGCGGCGTCGTCCCCGCGGACGTCCCCGCCCGGAACGGCTCCGCCGCCGGCTTCACCCGCGCCATCCCCGCCGACCGGCTCAAGGCGTCCGTGCCGCGGAAGCTCGGCAAGGGCGGCGCCCTCACCGTCATGGCACCCTTCTGGGGCACCCCGCCCGCCCCCGGCAACCCGTACTACAAGGCCATGGACGAGGCCATCGGCGTCCAGGCCACCTGGCAGAACCAGGACGGCAACGTCTACGACCAGAAGCTCGGCGCCGTCCTCGCCTCCAGCGACATCCCCGACCTCGTCGTGATCCCCGGCTGGAACCTCGGCGGCAAGATCCCCAGCGCCGTCGACGCCAAGTTCGAGGACCTCGGCCCGTACCTCTCCGGCGACAAGGTCAAGGCCTACCCCAACCTCGCCGCCATCCCCACCGACGCCTGGCAGCGCTCCATCTTCGGCGGCAAGCTCCGCGGCCTGCCCATGCCCGCCTCCTACGTCACCAACATCGCGCCCTTCTACCGCAAGGACCTCTTCGACGCGAAGGGCTGGCAACTCCCCAAGAGCGCCGACGAGTTCCTGGCCCTCGCCAAGGAGATCACCAGCGCCAGGGCCAAGGTGTGGGCCTGCGCCGACATGACCTGGACCGCCTGGAACATGTTCGGCGTGCTGAACGGCAGCGACAAGGCGCTCGGCTGGAACCTCGTCGACGGCAAGCTGGTCAACCGCATCGAGACCCCCGAGTACCTCGAAGCCCTGGAGTGGACCCGCAAGCTCTTCGACGCCGGCGTCGTCCACCCCGACGAGAAGGCCCAGAACCAGGGCGACACCAGCGTCCGCTTCACCTCCGGCCAGTGCCTCATGTACAACAACGACCTCTCCCACTGGTACGGCAAGACCGCCGAGATGGCCGCGCAGAACCCGGCGTTCGCGATGGCCGCGATGGACATCCCCGGCCACGCCGGCGGCAGCCCGCAGCTGTGGGCCACCAACCCCGCCAACATCTGGTCCTTCGTCCGCAAGGGCGCCCCCAAGGCCGTGGTCGAGGACGCCCTCGCCATCGCGAACTTCACCGCCGCCCCCTACGGCACCAAGGAGCGCATGCTCACCGACTACGGCGTCGAGGGCGTCCACCACACCGTCAAGGACGGCCTGCCCGTCAAGACCGACGCCGGCAACCAGGAGGTCAGCAGCTCCTGGATGTTCATCGCCAGCCCCGCCCCCTACATCGCCCACCCCGACCTCCCCGAGATCACCAGGGCGCAGACCGAGTGGCAGCAGCGGATGGGCGCCCTCACCCGCAAGTCCTCCTTCTACGGCCTCACCGTCGCCGAACCCGCCCGGTGGACCGGCCTCATGAACGACTTCGAACAGCTGGAGAAGGACGTCGTCCGCGGCCGCAAGAAGCTCTCCGACGTGCAGCAGGCCGTCTCGGAGTGGAAGTCCAAGGGCGGCGACCAGCTCCGCGACTGGTACAAGAAGCTCCTCGACACCACCGGCTCCGCGGCGAGCTGACGTGAGCGAGCACGACACCACCGACCGCCGGCCGAGGATCCCCCTCGGCCGGCGGCTCCGGCGCGACCGCGTCCTCCTCCTGATGACGCTGCCCGCCCTCGCCCTCGTCCTCGTCTTCCACTACGTCCCGATCCTCGGGAACGTCGTCGCCTTCCAGGACTACGACCCCTACCTCTCCACCAACGGCGTCACCGCCGTCCTGGAATCCCCCTGGGTCGGCCTCGCCCAGTTCGACCGGGTCCTGTCCGACCCCTCGTTCTGGGACGCCGTCGAGAACACCCTGGTCTTCTTCCTCCTCCAGCTGGTCCTCTTCTTCCCCGTCCCCATCGCCCTCGCCCTGCTCGTCCACAGCCTGCTGCGGCCCCGGATCCGCGCCTTCGTCCAGGCCGTGCTCTACCTGCCGCACTTCTTCTCCTGGGTCATCGTCATCACCGTCTTCCAGCAGATCTTCGGCGGCGCCGGCGTCATCGCCCAGACCCTGCGCGAACACGGCCACGAAGGCTTCGACCTGATGACCGACCCCGGCGTCTTCAAGTTCCTCGTCACCGCCGAGGGCATCTGGAAGGACGCCGGCTGGGGCGTCATCGTCTTCCTCGCCGCGCTCGCCGCCGTCGACCAGTCCCTCTACGAGGCCGCCGCCATGGACGGCGCCGACCGGTGGCGCCGCATGTGGCACGTCACCCTGCCCGCGCTGCGCCCCGTCATCGCCCTCCTCCTCGTCCTGCGCGTCGGCGACGCCCTCACCGTCGGCTTCGAACAACTCCTCCTCCAGCGCGACGCCGTCGGCCCCGGCGCCGCCGAGGTCCTCGACACCTTCGTCTGGTGGACCGGCCTGCGCAGCCAGGACTTCAGCTACGCCGCCGCGGCCGGACTCATCAAGGGGATCGTCGGCCTCGCCCTCGTCCTCACCGCGAACAAGGTCGCCCACCTCATGGGCGAACAGGGGGTGTACCACAAGTGACCCTGCGCGTCCTCGAACGGCCCGCGCCGCCGCCCGCCCACGCCACCGCCGCCCGCCGCCCCCGGTGGGCGGCGCCCGCGCGCCCCGTCTGGGAGGAGCCGCCCACCCGGGCCGGACTCACCGCCAAGGCGGCGCTCCTCGCCGCCGCCTGCCTCGCCGTCCTCTTCCCGCTCTGGATCGTCGTCGTCACCAGCCTCTCCAGCAAGCGGGCGATCACCGACGCCGGAGGACTGGTCATCGTCCCCCGCGACTTCACCCTCATCGCCTACCGGGAGCTGCTGAGCGGCGGACAGGTCACCCGCGCCGTCCTCGTCAGCCTCGGCGTCACCCTCACCGGCACCCTCTTCTCGATGACGGTCTCCGTCCTCGCCGCCTACGGCCTGTCCCGGCCCGGCTCCCTCGGACACCGCGCCATCCTCTTCACGCTCATGGGCACCATGTTCTTCGGCGCCGGCCTCATCCCCACCTACCTGCTGGTGCAGAGCCTCGGCCTCACCGACACCTACCTCGCGCTGATCCTCCCCAGCGCCGTCAGCGTCTTCAACATCCTCGTCCTGCGCGCCTTCTTCATGGGCATCTCGCCCGAACTCGTCGACAGCGCCCGCATCGACGGCGCCGGCGACCTGCGCATCCTCTGGACGATCGTGATGCCGCTCTCCCGCGCGGTGATCGCCGTCATCACCCTCTTCTACGCGGTCGGCTACTGGAGCGCCTGGTTCAACGCCTCCATCTACCTCAACGACCAGAACATGATGCCGCTCCAGAACGTCCTCATCCAGCTCGCCCAGAAACAGGAGATCCCCGTCGGCCTCGGCCAGGCCGTCAAGGCCGGGAACCTCTCCGGACTCGCCGTCCAGATGGCCGTCATGGTCCTCGCCCTGCTGCCCGTCGCCGTCCTCTCGCCCTTCGTCCAGAAGCACTTCAAGAAGGGCATGCTCACCGGCGCCGTCAAGGGATGACCCCCCGCCCTCCTACCGGAAGAACCCGTATGCCGAGCCTCGACGACCTCACCCGCCCGCCCGGCCGCCCCGGCCGCATCCTCCACGGCGGCGACTGGAACCCCGAACAGTGGCCGGAGGAGACCTGGACCGAGGACCTGCGGCTCATGCGCCGGGCCGGCGTCACCAGCGTCACCCTCGGCGTCTTCTCCTGGTCCCGGCTCGAACCCGAGCCGGGCGCCCGCGAGTTCGGCTGGCTCGACCGGCTCATGGACCTCACCCACGCGCACGGCGTCGACGTCGTCCTCGCCACCCCCACCGCCTCCCCGCCGCCCTGGCTCGGCCACCGCCACTCTGAGACCCTGCCCCGCGACGAGGACGGCCGCACCGAATGGTGGGGCTCCCGCCAGCACTTCGCCCACTCCAGCGCGGCCTACCGCCGGCACGCCGCCGCGATCACCGAGGACCTCGCCGCCCGCTACGCCGCCCACCCGGCGCTCGTCATGTGGCACATCAACAACGAGTACTGCACCCACGACTGGGGCGACGAGGCCGCCCGCACCTTCCGTACCTGGCTCCGCCGCCGCTACGGCACCCTCGACGCCCTCAACACCGCCTGGGGCGCCGACTTCTGGAGCCAGCGGTACGCCGCCTGGGACGAGGTCCTGCCCCCGCGCCGCGCCCACTACCTGCGCAACCCCGCCCACGTCCTCGACTTCCGCCGCTACACCTCCGACCTGCTCCTGGAGTGCTACCGCGCCGAACGCGACATCGTCCGCAAACACACCCCCCACCTGCCGGTCACCACCAACTTCATGCCCTTCTGGTCCGGGCAGGACGGCTGGGCCTGGGCCGCGGAGGAGGACGTCGTCTCCGTCGACGTCTACCCCGACCCGGCCGAACCCCGCGCCGGCGCCCACGAGAACGCCCTCGTCGCCGACCTCACCCGCGCCGAGGCCGGCGGCCGCCCCTGGATGGTCATGGAGCAGGCCGCCGGCGCCGTCAACTGGCGCCCCGTCAACCGCCCCAAACCCGAAGGGCTCCACCGCCTCTGGACCCTCCAGGCCGTCGCCCGGGGCGCCGACGCCGTCCACTGCTTCCAGTGGCGCGCCTCCCGCCAGGGCGCCGAGAAGTTCCACTCCGGCATGCTCGGCCACAGCGGCGCCGACGGCCGCGCCTTCCGCGAGACCGTCCGCGTCGGCGCCGACCTCGCCCGCCTCGGCCCCCGCGTCGCCGGCAGCCGCCTCCCGGCCGGCGGCGTCGCCCTGCTCCACGACTGGCACTCCTGGTGGGCCGGCCGCCACGAGGGCGCCCTCTCCGACCGCCTCGACCAGGGCGACCTGGTCCGCGCCTGGCACCGCGCCCTCTGGGAGGCCGGCCTCCCCGTCGCCTTCGCCCACCCCCACCACGACCTCACCGCCCACCCCCTCGTCGTCGTCCCGCACCTCTACCTCCTCGACGACACCGCCCTCGACGCCCTGGAGCGGTACGTCTCCGGCGGCGGCCGACTGGTCTGCGGCTTCTTCACCGGCGTCGCCGACCACGACGACCGGATCCGGCCCGGCGGCATGGACGCCCGCCTCCGCGCCCTCCTCGGCATCGACCGGATCGACGAGTGGTGGCCCCTCGCCCCCGGCGAGCACGCCGACTGCGGCACCTTCCGGGGCACCCTCTGGTCCGAGGAACTGGTCCCCGCCCCCGGCGCCGAGACCCTGGCCGCCTACCGGGGCGGCGAACTCGACGGCCGCCCCGCCGTCCTGCGCCACGGCCGCACCCGCTACCTCTCCACCCTCCCCGAACCCGCCGCCCTGCGCGCCCTCCTCGCCGAAGCCGCCCACGACGCGGGCGTGCGGCCCGTCCTCGCCGGCCTCCCCGACGGCGTCGAGGCCGTCCGCCGCGGCGACCTCCTCTTCCTGCTCCACCACGGCCGCGACCCGGTCACCGTCGCCGTGCCCGGCCGCCACCGCGACCTGCTCACCGGCACCACCGTCGACGACACCCTCACCCTCGACCGCTTCGGCGCCGCCGTCCTGGAGGAGCACCCATGAGCGCACCCGCCCCCGCCTCCCCGCACACCCCCGCGCCCCCGCCCGGCCCCGCGCACGGCACCTGGGAGGCCGGGCCCGCCGCCCGCTGGGAGGACGCCTTCCTCGCCGGGAACGGCCGGCACGGGGCCCTGGTGTACGGCGACCCCGTGGACGACCGGGTGATCGTCACCCACCACACCCTCGTCCGCCCCCACCACGCCCCCGGCGACACCGACCCGCCGCGCCTCGCCGACCGGCTCCCCGCCCTCCAGGACGCCCTCCTCTCCGGCGACCCCACCGCCGCCGAGGCCTTCACCGACGGCCGCCCGCTGCGCCGCATCCAGTCCTTCCACCCGGCCTTCCTCACCCGCGTCCGGGACGAGGCGCCGGACGGCGGGCGCGCGGCGCGCCGCGAGGCCGACTTCGCCACCGGCGTCCTCACCGCCACCGCCGGACCGCGCACCAGCCGGGTCCTCGTCTCCCGCGCCGACGACGTCCTCGTCCAGTACGTGACCGGGCCCGGCCCCCGTGTCCACGTGGAGCTCGACCACCGCCTCGACGGCGTCCCGCCCGGCCTCGCCACGGGACGCGGCATCACCACCGCCCACGGCGAGACCCTCCTCACCCTGCGCGCCGGCTACCCCGGCTCCACCCTCGGCTACACCGGCGTCACCCTCGTCGTCGCCGACGCCGGCCGCACCGCCCTCACCGACCGCGGCATCCGCGTCGAGGGCGCCGGCGGGCTCCTCCTGCTCACCCGGGTCCGCCGCCACGACGGCCCCTACGACCCCGCGGAGGAGACCGCCGCCCTGCGCGCCCTCGCCGGGGAGGAGGGCCCCGCCGCCGCGTACGCCCGGCTCCTCGCCCGGCACGCCGCCCTCCACGGCGCCGCCTACCGCCGGGTCGCCCTCGACCTCGACGCCGACCCGGCGGAACGCGCCCTGCCCGGCTCGGAACTGCTGGCCCGCCCCGCGGGACCCGCGCTCCTCGAACGCCTCTTCGCCGCCGGCCGGTACCACCTGCTCTCCTCGGCCGGCCTCCACCCGCCCCGCCTGTGCGGACTGTGGACCGGCGACTGGGACACCGCCTGGTCCGGCGGCTTCACCACCGACGCCAACCTCGCCCTCCAGACCGCCTCCGCCGTCGCCGCCGACCTCCCCGAGGTCACCGGGGCCCACCGCGCCCTGATCCGGGGCCAGTGGGCCGACTGGCGCGACAACGCCCGGGCCGTCTTCGGTACCCGGGGCGTCGTCGCCCCCGCCCACACCGACGGCGAGAGCGGCCACGCGTACCACTTCGACCGGGAGTACCCCCTCCACCTCTGGACCGCCGCCGCCGACTGGCTGCTCCTCCCGCTCCTCGAAGCCGACGAGGCCGACGGCCGCCGCGACCCCTGGCTCACCGGTCTGCTCCTCGAACTCGCCGAGTTCTACGAGGACTTCCTCACCCGCACCGGCCCCGACGGGCACCTGGTCGTCGTCCCCTCCTACTCGCCGGAGAACCGCCCGCGCGGCGGCAGCTGGGGCGCCGTCAACGCCGCCATGGACCTGGCCGCCGCCCGCCACGCCCTCGCCGCCGCCGCCGACCGCGCCCCCGGCGAGCGGGCCGCCCGCCTCCGGGCCCTCGCCGACCGCCTCCCGCCCCACCGCGTCAACGCCGACGGAGCCCTCGCCGAATGGGCCTGGCCCGGCCTCGGCGACCGCTACGACCACCGGCACCTCAGCCACCTCTACCCCGTCTGGCCGCTCGACCAGATCACCCCGTACGACACCCCCGACCTGGCCCGGGCCGCCGCCCGCGCCCTCGCCCTGCGCGGCCACGAGAACGACTCGGCCCACGGCCACCTCCACCAGGGCCTGATCGCCGCCCGGCTTGGCGACGCCGCACGCACCGGGGACGCCCTCCGCCGGGTCCTCGGCGGCGACTTCTTCCACGCCTCGCTGATGAGCGCCCACTACCCGAAGCGGGACGTCTACAACGCCGACGCCGCCCACGCCCTGCCCGCCCTCCTCGTCGAGGCGCTGGTCCGCTCCGCCCCCGGCCGGCTCGTGCTGCTGCCCGCGCCCCCGCCCGGACTCTGCGCGCGCGGCCGGATCACCGGCGTCCGCACCCGCTTCGGCGCCCGGCTCGACCTCGCCTGGGCACCGGGGGAGTACCGGGCCGTGCTGCGCCCCGCCCGGGACGCCGACGTCGAGCTGTGCGCCCCCGACGGCCGGCGGCGGCTCCGGCTCCGCGAGGGCGAGGAGCGCGTCCTCGTCAGCCCCCGACCCGCAGGGCGGCCCGCGGACCCGAACTGGCCCGCACCGTCAGCACCGGGGTGAGCAGCTCCACCCCGGTCGCCTCGGGACCGTCGGGACCGGCGAGCCGGGCGAACAGCCGCTCCACCGCCCGCCGGCCCAGCTCCTGCGCCGGGATGGCCACCGCGGTGAGCGGCACGGACGCCTGCGCGGCCACCGCCTCCGGGCAGACCGCGACCACCGACACGTCCTCCGGGACCGCCCGGCCGGTCCGCCGCAGCAGGGCCAGCAGCGGCTCCACCGCCGACTCGTTCTGCACCACGAAGGCGCTGACCCCCGGGCGTTCGTCCAGGATCCGCGCGAGGACCCCGGCGACCGCGTCGTGACTGCCGTCGCACGGCCGGTGCAGCAGTCCGACGCCCAGCAGCGCGGCCCGCTCGCGCAGCCCGCCGAGGGTCCGCTCGGCGAAACCGGTGTGCCGGGCGTACACCCCGGGCGAACCGCCGACGACGGCGATCTCCCGGTGCCCGAGCCCGGCCAGGTGCTCCACGCAGAGCGCCCCGGCCGCGGCGAAGTCCAGGTCCACGCAGTTCAGTCCGGCCGGATCGGCCGGCAGCCCGACGAGGACGGCGGGCGGCGCCGCCCCCCGCAGCACCGGCAGCCGCCCGTCGTCGAGCTGCACGTCCATCAGGATCACGGCCTCGGCCAGCCCGCTGCCGGTGACCCGGCGCAGCGCCGAGGGCCCCTCCTCGCCGGTGAGCAGCAGCACGTCGTAGCCGCGCGCCCGGGCCGCGGTGGCGACGGAGACCGCGATCTCCAGCATCACCGGCACGTACACGTCGGTGCGCAGCGGCACCATCAGCGCGATGATCCGCGACCGGCTGCTCGCGAGCGCCCGGGCCCCGGCGTGCGGCTGGTACCCGAGCTGCTCGATGCTGGCCCGCACCCGCCGCCGGGTGGGGTCGGAGATGGGCCGCTTGCCGCTCAGGACGTAGCTCACCGTGCTGGCCGACACCCCGGCGTGGCGGGCGACCTCGGCAAGCGTGACCATCCGATCTCCCTGCGGCCAGGACGGGTGAATCGCTTCGACGGAGACGGCCGTCCGATCGTTCCGGCGACCCAGCGAGACCGTAACGCGGGGGAGTTGGGGGTGTCCAGAGCGGAGACCGAGGAGATCGAAGCGCTTCGACGGTCAGTCGTCCGGCGGGCCGGCCCGCAGCCCCCGCCCCGCTCGGCGCGTGGGGCGGGGAGCACCTGGAGCGCATCGAGGTGCCGCCCTGGACGGGGTTCCGGGTCAGGAGGGGCCGGCGGGGAAGCGGGCCAGGGGGCCGGGGTCGTGGGAGCCGACGGGGGACATGGCGCCGGCGGCACCGTGACGGGCCAGCTGGTCCAGGACCAGCCGTCCGCGCCGGACCCGCTCCCGGGCGGTGGCCAGCGCGTGCTCGCGCAGGTGGGCTCCGTACGGGTAGACGCCGGCCGCCCGGCTCAGACCGAACTTCAGGTACAACGGCGCCGCCCTGCGCACCAGTTCGGCCACCTCGTGGAGGCGGACGTAGCCGCCGAGGTCGTCCGGCGCCTCCACGTAGAGGTCCATCGGCGCGGCGCTGGCCCGGCGGATCTCGGTGAGGTGGGCGGGCGTCAGGTCCGAGGGGACGTTCAGGGAGTCGGCGCCCAGCCGTTCGTAGACGGCGTACGAGGCCGGGTTCACCGGGCCGATCAGCGCCGACACCTTGAACCGCGTCCCGGCCGGCAGGATCCCGGCGGTGCGCAGCCGGTGCAGGGTCCAGAGCACCCCCTCGTCCGCCACCAGCAGCGAGCGCACCCCCAGCCCGGCGGCCCGCAGGGCGTCCTCCACGCAGCCGGCGAGGGCGTCGTGGCCCCGGGCGCGCGGCCCCGCGCCGCCCGAGTCGGTGCGGGTCGCCGCCCCGGTGTCCCAGGTGCCGCGCGGTCCGGTGAACAGGCAGAGTTCCACGGACCGTTCGGCGCAGGCGGCCACCATCTCGGCGATCTCGGCGTCGGTGAGCATCCACACCCCGCTGCCCTGGCTCACCCGGTGCACCGGCACGTCGAGCCGCGCGCTCTCCGCGAGCACCGCCGCCAGGGCCTCCGGGCCCTCCACGGACGGCACCTCGGTGCGCCACCGGCCCCCGTCGGGGAAGGCGTGCGGGGAGGAGTCGGCGGGGTCGGGCCGCGGGACGGGGTGGCCGATGCGGCGCAGGGCCTCGGCCCCGGGGTGACGGGCGGACATCTGACTCCTCGTGTGCGACGGGCCGGACGGTGTGCGCGGAGCGGGGCGGGCGGGCGCCCGCCCGGTGGGGCGCGGCGGGTTCAGGGCCGCAGCAGGACCTTGCCGACCGCCGGGTCCCCGCCGCCGACCAGGTCCAGGGCCTCGGCGAAGCGCTCCAGCGGGAACTCGTGGGTGACGAGCGGCGCCGGGTCCAGGAGTCCGGCCGCGAAGGCCCGCACCGCGTCCGCCCAGGCCGCCGAGGAGGCGCCGAAGACGCTCCGCAGCTCCAGCTGGCTCACCGAGAGGTGCACCGGGTCGATGCCGGCGGCGCCCGCCCCGAACATGCCGGTGAGCACCACCCGGCCGCCCCGGCGGGCGAGCAGGCAGGAGGACGCGGCCGTGGTGGGCGCCCCGGCGGTCTCCACCACGAGGTCGAAGGAGCCGTGCGCCGCCTCCCCGGGGGCGAGCGCGGCGCTCGCGCCGAAGTCCAGGGCCCGATCGGCCCGGGCCGCGCGCGGATCGATCACGGTCAGCCCGGCGGGCGAGTGGGCGGCCAGCCACCGCACGGCGAGCAGCCCGAGCGTCCCGGCGCCCACGACCGCGATCCGCTCCCCGGGGCGCGGCCGTCCGGCCCGGACCGCCGCCGCGACCACCGCCGCGGGCTCCAGCAGGGCGGCGGCCCGCAGGTCGGAGCCGTACGGCAGGAGGTGGAGGAGCCGGGCGGGCACGAGCAGCCGGTCGGCGAAGGCGCCGGGCTCGGTGAAGCCGGTCTCCGCGTACCCGGCGGTGCACAGGCTCGTCTCGCCGTACCGGCACCGCTCGCAGCTCCCGCAGCAGCGGAAGCCCTCGGCGACGCAGGGCCGGCCGGCCAGTCCCGGGTCTACCCCGGGGCCGACCGCCTCGACGGTGCCGGCCCACTCGTGCCCCGGCACCACCGGGTAGCGCACGTAGCCGGGCGCCCGCCGCCCCTCGTACACCTCCCGGTCGCTGAGGCAGATCCCGGCGGCGGCGACCCGCACCAGGACCTCGCCCGGGCCGGGTTCGGGCCGGGGCCGGGTCACGAGCCGGGCGGCACCGGGCCGTTCGACGAGCACGGCGCGGTCGCTCGGTCCGCCGGTCACTTCGGCCGCCTCCGCTCCCAGCCCTCGGCCCACAGGTCGAACCTGGCCCGCTGCTGGGGGAACTCGGCCGCCGCGTCCACGTCCAGCTCGACGCCGAGGCCGGGGGCGTGCGAGACGGGGAAGCAGCCGGTCTCCGGGTCGACCTCCGGGGCGCTGCGCACCACCTTCTTGATCTCCGCGTCGGCGAAGTCGTTGAAGTGCTCCAGCACCTTGAAGTTCGGGGTGCAGGCGGCGAGCTGGAGGGAGGCCGCGGTGAGGACCGAGCCGCCGACGTTGTGCGGGGCGACGGTCACGTAGTGGGTCTCGGCGGTCGCGGCGAGCTTGCGGGCCTCCAGGATGCCGCCGATGTGCCCGACGTCCGGCTGGACGACGTCGGCGGCCTGCGACTCGAACAGCTCCCGGAACTCGATCCGGTCGTGGATCCGCTCCCCGGTGGCGATCGGCAGCTCGGTCTTCGACGCCACCTTCGCCAGCGCCTTCAGGTTCTCCGGCGGCACCGGCTCCTCCAGCCACGCGGGGCGGAAGGGGGCGAGTTCGCGGGCCAGGCGGACGGCCGTCGCGGGGGAGAAGCGGCCGTGCATCTCCACCATCAGCTCGGTGTCGGGGCCGATCGCGTCCCGCACGGCCTCGATGAGCGAGACCGCGTACCGCGAGGCGGCCGGGTCGAGTTCGAGCCGGCCCGCGCCGAACGGGTCGATCTTCAGGGCCCGGTAGCCGCGCGCCACCACCTCGCGGGCCGCCGCGTGGTACGCCTCGGGGGTCCGCTCGCCGGTGTACCAGCCGTTCGCGTACGCCGGCACCCGGTCCGTCACCCGCCCGCCGAGCAGCTGCCAGACCGGCACGCCGAGGGCCTTGCCCTTGATGTCCCAGCAGGCCGTCTCGACGACCGCGATCCCCGACATCACGATCTCGCCCGCCCGCCCGAAGTCGCCGTACTTCATGCGGCGCACCAGGTCCTCGACGGCGAAGGGGTCGGAGCCCGCGATGTGGTTCGCCTCCGCCTCGCGGAGATAGCCGAGCAGGGCGTCGGTGTGCCCGAGCATCCGGGTCTCGCCGACCCCGGTCAGCCCCTCGTCGGTGTGGACCAGGACGTAGGTGAGGTTGCGCCAGGGCGTGCCGACGACATGAGTGGTGATTCCCGTGATGCGCACGGCGATGACTCTCCGGAGTGTTCGCGATCTCGAACGGTGTTCGGCCAGGTGGCGTGACCGTAGGCAGCGGCCCGCCGGGGTGTCAACGGAAGCGGGGCCGCCCGGCCGGGTGCGGAGAGGGGCCGTTGCCCGGCCCGCGGTCCGGGGCTAGTCTCTGTCCGCGATTTCGGTCGTGGTGCGGCATTTCGAACGGCGTGAGGGTGAGGTGGGGGGCCATGGGACGACTCGTACCCGCGGTGACCAGGGCATTCGACATACTGGAGCTGTTCCTCCAGGGGGACGGCACGCTCTCCGCCCCCGAGATCACCCGCAGGCTCGGGCTGCCCCGCACCACGACCCACGAGCTGGTCTCCACGCTCACCGCCCGCAACTACCTCGTCCCGGTGCCGGACCAGCCCGGCCGCTACCGGCTCGGGGTGCGCACCTACCAGCTCGGCAGCCGGTACGCCGAGGAGCTCGACCTCGCCGCGGAGGGGCGGGAGGTCGCCCGCGAGACCGCCGAGACCTGCGGCGAGACCGTCCACGTCGCCCTCCTGGAGGACGCCGACGTCATCTACGTCGCCAAGGTGGACTCCACCCACGCCGTCCGCATGGTGTCGGCGGCCGGCCGGCGGCTGCCCGCCCACTGCACGGCCGTCGGCAAGATGCTCCTCGCGATGCTCCCCGCCGAGGAGCTGGACGCCCTCCTCGACGGGCGCGAGCTGGCCGGCATGACCCCGCGCAGCATCACCGACCCGGACGTCCTGCGCGCCGCGCTCGCCGAGATCGCGATCCTCGGGGTCGCCGTCGAGCAGCGCGAGTCCAACCCGGACGTCTCCTGCGTCGCCGCCCCCGTCCGCGACCGCTCCGGCCGGGTCGTCGCCGCGCTCTCCATCTCCGTCCCGGTCATCCGCTGGGACGAGGCCCGCGAGAACGAACTCACCGCCCTCGCCGTGCGCGGCGCCGGCGAACTCTCCACCCGCCTGGGGTACCGGGGCGCGGTGCGCTGACCCGCGCACGGGCGCGTGCGCGTACACGCGCCCGCAGCCGCGCCCGTACCTGCGTCCGTACGCGCACCCGTACCTGCGTCCGCACGCGTGCACGTACCTGCGTCCGTACCCTCGTCCGTACGCGCATCCGCCCCCGGGCCGTTCCTCAACCACCCGCGCCCGCACCGCCCTTGGCGGCCTTGCGCATCCGGCTCACCGGGCCGAAGACCTCCCGGTCGTCGAGGAAGCCCTCCAGGGCGAAGGTCGCCGCGCCGCGGGTCACCGGGTTGTGCGGGACGGCGCTGCGGCGCAGGGTCGCCGCCCGGTGCGGCAGCGCCAGGGCGTGGCGTCCGACCGCCTCGTACGCGGCCGGCAGCAGGCGCTCGCCGAGCAGGTCGACGACCTGGTTGCCGACCACGACGACCTGGGGGTTGAGCAGGTTGACCAGATGGGCGACGGCGGCGCCGAGCCAGCGCCCGGTGCGGTCGATCACCGAGGCGGCCACCGGATCGCCCGCGTCGGCCGCGCGCGCCAGCTCCGCGACGGTCGCCGCGTCGTCGGGGCCGTCCGCCCGGCCGTCGTCCGGGGCGAGTTCCCGCCAGGTCGCGGCGATCCCGCGCAGCGACACGTAGGCCTCCACGCAGCCCCGGTTGCCGCAGGTGCACGGGCGCCCGTCGAGGACGAGGCAGGTGTGGCCCCACTCGCCCGCGCTGTTGGTGAAGCCCCGGTACAGCTGCCCGCCGATCGCGATGCCCGCGCCGACGCCGGCCCGCAGCGTCAGCACCACCAGGTCGTCCACCTCGCGGCCCGCGCCGAACCACATCTCCGCGACCGTGCTGGCCCGCAGCGGGTTGTCCAGCCACAGCGGCAGCCCGAGCCGCTCGTCGAGCAGGGTCCGCAGCGGCACCTCGTGCCAGGACCAGTACGGCGAGAACGACGACACGCCGCCCTCGCGTTCGACCATGCCCGGCACGCTCACCCCCGCGCCGAGGACCCGCGAGCGGTCGGTCCCGGAGGCGGCGAGCAGCTCCTCGACGGCTCCGGCGAGCGCGTCGGCCACGTCGGCGGGGCGCACGTCCCCCGGCGGCAGGGGGCGCTCCACGGAGTGCCGGACGGCCAGCGCCAGGTCGAAGAGTTCGGCGTGGACCGAGGTCTCGGCGATGTCGACGCCGATCAGCGCGCCCCGCTCCGGGTTCACGGCGAGCCGCGCGCGGGGCCGTCCGCCGCCGGACTCCTCGTGCCCGGCCTCAACGAGGACCCCGGCCTCGAGCAGTTCGGCGGTGAGGTTGGCGACCGTGGCGAAGGAGAGGCCCGTGGCGGCCGCGATGTCCTGCCGGCTCATCGCGCCCGGGCCGGCGTAGACCCGGCGCAGCACCTCGAAGCGGTTGAGGCGGCGAATGTCCTGCGAGGTGCGCCTGATCATCCCTGCTGTCCTCCGTCGGTGCGCGGTCGTCGCCCGATCTTATTCGAAGGGTTGGAAGAAGGAGTCCGCAGGATATTTACAACCGTTAGACGAACCCGTAGCTTTTCTCTCGCCGCCACGGCGCCACCTCCGTGGACACGCCCCCCGCCACCCAGGAGGAGACACGATGCTCCAGCTCAGGGCCCTGCCCTGCACCCCCGCGCCCGGCCGCCTCCCCGAAGGGCCCGTCTGGGACGCCGCCCGCCAGGAGCTCCTCTGGGTCGACATCACCGAGGGCCTCGTCCACCGCGCCGTCCTCACCCGGGAGGACGGCCGCACCGACCTCGCGCCCACCGCCGCCCTCCGCTTCGACCGCCCCGTGGGCGCGGCCGTCCCCTGCGCCTCCGGGGCCCTCCTCGTCGCCGCCGGCACCGCCTTCCTCCGCCTGGAGGCCGGCCGCGCCCCCGCCGAGGCCGTCGAGCTCGCCGCCCCCGCCCTCCCCGGCGACGGCGTCCCGCGCCGCATGAACGACGCCTCCGTCGACCCCGCCGGCCGCCTCCTCGGCGGCACCATGGCCTTCGACGAGCGGCCCGGCGCCGGAGCCCTCTACCGCCTCGACGCCACCGGCCTCACCACCCTCGTCGAGCCCGTCACCATCTCCAACGGCCTCGGCTGGAGCCCCGACGGCACCCTCCTCTACTACGCCGACAGCCCCACCCGCCGCGTCGACGTCTTCGACTACGACCCCGCCACCGGCGCCCTCTCCGGCCGCCGCCCCTTCGCCGTCCTCGACGCCGGCTACCCCGACGGCCTCACCGTCGACGCCGAGGGCAACGTCTGGGTCGCCGTCTGGGGCGGCGGCGAAGTCCTCGCCCTCACCCCCCGGGGAGACCTCCACGCGCGCGTGGAGCTGCCCGCCTCCCACGTCACCAGCTGCGCCTTCGCCGGCCCGGACCTCGACGTCCTCGTCGTCACCACCGCCACCCACCACCTCCCCGCCGACCGGCTCCGGGCCGAACCCGACGCCGGCCGCCTCTTCGTCTGCCGCCCGGGGACGACGGGCCTGCCCGCCACCCCGTACGCCGACCGCTGACCCCTCGGGAACCCACCATGACCAGCCCGTACGAGGGGCTGCGCGCCGCCCTGGCCGCCGCCCCCGTCATCGCGATCCTCCGCTCCTCCTCCGCCGCCCGCTTCGCGGAGGTCACCGACACCCTCCTCGCCTCCGGCGTCCGCGCCGCCGAGTTCACCCTCACCACCCCCGGGGCGCTCGACGCGCTCCGCGAGTACGCCGCCGACGCCCCGCCCGGGCTCGCCCTCGGCGCCGGCACCGTCACCACCCCCGCCGAGGCACAGGCCGCCGTGGAGGCCGGCGCCACCTACCTCATCACCCCCGCCACCTGCACCGACGTCATCGCCGAGGCCGTCCGCCTCGACGTGCCGGTGCTGCCCGGCGCGTACACCCCCACCGAGATCCTCACCGCCTGGCGGGCCGGCGCGACCATGGTCAAGCTCTTCCCGGCCGCCACCGGCGGCCCCGCCCACCTCAAGGCCGTCCGCGCCCCGCTCCCCGACGTGCCGCTCGTCCCCACCGGCGGCATCGGCGCCGACGACGCCCCCGCCTACCTCGCCGCCGGCGCCACCGCCCTCGGCATCGGCGGCCCCCTCCTCGGGGACGCCTGCGAGGGCGGCTCCCTCACGGCCCTCACCGACCGCGCCACCGCCCTCCTGAACGGGATACGCCTCCGATGACGCACCCCGCACCGAGCCCCGCGCCCGCGCCGGGCTCCACCCCGGCGCCCGGGCCGGCGCCGGCATCCGCGTCCGGGCCCGAGCCGGCATCCGTGTCCGGGCCCGAGCCGAGTCCCGCCTCCGCGCCCGCGCCGGCACCAGGGCCCGTGCCCGCCCTGGTCACCCTCGGCGAGGTCATGGTCGTCGTCGCCGCCGCCGAGGCCGGGCCCTTCGCCAACGGTGCCCCGATGCGGCTCGGCTGGGCAGGGGCCGAGGCGACCGTGGCCGTAGGGGTCAGCCGGCTCGGCCACCGCGCCGCCTGGACCGGGCGGGTCGGCGACGACGCCGCCGGCGCCATGGTCCTCGCCGGACTGCGCGCCGAGGGCGTGGACGTCTCCGGCGCCCGCACCGACCCCGACGCCCCCACCGGCCTGATGCTCCGCGAGCGCAGGACCGCCGACCGGCTCCGCGTCGCCTACTACCGCTCCGGGCTCGCCGGCTCCCGCCTCGCCCCCGCCGACCTCGACGAGGACCGGATCACCGGCGCCCGGATCCTCCACGTCACCGGCATCACCCCGGCGCTGAGCGCCACCGCCCGCGCCGCCGTCGAGCACGCCGTGGCCCTCGCCCGGGCCGCCGGAGTCACCGTCTCCCTCGACGTCAACCACCGCGAGCGCCTGTGGAGCCGCGCCGAGGCCGCCGAGGTGCTCGGCCGTCTCCTCCCGCACACCGACCTGGTCTTCGCCGGCCCGGAGGAGGCCGCCCTCTTCGTCCCCGGCGGCACGCCGGAGGAGACGGCCCGCGCCCTCACCCGGCTCGGCCCCGCCGAGGCCGTCGTCAAGCTCGGCGCCGACGGAGCCGTCGCGGTCACCGCCGACGGCACCCACCGGCAGGCCGCGATCCCCGTCACCGCCGTCGACCCCGTCGGCGCCGGCGACGCCTTCGTCTCCGGCTACCTCGCGGCCCGCCTCGACGGCTCCCCGGTCCCCGAGCGGCTGCGGCTCGCCGCCCTCTGCGGCGCCTTCGCCGTCTCCGTGCCCGGCGACTGGGAGGGCATCCCGCGCCGCACCGAACTCGGCCTCCTGGCCGCCCAGGACATCACCCGCTGACCTCCCCCCCCCCCGAGAAGGCCCCACCCATGAACCGTTTCTCCGGGCAGACCGCCGTCGTCACCGGCGCCGCCTCAGGAATCGGCGCGGCCAGCGCAGCCCGGCTCGCCCGAGAGGGCGCCGCCGTCGTCGTCGCCGACATCGCCGCACCCGCCGGCGAGGCCGTCGCCGCCCGCATCCGCGAGGAGGGCGGCCGCGCCGCCTACGTCCGGTGCGACGTCTCCTCCGAGGCCGACTGGGCCGCGCTGCGCGAGGAGACCCACGAGCGTTTCGGTTTTGTCTCCGTCCTCCACAGCAACGCCTTCACCCACACCCCGGCCGCCGCCCACGAACTCCCCGTCGACACCTGGGACCGCGAACTCGCCGTCAACCTGCGCTCCCTCTACCTCGCCGCCCGCACCTTCCTCGACGACCTGCGCGCCGAGGGCGGCAGCCTCGTCGCCACCTCCAGCGTCCACGCCGACTTCGGCCTCCCCGGCTACCCCGCCTACGCCGCCTCCAAGGGCGGCATGTGCGCGCTGATCCGCCAGTTCGCCGTCGAGTACGGCCCCGACGTGCGCTTCAACTCCGTCCTGCCCGGCCCGATCCTCACCGACGTCTGGAACGACGTCGACGAGGAGGGCCGCCGCCTCTCCGCCGGCGCCACCGCGCTCGCCCGCCTCGGCCGCCCCGAGGAGGTCGCCTCCGCCGTCGCCTTCCTCGCCTCCGCCGACGCCGCCTACATCACCGGAACCAACCTCGTCGTGGACGGCGGCTGGACCGTCAAGAAGGACTCCAAGTGAAGATCACCTCCCTGAAGACGTACCTCGTCGCCCCCCGCTGGTGCTTCCTGCGGATCGACACCGACGAGGGGATCACCGGCTGGGGCGAGCCCGTCGTCGAGGGCCGCGCCCACACCGTGGCCGCCGCCGTCGAGGAGCTGTCCGACTACCTGGTCGGCCAGGACCCGATGCGGATCGAGGACCACTGGCAGGTCCTCACCAAGGGCGGCTTCTACCGCGGCGGGCCCGTCCTCTCCAGCGCCGTCGCCGGCATCGACCAGGCCCTGTGGGACATCAAGGGCAAGGCCCTCGGCGTCCCCGTCTGGGAACTCCTCGGCGGCCGCGTCCGCGACCGGGTCCGCGTCTACAGCTGGATCGGCGGCGACCGCCCCGACGAGGTCGCGAGCGAGGCCCTGGCCCGCAAGGACGAGGGCTTCACCGCGATCAAGATGAACGCCTCCGCCCAGCTGCGGCTCATCGACACCCCCGCGGCCACCCAGGGCATCGTCGACCGCGTCGCCTCCATCCGGGAGGCCGTCGGCGACGCGTTCGACATCGCCGTCGACTTCCACGGCCGCCTCACCCTCCCCATGGCCCGCCGGGTCCTGCCGCTCCTGGAGCCGTACCTGCCCTTCTTCGTGGAGGAGCCGGTCGTCCCCGAGATGAGCGACCACATCGGCGAGATCGTCCGCTCCACCTCGATCCCCGTCGCCACCGGCGAACGCCTCTACTCCCGCTGGGACTTCAAGAAGGTCCTCGGCCAGGGCGTCGCCGTCGCCCAGCCGGACCTCTCGCACGCGGGCGGCATCTCCGAGACCCGCCGGATCGCCGCGATGGCGGAGGCGTACGACGTCTCCCTCGCCCCGCACTGCCCGCTCGGCCCCATCGCCCTCGCCTCCTGCCTCCAGGTCGGCTTCGCCACGCCCAACCTGCTCATCCAGGAGCAGAGCCTCGGTATCCACTACAACACCGGATCCGACCTCCTCGACTACCTCGTCGACCCCTCGGTCTTCCGGTACGAGGACGGGCACGTGGCCCTGCCCACCGGACCCGGCCTCGGCATCGAGGTCGACGCGAAGGCCGTCGAGCGAGCCGCCGAGACCGGCCACCGCTGGCGCAATCCGGCCTGGCGCCGCGACGACGGCTCCCTGGCGGAGTGGTAGACCCGGACCCATGGGAAGGGGCCGGACCCCCGCACGGGAGTCCGGCCCCTTCCCCACGGCCTACCGGTGGGCGAACCAGCCCGCCGCCGGAAGCAGCCTGCTGTCGTAGTCGAACAGCGCCTGGTTCTCCCAGGCGTTGCCCGACGACGGGTCCGCCGGGTCCCAGCCGTTGCCGGCGACCGCGGTCCAGGCCGGCTCCCAGTAGACGACGCCGAGGCCGCGCCCGCCCGGGACGGCCTCCACCACGTTCATCACGTCACGGAGCCACGCCGCCTGGCCGGCCGGGGACGCCGGGTAGCCGGAGACCAGCTCCGAGGACAGGTCGATGATGTTCTCGTGCGCGTCCTCGCTGTCCAGGCGGAAGGGGTACGCCGTCTCCGCGACCATCACCTTCTTGCCGTAACGGGCCGCGATGTCGTCCAGGTTGGCCTGGAGCGAGGACAGCGCCCCGTGCCAGTAGCCGTAGAAGGACAGCGCGATCACGTCGTAACCCACGCCCTGCGCCTTGGCGTTGTCGAACCACGTGCGGTACAGGGCGTTGTCGCCGCCGTTCGCCAGGTGCAGCGCGATCTGCGTCGAGGACGACACCGCCTTCGCCGCCGAGATGCCGGAGTTCAGCAGCCCCGCGAGCTGCGTCCAGTTCGACGTGGAGCCCTCCGGCCACAGCATGCCGGTGTTGATCTCGTTGCCGATCTGCACCATGTCGGCCGTGGTGCCCTGCGCCTTCAGCGCGCCCAGGACGTCGTACGTGTGGTTGTACACGTCCGTCTTCAGCTGGCTGTACGAGTGCCCGGCCCACGCCGCCGGCTTGGACTGCGCGCCCGGGTCGGCCCAGACGTCCGAGTAGTGGAAGTCGACGAGCAGCTTCATGCCCTGCGCCTTGATGCGCTTCGCGGTGGCGAGGACCCGCGCCTTGGTGTTGTAGCCGTCGGCCGGGTTCACCCACACCTTCAGCCGGCCGTAGGTGGCGCCCGCGCCCTTGAGCAGGGCTACCGGGTCGCCGGTCGTCCCGGAGGCGTTCTTGTACGTGGCGCCGAGGTCCTCGTTCTTCTTCAGGGCGGACAGGTCCACGCCCTTCACGGAGAGCCCGGTCGTGCCGGAGGTGAAGGAGAGGTCGTCCACGTTCAGCCAGTTGCCCGCGTTCGCGTCGGAGTTGACGCTGATCGTGCAGCCGCCGCCGACCACCTTGACGGAGGTCACGACCCGTATCCAGGAACCGGTGGTCACCGGCAGGTCGGTGCGCTGCTCGGCCGAGCCGCAGTTGCGCAGGGCGAGGTACGCGGAGTTCTGGCCGCCGCCCGAGCGCACCCACGCGGTCAGCGTGTAGGTGCCGTCGGCCAGCCCGCTGAGGTACTGGTACGTCTCGACCTTGTAGGCGGACGGGGACCAGTGCGAGAGGCGGTAGCCGCCGCTGTGGCCGCCGGCCTCGGTGAAGGAGGCCGCGTTCTGCCCGGCGGCCGAGTAGGTCGACCAGCCGGACGGCGTGGCCGTACCGGTGCCGTCGGCCTCGAAGCCGGTGTTGGTGAGCGTGCTCGCGGCCACGGCCTGCTGCGCGGGCAGCGGGGCGAGCAGCAGGCCCGCGCCGAGCGCGGTGGCGAGCGCGGCGGAGCGGAGCCGGAAGCGGCTTCTGGTGGTGCGCATCGTCGAGTCCCTTCGACGGTGACGGACGGGGGAGTGGTGGTGCGGTGGCGCTGTTCCTCGGGGACGGGGGAGATCGGGTGGTACGGCTCGCCCGGGGGCGGCGCAGCGGGTGCGGACCGCCCCCGGGGAGATCGGGGGCCGGCCCCGAGGGGGCCGGAGGAGGGGGGCTACGGGGCTGCCGCCGGAGCGGCCGACGCGTGCGCGCCGCCCCCGGGCGGAGCACGTACGGGCCCGGCGCGCTCACGGTTCCGGCGCGCGGACTGCCGGCGCGCGGACTGCCGACCGTCGACCGGCAGCCGCCGGTAGTCGGCCATCGGCTGCCGGTCGGTCCCGGCTGGGTGGTTCCGGGGCGGGCGGTCCGTCCGGGGTCAGTCGTCCAGGCGGACGACCCGGACGCCGCCGGCCGGGACGGTGAGCGTGCCGTCGACCCGCCCGCCGTCGAGCAGTTCCGTGCCGGCGGCGTCCAGCGGCACCTTCGTCTCCCCGGCGGTGTGGTTGAGGACGAAGACGTAGCGGCCGTTCGCGCCGGCCCGGTGCACGACCTCGACGTCCCGGGCGAGCCCGGTGCGGCCCGGGAGCCCGGCGTCCTCGGCCGCCGCCGCCACGATCGCGTCCAGCGCGACCGCGTCGAGGCGGGTGGAGACGTACCAGGCGGTGCCCCGGCCGAGCCGGTGCCGGGTGACGGCGGGACCGCCGGCGGCCGGCCCGTCCGCGTAGGTCCAGACGGTCTCGGCGCCGCGCGGCCGGACGAACTCGGTCCACACGTCACCGGTGAGCGCGGCGCCGCCGGGGCCGGTGAGGCCGACCCGCTGGTGGTCCAGGAGCGGCGACCACTCGTCGACGGTGAGTCCGAGGACGTCCCGCAGGGCGCCCGGGTAGGCGCCGGGGTGGACGGCGTCGTGCTCGTCGACGATCCCGGAGAAGTAGGAGACGACCAGGGTGCCGCCGTTCTCCACGTACTCCCGCAGGTTCTGCCCGGCGGCCTCGGTCATCAGGTAGAGGGCCGGGACGACGACCAGCGGGTAGGCCGACAGGTCGGCCTCGGGGTGGGCGAAGTCCACCGTGAGGTGCCGGTCGTAGAGGGCCTCGTAGAAGCTGTCGGCGCGCTCGCGGGCGTCGTGCGCCTCGTTCGGCCGCCACTCCAGCTTCTGCGCCCACCAGGAGTGCCAGTCCCACAGCACGGCGACGTCGGGGACGGTCCGGCTGCCCCGGATCTCCTCCAGCGCGCCGAGTCCGGCGCCCAGCTCGACGACCTCGCGCCAGATCCGGGTGTCGGTGCCGCCGTGCGGGACCATCGCCGAGTGGAACTTCTCGGCGCCGCGCCGGGACTGCCGCCACTGGAAGAACATGGCGCCCTCGGAGCCGCGGGCGACGTGGGCGAGGGAGTTGCGGGCCATCTCGCCGGGGCGCTTGGCCGGGTTGCGCGGCTGCCAGTTGACGCCCGAGGTGGAGTGCTCCAGGAGCAGCCAGGGGGCGCCGCCGGCGACGGAGCGGGTGAGGTCGGCGGCCATCGCGAGGTTCACGTGGGTGCGCCGGCCGTCGGTGATCAGGTAGTGGTCGTTGGTGACGAGGTCGACCTCGCGGCCCCAGGCCCAGTAGTCGATCGAGTCGCACTGGCTGAGCGCGGTCATGAAGTTGGTGGTGACCGGGATCCCGGGCGACAGCTCGTGGAGGATGTCCCGCTCGGCGCGGAAGTTCTCGCGGAGGGTGGCGTCGGCGAAGCGGCGGTAGTCGAGCTGCTGGGCCGGGTTGCCGACGGTCGGGGTGGTGCGGGGCGGCAGGATCTCCTCGTACGTGCCGTACCGCTGGCCCCAGAAGGCGGTGCCCCAGGCCTCGTTCACGGCCTCGAGGGAGCCGTACGCGCCGTTCAGCCAGCGCCGGAAGTGCGCGGCGCAGGTGTCGCAGTAGCAGGCGCTGACGGGGACGCCGTACTCGTTGTGGACGTGCCAGAGCGCCAGCGCCGGGTGGCCGGCGTAGCGGCGGGCCAGCTCGGTGGTGATCCGGGCGGCGGCCTCGCGGTAGGCGGGGGAGCTGTGGCAGATCGCGCCGCGCGAGCCGTACGAGAGGCGGACGCCGTCGGCGGTGACGGGCAGCGCCTCGGGGTGGGCGCGGTAGAACCAGGCGGGCGGGGCGACCGTGGGGGTGCCGAGGTCGACCCGGATGCCGTGGGCGTGCAGCAGGTCGAGGACCCGGTCGAGCCAGCCGAAGTCGTACCGGCCCGGCTCGGGCTCCAGGAGCGCCCAGGAGAAGATCCCGACGCTCACCATGGTGACGCCGGCTTCCCGCATCAGCCGCACGTCCTCCTGCCAGACGCTTTCCGGCCATTGTTCGGGGTTGTAGTCCCCGCCGAACGCGAGCCGGGTCAGGCCCTTGGGGGTCGTGGCAGACATGAGTCTCTCCTGAGCACCTGTGAAACGGAAGGGGGTGATCGATCGCCGTAGCTGTGAACGTACACACATCAGATTTCGAAGCGGCAACGCAACATAACCGCACAGGAACAACCATTGACAAGTGTCCGGAACGTTTCTCTACTGTGAACGCTCACAGATGCATGGTCGGCCTCTCCGTCCGATGGAGAGGCCCCTTTCGGTCAGGGAGAACCCATCCATGCCCCAGATCACGCGCCGCAGCCTCGCCGCCGCCACCGCCGTCCTCCTCGGCGCCACCGCGCTCACCGCCTGTGGATCCTCCGACTCCGGCGACGAGGCGGGCGGCGGGTCCGGCCCCGTCGAGCTCACCTACTGGGCCTGGGCGCCCGGCATGGACAAGGTCGCCGCCCTCTGGAACGCCAAGCACCCCGAGGCCCGGGTCACGGTGCAGAAGCAGGCCTCCGGCGACGACCTCGTCACCAAGATCATCACGGCGGCCAAGGCCCACAAGGGCCCGGACCTCGTCCAGGCCGAGTACCAGGCCCTGCCGACCCTCGTCAGCAACGACGCCCTCGCCGACATAGCCAAGGAGGTCCAGGGCGTCGAGAAGCAGTTCGCCCCCGGCGTCTGGCAGCAGACCACCCTGGGCGGCGACGCCGTCTACGCCCTGCCCCAGGACTCCGGCCCGCTGATGTTCTTCTACCGCCAGGACCTCTTCAAGGAGTACGGCCTCACCGTCCCCACCACCTGGGACGAGTTCGCCGAGACCGCCCGCGCCCTCAAGAAGAAGGCCCCGAAGAAGGCCCTGACCACCTTCTCCGCCAACGACTCCGGCCTCTTCGCCGGCCTCTCCCAGCAGGCCGGCGCGAAGTGGTGGACCTTCGAGGGCGACAACTGGAAGGTCGGCATCGACGACGCCGCCACCCGGAAGGTCACCGACTTCTGGGGCGGCCTCGTCGCCGAGGGCGCCATCGACAACCAGCCCATGTACACCCCCGCCTGGAACAAGGCCCTCAACACCGGCGAGCAGCTCGCCTGGGTCTCCGCCGTCTGGGCCCCCGGCACCCTCGGCACCGCCGCCCCCGACACCAAGGGCAAGTGGGCCATGGCCCCCCTCCCGCAGTGGAACGAGGGCGAGAACGCCACCGGCAGCTGGGGCGGCTCCTCCACCGCCGTCACCAGCGACTCGAAGCACAAGGAGGCCGCCGCGAAGTTCGCCACCTGGCTGAACACCGACCCCGAGGCGCTGACCGCCCTCGTCAAGGAGAGCGGCATCTACCCCGCCGCCACCGCCGCCCAGACCAGCGGCGCCCTCGCCAAGGCCCCCGACTACTTCGCCAACCAGCCCGACTTCTACACCAGGGCCGCCGAGATCGCGAAGACCACCGCCCCCGCCGCCTGGGGCCCCAACGTCAACGTCGCCTACACCGCCTTCAAGGACGAGTTCGGCAAGGCCGCCAAGGCCAGGACCGGAGCCGCCTTCGGCACCGCCCTCACCAAGGTCCAGGACGCCACCGTCGCCGACCTGGAGAAGCAGGGCTTCGGAGTCGCCAAGTGACGCAGCCCCCCAAGGGCGCGCGCCGGTCGTACGGGGCCGAGACCGCCCCGTACGCCCACCCGTCGCCCACCACCCGCGAACGGGTGCGAAGCGCCCCCTACTTCTTCCTCCTCCCCGCCGCCGTCCTCTTCGCCCTCTTCTTCGCCCTGCCCATCGGCTACGCGGTCTGGCTCAGCTTCCACAAGGTCGAGGTCAAGGGACTCGGCCTCGGCAAGGGAGCCAAGTCCGAGGTCTGGGCCGGCCTGGGGAACTACGCCTCCGCCCTCTCCGACTCCGAGTTCCTCGCCAGCGCCCTGCGGGTCCTCGGCTACGGCGCCCTCGTCGTCCCCGTGATGCTCGGCCTCGCGCTCCTCTTCGCGCTCCTGCTCGACTCCGCGCGCGTCCGGGGCCGCTCCTTCGCCCGCCTGGCGATCTTCCTGCCGTACGCCGTCCCCGGCGTCATCGCCGCCGTCCTCTGGGGCTTCCTCTACCTCCCCGACGTCAGCCCCTTCCACTTCCTCCTGGAGAAGGCCGGACTCCCGCAGCCCGACCTCATGGACGGCGGACCCCTCTACCTCGCGATGTCCAACATCGCGGTCTGGGGCGGCACCGGCTTCAACATGATCGTCATCTACACCTCGCTGCGCTCCCTGCCCGCCGAGGTCTTCGAGGCGGCCAAGCTCGACGGCTGCTCCGAACTCCAGATCGCGCTCCGCATCAAGATCCCGATGGTGATGCCCTCCCTGGTCCTCACCTTCTTCTTCTCCGTCATCGCCACCCTCCAGGTCTTCAACGAGCCCATGACGCTCAAGCCGCTCACCAACGGCATCCCCTCCACCTGGAGCCCCCTGATGAAGGTCTACAACGACGCGTTCACCGGCGGGAACATCCACGCGGCCTCCGCCACGGCCGTCGTCCTCGCCCTCGCCACCTTCGCGCTCTCCTTCGCCCTCCTCAGGATCTCCAACCGCCGCACCACCCAAGGAGCCGGCCGATGACCGGTCACGCCACCCCCGCGCTCCGCAAGGCGCCCCCCGCCGCCGGCACCACCCCCGGCACCGCACAGGCCCCGCCCCGCGACCCCGCCACGGGCCGCGCCGCCCCCCGCCGCACCGCCCTGCTGCCCACCGCGGCCCTGATCCTCGGCGCCCTCTACTGCCTGCTCCCGGTCGCCTGGGTCGTCGTCGCCGCCACCAAGGCCGACGACGAGCTCTTCTCGACCTTCACCTTCCTGCCCGGCAGCGGCCTCGCCGACAACCTCGGCGACCTCACCGCCTACCGCGACGGCATCTACTGGAAGTGGATGGGCAACTCCGTCCTCTACGCCGGCCTCGGCGCCCTCCTGTCGACCGCCGTCTCCGCCTTCGCCGGCTACGCCCTCGCCGTCTACCGCTTCCGCGGCCGCGAGCTCTTCTTCAACGTCATGCTCACCGGCGTCCTCATGCCCCCGGTCATCCTCGCCATCCCGCAGTACCTCCTCATGGCCGAGGCCGACCTCACCGACAGCTACGCCTCCGTGCTGCTGCCGCTGATCCTCTCCCCGTACGGCGTCTACCTCGGCCGCATCTACGCCGAGGCCGCCATCCCGGCCGAACTGGTCGAGGCGGGCCGCGTGGACGGCGCCGGGGAGTGGCGGATCTTCACCCGGATCGCCGTGCCCATGCTCGGCCCCGGCCTGGTGACGATCTTCCTCTTCCAGTTCGTCGCCATCTGGAACAACTTCCTGCTGCCCTTCATCATGCTCGGCGACGACGAGAAGTTCCCCATGACCGTCGGCCTGTTCACCCTCCTCAAGCAGGGCGCGAGCCAGCCCGCCCTCTACACCCTGGTGATCACCGGCGCGCTGCTCGCCGTCCTCCCGCTGATCGCCCTCTTCCTCGTCATCCAGCGGTTCTGGAGCCTCGACCTGCTGTCCGGCGCCGTAAAGTCCTGAACACAGGGGAACGAGGGGAAACACACAGCATGAGCACAGCAGCGAGCAGGCGCCGACCGGCGACCATCCACGACGTGGCCCGCGAGGCCGGCGTCTCGCGCGGCACCGTCTCCCGCGTCCTCAACGGCGGCCACTACGTCAGCCCCGCGGCCAAGGCGGCCGTCGACGCCGCGATCCGCAGAACGGGGTACGTCGTCAACCGGCACGCCCGCTCGCTGATCACCGGCAAGTCCGACTCCGTCGCCTTCCTCCTCACCGAGCCGCAGGAGCGCTTCTTCGAGGACCCCAACTTCAACGTCCTCCTGCGCGCCTGCACCCAGGCCCTCGCCGACCGCGACATCCCCCTGATCCTGATGATCGCGGGCACCGAGGACGAGCGCCGCCGCAACCTCCGCTACATCGAGGCCGGCCACGTCGACGGCGTCCTCCTCGTCTCCAGCCACTCCGGCGACCCCGTCGTGGCCCGGCTGCACGAGGCCGGCGTGCCCGTCGTCGCCTGCGGCAAGCCGCTCGGCCAGACCACCCGCGTCGGATACGTCGCCGCCGACGACCGCGACGGCGCCCGCGAGATGGTCCGCCACCTCCACGCCACCGGCCGGCGCCGCATCGCCACTGTCACCGGCCCGCTCGACACCCCCGGCGGCGTCGAACGGCTCGCCGGCTACCGCGAGACCCTCACCGCCTGCGGCCTGCCCGTCGACGAGGACCTGATCGTCACCGGCGACTACAGCCGCGCCAGCGGAGCCGAGGGGGCCCGCACCCTCCTGGAGCGGGCCCCCGACGTCGACGCCGTCTTCGTCGCCTCCGACCTCATGGCGCAGGGCGTCCTCGACGCCCTCGCCCGGGCCGGCAGGCGCGTCCCCGAGGACGTCGCCGTCGGCGGCTTCGACGACTCCCCGGCCGCGCTCTCCTCCCAGCCGCCGCTGACCACCATCCGGCAGCCCTGGGACCGGATCAGCACCGAGATGGTCCGCACCCTCCTCGCCCGGATAGCGGGCGAGGACCCGGCGACCGTCATCCTCCCCACCGAACTGGTGGTCCGCGAGTCCGCCTGACCCCGCCGCACCGCCCTACACCGGGCCCCGGACCAGGACGACCTCCAGGGTCCGGGGCCCGTGCACGCCCTCCACCCGGTCCAGCTCGATGTCGCTGGTCGCGGACGGCCCCGAGATCCAGGTCAGCGCCCGCAGCGGATCCAGCCGGGGCAGCGCCTCCGGCACGGAGGCGACGACCTGGTCCTCACGGACCACACACACGTGCAGGTCCGGCACGAGGGTGAGGGCCCGCCGCCCCTGCCCCGGGCCGCCGTCGAGCACGATGGTGCCCGTCTCCGCGACCGCCAGCGCGCACCCCGTCACCACCGCGTCCGCCCCGTCCAGGGCGGCCGGCGTCAGCCCCGGCCCGTCGGCCACCCGCTCGGCACCCGACTCCGCCAGCCACGCCTCCGGCAGCCCCGGCGGCACGACGACGCTCCGTGCCCCGTGCCCGTCGAGCAGCCGGGCGACCAGCGCGGGCAGCCCGGCCCCGTCGGAGCGGTGCACCCGGGCCCGGTAGTCGGCCAGGTTCTCGTGCAGCAGGTCGACCACCGCGTCCGGGTCGTCGGGGACGTGGCGGCCGAGGTACGCGCGCGGCACCTCCGGCGCCTCGGGCGCGCCGGCGACGGCGGACCGGATCCGGGCGAGGATCCGCCCGCGGGACTCCTGGCTCATGCGTCGTCTCCCGTGCGCTCGTCCGGACGGTCTCCGGCGCGGTTCTTCTTCCACCAGTCCCGGAAGGGCTCGGCGGGCAGGTCCGGCAGGTCCCGGTGGTCCGTCCACTGGCGGGCGCCGGGCCCGGGCAGCCTCTTCGGGTGCAGGGCCCGGGTCTTCGAGGCGAGGCGCTCGCCCGCCGCGAGGACCCCCGGGTGGTCGAGGACCCACCCGGAGGCCTTCATCGCGGCCTTCTCCAGCCGGTGCCCCTTCCCGCCCTGCCCGGCGACCCGCTCCCGCAGGTGCACCAGCACCTCCGGGATGTCGATGGCGACCGGGCACACCTCGTAGCAGGCCCCGCACAGCGAGGAGGCGTACGGCAGCGAGGCGTCGACCTCGCTCGCCGTGCCGCGCAGCTGCGGGGTGAGGATCGCGCCGATCGGCCCCGGGTAGACGGAGCCGTAGGCGTGCCCCCCTGCCCGCTCGTACACCGGGCAGACGTTGAGGCAGGCCGAGCAGCGGATGCAGCGCAGCGCCTGGCGGCCGACCTCGTCGGCGAGGGCGTCGGTGCGCCCGTTGTCGAGGAGGACCAGGTGGAAGGCGCTCGGGCCGTCGCCGTCCGTCGTCCCCGTCCACGTGCTCGTGTACGGGTTCATCCGCTCGGCGGTGGAGGAGCGCGGGAGGGTCTGGAGGAAGACCTCCAGGTCCCGCCAGGTCGGCACGACCTTCTCGATGCCGACGACCGAGATCAGCGTCTCGGGGAGGGTGAGGCACATGCGGCCGTTGCCCTCCGACTCCACCACCACGAGGGTGCCGGTCTCGGCGACCATGAAGTTCGCCCCGGAGATCCCGACCTTCGCCCGCAGGAACTTCTCCCGCAGGTGCAGCCGGGCCGCCTCCGCCAGCTCGGCGGGGGAGTCGGAGAGCCCCTCCGGCGCGGGCCGCCCCCAACGACCCATCGTGTCGCGGAAGATGTCACGGATCTCGCCCCGGTTGCGGTGGATCGCCGGGACCAGGATGTGCGAGGGCCGGTCCTCGCCGAGCTGCACGATCAGCTCGGCGAGATCGGTCTCGTAGGCGCGGATCCCCTCGGCCTCCAGGTGCTCGTTGAGCCCGATCTCCTGCGTGGCCATCGACTTGACCTTGACGACCTCGCTCTCGCCGGTCGCCTTCACCAGCTCCGTGACGATCCGGTTCGCCTCCGCGGCGTCCGCCGCCCAGTGCACGGTGCCGCCCGCCGCCGTCACCGCCTCCTCCAACCGGAGCAGGTGCGCGTCGAGGTGACGGAGCGTCCGGTCCTTGATCCGCTTCCCGGCCTCCCGCAGCTCCGCCCAGTCCGCCAGCTCCGCCACCGCCCGCGCCCGCTTGTCGCGGATCGTGTGCGTGGCGTGCCGCAGGTTGGCCCGCAGCGTGCCGTCGCGCACGGCCTCGCGCGCCGCCACCGGGAAGGCCGGCATCCCCAGGAAAGTGCCGCTCACGTCCAGGGCTCCTCTTCCGTGCTCGCCAGGATCTCCGCCAGGTGCACCGCCCGCAGCGGCGCCCCCCGCCTGCTCAGCATGCCGCCGACGTGCAGCAGGCACGAGTTGTCCGCCCCGCACAGCACGTCCGCGCCGGTCGAGACCGCGTTCGCCACCTTGTCCGCGCCCATCGCCGCCGACACGTCCGGGTTCTTCACCGCGAAGGTCCCGCCGAAGCCGCAGCACTCCTCCGCCCCCGGCAGCTCCACCAGTTCCAGGCCCTTCACCGCCTCCAGGAGCCGGCGCGGCCGCTCGCCGAGCCCGAGCAGCCGCAGCCCGTGGCAGGACGGGTGGTACGTGACCCGGTGGGGGAAGTGGGCGCCGACGTCGGTCACGCCCAGGACGTCCACCAGGAACTCCGTCAGCTCGTACACGCGCGGCCCGAGCGCGGCCGCCTCCGCCCCGAAGGACGGGTAGTGGTGGCGGACCATCGCCGCGCACGAACCCGACGGCACCACCACGTGGTCGTACCCCTCGAAGGCGCGCACCGTGCGCCGCACCAGCGGCTCGGTCTCCCGCCGGTAGCCGGTGTTGAACGGGGGCTGCCCGCAGCAGGTCTGCGCCGCCGGGAAGTCCACCTCCACGCCGAGCCGTTCGAGCAGCCGCACGGTGGCCACCCCCGTCGACGGGAAGACGGCGTCGTTGACGCAGGTGACGAAGAGGGCGACGCGCATCAGCACTTCCTCGGGGACGGTTCGAGACGGGCGGCGGCCCGGTCCCAGACGGCACCGTCGCCCTGCGGCTCGTAGTGTCGCAGGGGCTGCGTCCGCGCGACCAGGCGACGCACGGACGCCAGGTCGCCGACGAGCCCCGCGGCCCGCGCCTGCACCAGCACGTTCCCCAGCGCGGTCGCCTCCACCGGGCCCGCCGTCACCGGCACCCCGGTCGCGTCCGCCGTCCACTGGCACAGCAGCGCGTTCCGCGCCCCGCCGCCCACCAGGTGGATCCTGCGGACCTCCCGCCCGGCCAGCTCGGCGGCCCGCCGCAGCGTCCGCCGGTGCGCCACGGCCAGCGATTCCAGGACGCAGCGCAGCACCGCCGCCGGGGACCGCGGCGCCGGCTGCCCGGTGTGCCGGCAGAACTCCGCGATCCGCTCCGGCATGTCCCCGGGCGCCAGGAACTCCGGCGCGTCCGGGTCGATCAGCGAGACGAACGCCCGCTCCCGGGCCGCCTCTTCGAGCAGCGCCGGCAGGTCGACGGCGTACCCCCGCCCCTCCCAGGTCCGGCGGCACTCCTCCCACAGCCAGAGCCCCATCACGTTCCGCAGGAACCGGATCGTGCCGTCCACCCCGCGCTCGTTGGTGAAGTTCGCCGCGCGGGCCTCCTCGGTGAGCACCGGCCCCGGCAGTTCGATCCCCGCCAGCGACCAGGTGCCGCACGAGACGAACGCCACGGCCCCGGCCCCGACGGCGGGCACCGCCACCACCGCCGACGCCGTGTCGTGCGAGGCGACCGCCGTCACCGGCGTCCCCGCCGGCAGGCCGGTGTGCGCGGAGACGTACGGCAGCAGGTTCCCCGCAGGATCGCCCGGCGCCCGCAGCCGCGGCAGCAGCCCCGGATCGATCCCGAGCCGTCCGGTCAGCTCCTTCGACCACGTGCCGGCCCTGACGTCGAAGAGCCCGGTCGTCGACGCGTTCGTCTCCTCCGCGCCGGCCGTCCCCGTCAGCCAGTACGCGAACAGGTCCGGCATCAGCAGCATCGTCCTCGCCGCGGCGAGCTGCGCCGACCCGGCCGCCGCGGCCAGCTGGAAGACGGTGTGGAACGGCAGGTGCTGGAGACCGGTCGTCCGGTACAGCTCCGCCGCGCCCCCGACCCGCGCCCACACCTCCTCCGCGACCCCGTCCGTCCGCGCGTCCCGGTAGTGGTACGGGGCGCCGAGCAGCGCCCCGTCGGCGTCGAGGAAGCCGTGGTCCACCGCCCAGGCGTCCACCCCGACCGAGTCCACCGGACCCGAACGGGCCGCCGCCCGCAGCCCGTCGAGGATCCCCCGGTGCAGGGCGAGCGCGTCCCAGCGCAGCCCGTCCGGCAGCCGGACCGGCGTGTTGGGGAAGCGGTGCGCCTCGGCCAGCTCCAGGGTGCCGGGGCCCACCCGGCCGACCATGACCCGTCCGCTGGTGGCCCCGAGGTCGGCCGCCGCGAACGTACCGGTGCGCCCGCTCACCGCAGGAACGCCGCGGCGACGCCCGCGTCGACCGGGACGTGGAGTCCGGTGGTGTGGGTGAGGTCGCCGCCGGTGAGGGCGAAGACCGCGTTCGCGACGTGCTCGGGGAGCACTTCGCGCTTGAGGAGGGTGCGCCGGGCGTAGAACGCGCCGAGCTCCTCCTCCTCGATGCCGTAGGTGGCGGCGCGCTGGGCGCCCCAGCCCGCGGCGAAGATCCCCGAACCGCGCACCACCCCGTCCGGGTTGACGCCGTTGACCCGGATGCCGTGCTCGCCCAGCTCGGCCGCGAGGAGCCGCACCTGGTGGGCCTGGTCGGCCTTGGTCGCCGAGTAGGCGATGTTGTTCGGGCCCGCGAAGACGGCGTTCTTCGACGCGATGTAGACGATGTCGCCGCCGAGCCCCTGCTCGGTCATGATCCGGGCGGCCTCGCGGGAGACGAGGAAGGAGCCGCGGGCCATGATGGCGTGCTGGAGGTCCCAGTCCTTCGCGGTGGTCTCCAGGAGGGGCTTGGAGATGGAGACGCCGGCGTTGTTGACGACGAGGTCCACGCCGCCGAAGGCGAGGACGGCCCGGCGGAACGCGGCGGCGATCTGCTCCTCGGAGGTCACGTCCACCGTGACCGCCACCGCCTTGTCCGGGCCGCCCAGCTCCTCGGCGACCGCCTCGGCGTTGTCACCGTTCAGGTCGGCGACGACCACGCAGGCGCCCTCGGCGACCAGCCGGTGCGCGATCGCCTTCCCGATGCCGGAGCCCGCGCCGGTCACCAGGGCGATCCGGGTGGCGAGGGGCTTCGGCTCCGGCATCCGCCGCAGCTTGGCCTCCTCCAGCTCCCAGTACTCGATGCGGAACTTCTCCGCCTCCTCGATGGGGGCGTAGGAGGAGACGGCCTCGGCGCCGCGCATCACGTGGATCGCGTTGACGTAGAACTCGCCCGCGACCCGCGCGGTCTGCTTGTCCTTGCCGAAGGAGAACATCCCGACGCCGGGGACCAGCACGATCGCCGGGTCCGCACCGCGCAGGGCCGGCGAGTCGGCGGTGGCGTGGCGGGCGTAGTAGGCGGCGTACTCCTGCCGGTACTCGGCGTGCAGTGCCTTGAGCCGGGCCACGGCCTCGTCCAGGGGGGCGGTCGGCGGCAGGTCGAGGACGAGGGGGCGGACCTTGGTGCGCAGGAAGTGGTCGGGACAGGAGGTGCCCAGGGCCGCCAGGCGCGGGTGCTCGGCGTGGGCGAGGAAGTCCAGGACGGTCTCGGAGTCGGTGAAGTGCCCGACCTGGGGACGGTCCTGGGAGGCCAGGGCCCGGATCACCGGGGCGAGGGCGGCGGCCCGCTCCCGGCGTTCGGACTCGTCCAGCGCCGCATAACCGTCCAGCGGGGCGCCGAACGGCTGCTCCTTGCCCCGCTCGGTGAGGAACGCCTCCG
The DNA here is from genome assembly GCF_042746075.1 of Streptomyces sp. NPDC058758. Taxonomy (NCBI): domain Bacteria; kingdom Bacillati; phylum Actinomycetota; class Actinomycetes; order Kitasatosporales; family Streptomycetaceae; genus Streptomyces; species Streptomyces sp. NPDC058758. The sequence goes on along the minus strand of NZ_JBHYPS010000003.1, from coordinate 146,842 downwards.
CCGTGCGGATCATCCACAGGGCGTTGGCCTCGCACTCCTCGGCGCTCGCGCCCCACGCGGTGATGCCGTGCCCCCCGAGGACCACGCCGACGGCCTCGGGGTGGGCTTCCCTGACCGCCGCGATGTCGAGGCCGAGCTGGAAGCCGGGCCGGCGCCACGGCACCCAGGCCACCTTCCCGCCGAAGCACTCCGCCGTCAGCTTCTCGCCGTCGGCGGCGCAGGCCAGCGCGATGCCCGCGTCCGGGTGGAGGTGGTCGACGTGCGGCGCGTCGACCAGGCCGTGCATGGCGGTGTCGATCGACGGGGCCGCGCCGCCCTTCCCGTACAGGCAGTGGTCGAAGGCGGCGACCATCTCGTCCTCGCGCTCCACCCCCGGGTACACGTCCTTCAGCGCCCGCAGCCGGTCGAGCCGGAGGACGGCGAGCCCGTCCTCGGTGAGGGTGCCGAGGTCGCCCCCGGAGCCCTTCACCCACATCAGCTCCACGGCGCCGCCGGTGACCGGGTCGGTGGCGGAGCCCTTGGCGGAGGCGTTGCCGCCCGCGTAGTTGGTGACGGTCGGGTCGGCGCCGAGGCGGTGGGCGCGCGCGAGGAGGGCGGCGACCTCGGGGTGGGTGCCGGAAGTCATGGCGGTCTTCTTTCGTGGAGAAGGGGGAGGGCGGGCCGTGCGTCCCGGCGGGACCGGGCGGCCGGGGGTTACGCGCCCCAGCCGGCCTGGGCGCCGCCGACGCGCTCGGCGGCGACGCGCTCCAGGCGCCCGGAGCGGAGGGTGGCGGCCACCGGGTCGGGGTCGAGGCCCCGCTCCTCGCGGACTTCGCGCAGCAGCGGGCGCACGTCGGTGTCGTAGGCGTCCATGAGGACGGCGTGGGCGGCGAGCACGTCACCGGAGCGCTGGGCGGCGGCGAGGGCGTCGGCGTCGACGAGGAGGGCCTTGGCGGTGGCCTCCTGCACGTTCATCACGGAGCGGATGACGGCGGGGACCTTGGCCTCGACGTTGTGGCACTGGTCGAGCATGAAGGCGATGCCGGCCGCCGCCTCCAGGCCGCCGCCGGCGACCACCTCGTGCATGATCCGGAAGAGCTGGAAGGGGTCGGCGGCGCCGGCCATGAGGTCGTCGTCGGCGTAGAAGCGGGAGTTGAAGTCGAAGCCGCCGAGTCGTCCCTCCCGCAGGAGGAAGGCCACGATGAACTCGATGTTGGTGCCCGGCGCGTGGTGCCCGGTGTCCACGACGACCCGGGCCTTCGGGCCGAGCTTGAGGCAGTGGGCGTAGGCGGTCCCCCAGTCCGGGACGTCGGTGGTGTAGAAGGCGGGCTCGAAGAGCTTGTACTCCAGGAGCATCCGCTGGTCGTCGCCGAGCCGCGCGTACACCTCGGCGAGGGCTTCGGCGAGCCGCTCCTGCCGTCCGGCGACGGAATCCTGGCCCGGATAGTTGGTGCCGTCGGCGAACCACAGCTTGAGGTCGCGCGACCCGGTGGCGTCCATGATGTCGACGCACTCCAGGAGGTGGCCGACGGCCTTGCGGCGCACGGCCGGTTCCGGGTGGCAGACGCTGCCCAGGCGGTAGTCGTCGTCCTGGAAGGTGTTGGAGTTGATCGCGCCGAGCTCCAGGCCGCGCTCCTTCGCGTACGCGGCGAGGGCGGCGTAGTCGTCGACGCGGTCCCACGGGATGTGCAGGGAGACCTTCGGGGCGACGCCGGTGCGGGCGTGCACCTCGGCCGCGTCGTCGAGCTTCTCGTAGGGGTCGCGGGGCACGCCGGGCCGGGCGAACACCTTGAAGCGGGTGCCGGAGTTCCCGTAGCCCCAGGAGGGTGTCTCGATCCGCTGGGCGGCGAGGGCTGCCTTCACGGCGGCGATGTCGGGCATGTCCACCTCGGTGCGTTCGATAGCGTTCAATGAATCGATTCAGATCGCTTGGAAGCTAGCCTGCACCCAAGGTGTCGTCAAGGTTCTTGACCGCCTGGGCGACGGGGATCTAGCGTCCGGGAGCGGAGAATCTGAAACATTTCATTCGCGCCGGGAGCCCACCCGGCCCCGAACGGAGGAGCCGCCGTGCAGAGGGTCTGCTTCCTGCTGAAGGTCCGTGCCGAGCGGACCGCGGAGTACCGGCGGCGCCATGCCGAGGTGTGGCAGGAGATGCGCGACGCGCTCACCGCCGCCGGCTGGCGCAACTACTCGCTCTTCCTCCGCGAGGACGGCCTCCTCGTCGGCTATCTGGAGACCGAAGACTTCGGGCGGGCCAGGGCCGCCATGGACGCCACCGGGGTGAACGCCCGCTGGCAGGCGGAGATGGCCGGCTTCTTCGAGGAGCTGGACGGCAGCCGGCCGGACGAGGCGATGCGCCCGCTGACCGAGGTCTTCCACCTCGCGTGAGCGGGGCCGCATAGGATGCGACAGGTGGCGGCGACCCCGGGCGGACGGGGCGGGACGGGCAGGACGGACGACCAGGTGGCACGCAGGTGGAACGGGTGACGGGCACCGCGCGCAACGCCGGGACCGCCGGGGACGGACGCGCCGACGGCCGTACGGAGCGACGCCCCGGCACCGCCGGGGACGACGGCCCCGCGGCGGCCGGAGCAGGGACGGCAGGCGTCAAGGCGGCCGGAGCCGGGACGGCCGCGGCCGGCGGCGCCGAACGGCCCCCCGGCGGCAGGGCCGTCGGCATCAAGGACGTGGCCCGCGAGGCCGGCGTCTCCGTCGGCACCGTCTCCAACGTGATCAACCAGCCGGACCGGGTCTCCCCCGCGACCCTGGAGCACGTCCGCCGGGTCATCGACCGGCTCGGCTACGTGCGCAGCGAGTCCGCGCGCCAGCTGAGGGCCGGCCGCAGCCGGATCGTGGCGCTGCTCGTCCTCGACATGGGCAACCCCTTCTTCGTCGACATCGCGCGCGGCGCCGAGCGCACCGCCCGCGCCGCCGGGCTCGGCGTCATGGTCTGCAACAGCGACCAGAACCCCCGCGACGAGGCCGACTACCTCTCCCTCTTCGCCGAACAGCGGGTCCGCGGCGTCCTCGTCACCCCCGCCGACGCCGGCGGCGGCAACCTCCGCGACTTCCGCCGGCACGGCATCCCCCACGTCCTGGTCGACCGGGTCGGCGGGGACGGCGGCGGCTGCTCCGTCTCCGTGGACGACGTCGTCGGCGGCTCGCTCGCCGTCCGCCACCTCGCCGCCACCGGCCACCGCACCTTCGCCTACGTCAGCGGCCCCGCCCACCTCCAGCAGGTGCGCGACCGCCGGGAGGGCGCGCTGCTCGCGCTCGCCGAGGCCGGACTGCCCGCCACCGCCCTGCGGGAGCTCCCGGCGGACCGGCTCGACGTCGCCTCCGGCCGGGACGCCGGCTCGCGGCTGCTCGGCCTGGCCGACCGCCCGACCGCCGTCTTCTGCGCCAACGACCTGCTCGCCCTCGGCGTCCTCCAGGCGCTGTACGCCGCCGGGGTGCGGGTCCCGGAGGACATGGCGATCGTCGGCTACGACGACATCGAGTTCGCGGCGGCGGCCACCGTGCCGCTCACCTCGGTGCGCCAGCCGGCCCTGACCCTGGGGGCCCGGGCCGCCGAGCTGCTCCTGGAGGAGACGGGCGAGGCGGCGGCGGACCACCGGCACCGGCAGGTGGTGCTCCAGCCGGAGCTGGTCGTCCGCCGCTCCACCCTCGCCCCCCGCTGACGCCCCCTCGGGGCGCGGGCTCAGCGCACCCCGAGCAGGTGGTCCAGGGCCAGCTGGTCGAGCCGCTCGAAGGCCATCGAGCGCGCCGCGGCCGCGTCCACGTCGAAGGTCTCGTACGCGGTCGGGTCGGCCAGCAGCCCGGCCAGGCCCTCGGCGGCGGTGGGCAGGGCCAGCTCGTGCAGGCGGGAGGCGGTCAGGGCCTCCTGCACCTCCGGGTCGGCGCGGAAGGCGGCCGCCCGCTCCTTGAGGACGAGGTAGTTGCGCATGCAGTTCTTCGCCGACTCCCAGACGCCGTCGAAGCCGTCGGTGCGCACGGGCTTGAAGTCGAAGTGCCTCGGGCCCGCGTAGCCCGCCGACTCCAGCAGGTCGACCAGCCAGAAGGCCTGGCGCAGGTCGCCGGCGCCGAAGCGGAAGTCCTGGTCGTACTTGATGCCGGACTGGCCGTTGAGGTCGATGTGGAACAGCTTGCCCGCCCACAGGGCCTGCGCGATGCCGTGCGGGAAGTTGAGCCCGGCCATCTGCTCGTGGCCGGTCTCCGGGTTGACGCCGACCAGCTCGGGCCGCTCCAGGCGCTCGATGAAGGCGAGGGCGTGGCCGATGGTGGGCAGCAGGATGTCGCCGCGCGGCTCGTTCGGCTTGGGCTCGATCGCGAACCGGAGGTCGTAGCCCTGCTCGGTGACGTACTGGCCGAGGAGGTCGAAGGCCTCCTTCATCCGGTCCAGGGCCACCCGCACGTCCTTCGCGGCACCCGACTCGGCGCCCTCGCGCCCGCCCCAGGCGACGTAGGTGGTGGCACCGAGCTCGACGGCCAGGTCGATGTTGCGGATCGTCTTGCGCAGCGCGTAGCGGCGGACGTCCCGGTCGTTGGCGGTGAAGGCGCCGTCCTTGAAGACGGGGTGGGTGAAGAGGTTCGTGGTGGCCATGGGGACCGCCAGACCGGTGCGGTCGAGGGCGTCCCGGAACCGCTTCACGACCGCCTCGCGCTCCGCCTCGGGCGCGCCGAAGGGGATGAGGTCGTCGTCGTGGAAGGTGACGCCGTACGCCCCGAGGGCGGCCAGCCGCTCGACCGACTCGACCGGGTCGAGGGCCGGGCGGGTGGCGTCGCCGAACGGGTCGCGGCCCTGCCACCCGACGGTCCACAGGCCGAAGGTGAAACGGTCCTCGGGGGAGGGGGAGAAGCGCTCGGACATGGTGGGTCCTTCTCGTGGAGGGGCGGGGGAGGGCCGCTGACGCGATGCTGGCGGCCGGATTTGTTTTCTGAGATAACTAATACGCCACCGGCACCCCGGGACGCCAGACCCGGACGAGAACCGCAGACCCGAAAGAGGTGAGGGCGTGCCCGTCAGCCCCTCCGTCGTGATCGGCGTGGACAGCTCCACGCAGTCCGCCAAGGCCGTCGCCGTCGACGCCGCCACCGGCCGCGTCCTCGGCCTCGGCCGCGCCCCCCACACCGTCACCGGCACCGGCGGCGCCCGCGAGAGCGACCCCGAGGAGTGGTGGACCGCCCTGGTCGCCGCCGTCCGCGCGGCCGTCGACGCGGCGGCGCGCGACGCCGGCGCCGCCCCCGCGTCCGTCACCGGCATCGCCGTCGCCGGACAGCAGCACGGCCTCGTCGCGCTCGGCACCGACCACCGCCCGCTGCGCCCCGCCCTCCTCTGGAACGACACCCGCTCCGCCCCCCAGGCCGCCGCCCTCGCCGACCGCATCGGCGGCCCGAAGTCCTGGCTGCGGCGCACCGGTTCCGTGCCCGTCGCCTCCATGACCGCCGCCAAGTGGCAGTGGCTCCGCGAGCACGAACCGCACCACGCCGCCGCCACCGCCGCCGTCCGCCTCCCGCACGACCTCCTCACCGAACGCCTCTCCGGCGAGGCCGTCACCGACCCCGGCGACGCCTCCGGCACCTGCTGGTACGCCCCCGCCGCCGGCGCCTACGACCCCGAACTCCTCGACCTGCTCGGCCTCGCCCCCGCCCAGCTGCCGACCGTGGCCCCCACCGGCGCCACCCGCGCCGGCGGCCTCACCGCGGCCGCCGCCGAGGCCCTGGGCCTGCCCCGCACGGTCGCCGTCGCCGCGGGCACCGGCGACAACATGGCCGCCGCCGTCGGCCTCGGCCTCGGCGCCGCCGGCCTCCTCGACCACCCGGTCGTCAGCCTCGGCACCTCCGGCACCGTCTTCGCCGCCACCCGCTCCCACCCCGCCGACCCCGCGCTCGCCGGATTCGCCGCCACCGACGGCACCCGCCTGCCACTGGGCTGCACCCTCAACTGCACCCTCGCCGTCGACCGCTTCGCCGCCCTCCTCGGCCTCGACCGCGAGGACGCCCTGCCCGGCGGCGAGACCGTCGTCCTGCCCTACCTCGACGGCGAACGCACCCCCGACCTCCCCGCCGCCTCCGGCCTCCTCACCGGCCTGCGCCACACCACCGACCCCCGCGAGGTCCTCGGCGCCGCCTACGAGGGCGCCGCCTTCACCGTGCTGCGCGCCCTCGACGGCCTCCTCGCCGCCTGCGGCCTCGACCCCGCCGACCCGGCCGTACGCTCCCGCCCCCTGCGCCTGATCGGCGGCGGCGCCCGCGGCCGGACCTGGACCGACACCGTCCGCCGCCTCTCCGGCCGCCCCCTCGTCGTCCCCGCCGCCACCGAACTCGTCGCCCTCGGCGCCGCCGCCCTCGCCGCCGGCGCGACCACCGGCGAGGACCCGGTGGCCATCGCGACCGCCTGGGGCACGGGCGCGGGGGAGACCCTGCCGGCGCTCGCCCGGGACGAGGAGACGTGGGGGAGGATCGAGGGGGTCCTGGGGGCGGCCGCGGCGGGACTGCTGTCCTGACGAAGCGCGGCTAGGGGGTGTCCGTGCCGGCCGTTCCGTCGAAGCGGGCGCGGTTGCGGACGATCTCGTCGTGGTGGGTGCCGGCCCAGTCGATCAGGGCGGTGACGGCGTCGAGCAGGGCGGCGCCCAGGTCGGTCAGCGCGTACTCCACGCGGGGAGGCACCTCGGGGTAGGAGGTGCGGGTGACGAGACCGTCGCGCCGCAGCTGGCGCAGGGTGTGGGTGAGCATGCGCTGGGAGATGCCGGGGACGGCGCGCTGCAGGTCGGTGTAGCGCAGGGTCTCCTCCCGCAGGGTGCCGATGACGAGGACGGCCCACTTGTCCCCGGCCCGCTCGACGATCTGCCGGATGGTCTCGCCCTGTTCCGCGGGCCACCGGGAACACGGCCCGGCCAGAGCCGCGGCGGCCCGCCGGCCCCCGTCCGCTTCGGCGGCCATGGCGCGTCCCTCCTTCCCGTTCCGCACACGCGTGTGCCTTTTGTATCGACCTCCATGGTCGCGCATCCTCCGAGGGAACCGCGCGATCCGCGCGATCCGCGCGATCTCCGCGGTCCGCGTACCCGTATCAGGAGGACGAACATGCTCATGCGCGCCGTGACGGTGTCCCGCTTCGGCGGGCCCGAGGCAGTCGAGATCACCGAGCTCCCGGTGCCCCCGGTGGGCGCGGGGCAGGTGCGGATCAAGGTGGCGGCGGCCGCGCTGAACCCGGTGGACGCGGCCATGCGGTCCGGGGTCTTCGGCGGCGAGGGGGAGCGGATCGGCCTGGGCTGGGACGTCGCCGGCACCGTGCACGCCGTCGGCGACGGCGCGGACTGGTCGGTCGGCGACCGCGTCATCGGCCTGGCGACGGGCCACCGCACGCCGCTGGGCACGCACGCCGACTACGTCGTGCTCGATGCGGACGCCGTCGCCCCCGCCCCGGCGGGCCTGGACGACGCGCACGCCGCGTCGCTGCCCCTGAACACGCTGTCCGCGGCCCAGTTCCTGGATCTGCTGGACCTGCGCGAGGGGCAGACCCTGCTGGTCACCGGCGCGGCCGGTGGCGTCGGGACGCACGCGGTGGAGCTCGCGCGCCTGCGGGGGCTCGACGTGACGGCGCTGGCCTCCGCCGACGACGAGGAGTTCCTCGCGTCTCGCGGGGCCGACCACTTCCTCGCCCGTACGCGGACGCCCCAGCCCGCCGCCTTCGACGGCGTGCTCGACGCCGCGGGGCTCGGGCGCGCCGCGCTCGCCGCGGTGCGCGACGGCGGAACGTACATCGGCCTGTGGCCCGGCCGGGAGCCGGAGACCGAGCGCGGCATACGGGTCGACGCCCTGGACGTGCGGGCCGACGGTGCGCGGCTCGCCGAGCTGTCCCGGCACGCCGGGACGGGCGCGCTGCTCGCCCGCGTCGCCCGGACCTATCCGCTCGACGAGGCCGGCCGCGCGCACGCGCGCCTGGCCGACGGGGGCCTGCGCGGACGCATCGTCCTGGTCCCCTGACCGGCCGGACCGACGGGACCTAGGCCGTTTCTTTCGGATCAGGCCGGGTCAGGGAGCGGCGTCTGGTGCGTGCGATCGCAAGGCGGAGGAGGGAGACCATGCGGAGCATCGGCGACCGACGACAACGCGGCGAGCGTGCGTGCCAGACGCCGCGAGCCCGGCAAGATCCGAAAGAAACGGCCTAGTCCTCCCGCCGCTCCTCCCCTGCCTTCCCGTCCTTGCCGTTCCGCCGCCTGCGGGGGCGGTCGGCCTCCGCCGCGGCGAACTCCGCCGCGGCCGAGTAGGCCTCCGGGACCGAGAGCACCGCGGCCACGCCGCGCGCCGCCGCCCCGGCCGCCCGCACCACGACCTCCGCCAGTTCCTCCACCATCACGGCCCCCTCGTTCCCCGTCGGTACGTCCTGCTCACCCGTACTGACGCGCGGAGGCGTCCCGGGGTTGAGCGGGCGCCGCGCTCTTCGCGGCGGCGACGAAGGCGCGGACCAGGTCGTGGTCCTTCACGCCGGGCGCCGACTCGACGCCGCTGGAGACGTCGACGCCCCAGGGGCAGGCGGTGGCGATCGCCTCGGCGACGTTCGCGGGGGCGAGGCCGCCCGCCAGGAGCCAGTGGCCCTCGGGGCGGGCGGCATCCAGGAGCGAGAGGTCCCAGCGGGAACCCGATCCCGCCTTGGGCGAGTCCAGCAGCAGGACCTCCTCGCCGAGCGCGCCGACGCGCGTGTCGGGCCCGTCGGCGAGCGCGGTCGCCCGCCACAGGCGCGGCAGGATCCCGGCTGCGGCCTCGAACTCCGCCCGGCCGTAGGCGCGGCCGTGCAGCTGGAGCGCGTCGAAGCCCAGGTCGGCGGCGATCCGGGCGGCCTCGGCGGCCGGGGTGTCGTTGACGACGAGCACCGACACCACGCCGTCCGGCACGTGCGCGACGAGCCCCGGCACGCGGTCCCGGCCCAGCCCGCGGACACTCGTCCCGCTGATCACCAGACCGATCGCGTCCGCGCCCGCCTCGGCGGCCGCGTCGATGTCGGCGGTCGTGGCGAGCCCGCACACCTTGACGAACACTCTGTCGCTCCTCTGCTCCCGTCCGGCGCCGTCGAGCCTACTGACCCCGGCCCGCACCGTCGATCCGCCGCTGGTGGATCCGCAGGTGGAGGGTGGCCAGGTCGAGCAGCGGGGTCGGCACGTCCAGGGCGCGGGCCCGCGCGGTCAGGTCGCCGAAGAGGTGCTCGACCTCGGTGGACCGGCCCGCCGCCAGGTCCCGGTAGAGCGAGGGGACCATCGGGGAACCCGGCGCCGAGACCACCGCGAGGCTCGCCGCCCGCTCCGCCTCCGGCACCGGGTGCCCGGCCGCCGCGGCCACCGCCGCCCCCTCCGCCAGGACCGCGGGGCCCAGCTCCGGGCCGCCGGGGGCGTCGTACACCTCGCCGACCGTGCCGCGCATCAGGCTCGTCACCGCGCCGATCGTCGTGATGAAGACCCACTTGTGCCACATCGCGGTGACGATCGAGGCGGGCACCGGCGCGTCGATGCCCGCGTCCTCCAGGACGGTGCGGATCTCCTTCACGCGCGGCGAGACGGAGCCGTCCCGCTCACCGAGCGCGAGGTGCGCCAGCGGCGCGAGCCGCCGGATCGTCCCCGAGTCGTCGAGCGTGGTGACCACCTTCGCGACCCCGCCGAGGACCGCCCCGGCGCCGAACCGGGCGTCCAGCGCGTCGAGATGGGCCATGCCGTTGAGCAGCGGCAGCACCGCCGTGCCCGGCGAGACGAAGGGGGCCAGGTCCGTGAGGGCCGCGTCGAGGGCGGTCGACTTCACGCCGAGCAGCACCAGGTCGTACGGACCGTCCGACGGCTCCTCGCCGGCCGTGACGAGCCGGGGCGCGTCCAGCACCCACTCCTCGTCCCGGCCCGCGACCCGCAGCCCGCCCGCGCGCAGCGCCGCCGCGCGGCCGGGTCGCACCAGGAAGGTCACGTCCTGCCCGGAGCGGGCCAGCATCGTGCCGAAGTAGCCACCGGTGGCACCGGCGCCGACGACCAGGATCTTCATGAGGGTTCCTCTCGTGGGGAGAAGCGGGGGCGGAGAAGCGGGGGCGGAGAAGCGGAACGGAGCGGTGGGACGGGACCGACGGGCGGAACAGCAGGACGGGCGGAACAGCGGGTCGGGCGGAACAGCGGTGCGGAACAGTGGCCGGGCGGCGCGGCGAGTCGTCCGGCCGGCGGCCCGGCCGGGCCGCTCGCGCGGCGGGCCCACGGGCGGCAGCCTAGGACGTGCCCTCCTGGTCACGCCGGGCCCGGCCGTGTTTCTGTTCGAGCGAAAGGGGCGACTAGGCTCTCGCTCACCATGAACCAGCCCACGGAACCCAAGGCCGACAAGTCGGGCGTGCGCCGGCACAACCTGAGCCTCGTCCTCAGGACCGTCCACGACGCCGGCGAGACCACCCGGGCCGCCGTCGCCGCCCGCGTCGGCCTCACCCGGCCCGCCGTGTCTTCCCTGGTGGAGCAGCTCCTCGACCTCGGGTTCCTGGTCGAGTCCGGCAAGACCTTCAGCGGCCAGGCCGGCCGCCCCGGCACCGTCCTCAAACCGGCGGTGACCGGTCCCGCCGCCCTCGGCGTCGAGATCAACGTCGCGTACGTCTCCGTCTGCCTCGTGGACCTCACCGGCACCGACCGGATCCGCCGCACCGTACGGCTCGACAACCGTGCCGACGCCCCCGAGGTCCTGGCCCGCGCCGCCGGCATCGCCGCCGAGGCGCTCGCCGAGGCCGAGGCCCTCGGCCTGCACCCGTCCGCCGCCGCCCTGGCCCTGCCCGGCCTGGTCTCCGACGGCACCGTCCGCCAGGCCCCCAACCTTGGCTGGCACGACACCCCCGCCGAGCGCCTCTTCGGCGACGCCCTCGCCGCGCTGCGCCCCACCGCCCGCCGGCTCGCCGTCGCCTCCGACAACGAGGCCAACATGGCGGCCCTCGCCGAACTCCGCTTCGGCGCCCCCGGCGCGCCCCGCACCTTCCTCCACCTGACCGGCGAGACCGGCGTCGGCGGCGCCGTCGTCGTCCACGGCGAACTCCTGCGCGGCGCCCACGGCTTCGCCGGCGAGATCGGCCACCTCGTCGTCGACGCCGGAGGCCCCCGCTGCCGCTGCGGCTCCCGCGGCTGCCTGGAGCAGTACGCCGGCCAGGCCGCCCTGCTGAGGGCGGCGGACGCCGCCGACGTCGACGACCTCGCGGCCCGTGCCGAGCGCCGGGAGCCCCGCGCGCTCGCGGCCCTCGCCGAGGCCGGCCGGATGCTCGGCCGGGCCCTCTCCGGCGCGGTCAACCTCCTCGACCCCGAGGCCGTCGTCCTCGGCGGCATCTACCCCCGCCTGATGCCCTGGCTCGCGCCCGCCGTCACCGGGGAACTCGCCGAGCGGGTCGTCTCCGGCCTGTGGCCCGCCGACGCCCGCCGGCTGCGGGCCGCCTCCCCGTCGACCGACGCCGCCCGGGGCGCCGCCGCCCTCGTCCTCCACGACGTCCTCGCCGACCCGCTGGCCCACGCCCGCTGACGTCCGCGCGCCCGCCGGAAAACGACCCGACGCCAGAGCGCGGCCGCGTCTAGGGTGCGGGAATGACGGAGATCATCGTTCCTGCCAAGCCGCGTCCCGGAGACCGGGTCGCCGTGCTGTCGCCCGCCGCCGGACTGCCCGAGGTGCTGCCGCTCCCCTTCGAACTGGGCCTGCGCCGGCTGTCCGAGGAGTACGGCCTGGTGCCCGTCGAGTACCCGACGACGCGCAAGCTCGGCGCGTCCGCGCGGGACCGGGCCGCCGACCTGCACGCCGCCTTCGCCGACCCCGCGATCGCGGCGATCGTCGCCAGCATCGGCGGCGACGACCAGATCACCGTCCTCCCGCACCTCGACGACGCGCTGATCCGCTCCCACCCCAAGCCGTTCTTCGCCTTCAGCGACAACACCAACCTGCTGATGCGGCTGTGGAACCTCGGCGTCGTCGGCTACCACGGGGCCTCCGTGATGACCCAGTTCGGCCGCCCCGGCGCCGTCCACCCCGTCACCGACGCCTCCGTGCGCGCCGCCCTCTTCGGCTCCGGCCCCTACGACCTGCCGGCACCGACGGACACCAACGACGTCGAACGGCCCTGGGAGGACCCGCGCACCTTCGACTCCGCCCCCGTCATGGAGCCCGCCGGCCCCTGGATCTGGCACCGCGCCGACCGGGTCGTCGAGGGTCGCTCCTGGGGCGGCTGCCTGGAGATCGTCGCCCAACTCCTCATGGCCGGCCGGGAGATCGCGGAACCGGAGGCGTACGAGGGCGGGGTGCTGTTCCTGGAGACCTCCGAGCTGCTGCCCTCCGCCGACGAGGTCTTCCGGATCCTCCGGGCCATGGGGGAGCGGGGCCTCCTCGCCCGCTTCCCCGCCCTCCTGATGGGCCGGGCCCGCGCCTGGTCCTTCGACAGCCCCCATGACGTGACGGCCCGGGCCGCGTACCGGGAGGCCCAGCGCGCCGCCGTGCTGCGCGCGCTCGACGCCTACGCCCCCGACACCCTCGCCGTGTTCGACGTGGACCTCGGCCACACCGACCCGCAGGTGGTCGTCCCGTACGGCGGCACCGTCCGCGTCGACGGCCCCGCCCGCCGGATCACCGTCACCTACTGACGGCGCGGCAGGACCGGGCAGCTATCCGGCCTCCCGCCCGTGCCGGGCCAGATGGTCCCGGACCAGCGCCACGTGCGGGTGGGCCGGCGGCCCCGGACGCTCCACCAGGAAGCCAGTGTTGATCGGCGGGTCCTCCGGCAGGTGGAGCGGTACGAGGGCGCCCGAGGCCAGCTCCGCCGCGCACAGGTAGCGGGGCAGCACGCTCACCCCGGCGCCGCCGGCCACCGCCGCCCGCACGGCCCGCAGGTCCGGGGCGGTCACCGCGGGCACGGCCGTCAGGCGCCGGCCGAAGACGTGGCGCCAGTAGCGGCGCAGGATCGGCAGGTCCTCGGCGTACGCCACCAGCGGCACGCCGTGCAGCGCGGCCGGCCCCTCCGCGGCGATCCGCCCGCCCAGCCGCTCGGCCCACCCGGGCGCGCCGACCAGCACGAACTCCTCGTCGGCGAGCGGCAGCCAGGCCAGGCTGCGGCCCCGGGGCCGCACCGTCGCCACCACCAGGTCGTGCCGGCCCGCCCGCAGCCCGTCGAGCAGGTCGTCGGTGAGGCCGAAGTCCACGCGCAGCCGCACCCCGCGCTCCACCAGCGGCGCCAGCCTCGGCAGCACGGTGTGCGCCAGGTACTCGGCCGGGCCCGCCAGCCGGACCGGTTCCGCCGGGCCCTCCTCGCCCGGGAGCCCGGTCAGGGCCCCGGCGGCGGCGCCCAGCGCGTCCAGCGGGTCCGCGATCCGGGCCGCCAGGTCGTCCGCGAAGGGCGTCGGCACCACCCCGCGCGGGCGCCGCTCGAACAGCTCCCGGCCGAGCCGGCCCTCCAGGGCCCGGATCTGCGCCGTCACCGTCGGCTGCGACAGGCCCAGCACGCGGGCGCCCGCCGTGAAGGCCCCGGCCCGGTACACGGCGAGGAAGGTCCGCAGCAGGTTCAGGTCCGGCGGCCCGCCCACCGGACCGGAACCCGCCGGTATTCCCGCCGATCCATCGGAATTCCTATCGTCCACATGTCCGAGCCTATTGGATTCCCATGGGTCGGGGCGCCTACGGTCGGACCATCGCCGACCGCGCGACCCCCTCCGCGGGGAGCGCGCCGGCCACCCGCCCCCGACCGAGAGGCCCCGCAGACCCATGTCGAAGATCCTTTTCGTGCTGACCGGCGCCGACCACTGGACCCTGGCCGACGGCACGAAGCACCCCACCGGCTTCTGGGCCGAGGAGGCCGCCGCCCCGTACGAGGCCTTCGCCGCCGCCGGCCACGAGGTCGTCGTCGCCACCCCCGGCGGCGTCGTGCCCCCCGTCGACCGCGGCAGCCTCGCCCCCGAGGCCAACGGCGGCCAGGAGGGCGCCGACCGCGTCGCCGCCGCCCTCGACGCCTTCACCGCGCTGCGCACCCCGCTCCGCCTGGAGGACGTCGACCTCGCCGAGTACGACGCCGTCCTCTACCCCGGCGGCCACGGCCCCATGGAGGACCTGGCGGTGAACGCCGACTCCGGGCGCCTGCTCGTCGACGCCCTCGCCTCCGGCAAGCCGCTCGCCGTCGTCTGCCACGGCCCGGCCGCCCTCCTCGCCGCCGTGCGCGAGGACGGCACCAACGCCTTCGCCGGCCGCCGCGTCACCGCCTTCACCGACGCCGAGGAGACCCAGGCCGGCCTCGCCAGCAAGGCGAAGTGGCTCCTGGAGACCCGCCTGCGCGAGGCCGGCGTCGACGTCGTGGCGGGCGAGCCGTGGGCCCCGCACGTCGTCGTCGACGGCAACCTGGTCACCGGCCAGAACCCCGCCTCCTCCACCGCCCTCGCCGAGGAGGTCCTGAAGAAGCTCGCCTGACCCGCCCCGCCCGCCCGTCCCGCCCCCGCCCGCCGGTCCCGGCCCTGCCCGCGGCGGCGGGAGCAGGGCCGGGACCGGCGGGCGGCCCGGCGGCGGAAGGCGGGCCGCGCTCTCATCCCGCTCTCACGCGGGCCTTATCCCGGCCTCACGCGGCGCCCCTACGTTCGCGCCATGTTCTTCACCTACCTCCGGCGCGAACTGCGCCGCCGCAGAAAGGCGGCGCTGGTCGTCGCCTCCGGCCTGGCGCTCGGCATCGCGCTGGTCATCGTCGTGACCTCGGTCTCCGCGGGCATGAAGCAGGCCCAGGGCAAGGTCCTCGAATCCCTCTACGGACTCGGCACGGACCTGACGGTGACGAAGGCCCAGGAGCGGCCCGCCGAGGGGGCGCAGCCGGCGCGGCCCCGCTTCGAGTTCCAGGGCGGCGACGAGGGCGAGGAGCAGAGCAGCGACCGGCTCATGGTCCAGGGCTTCCAGACCCTCGCCGACTCCACGGTCGCCACCGTCGCGAAGCAGGCCGGCGTCGACCGTGCGGTGGGCGGCCTCAGCCTCGTCAACCTCAAGATCGACGGCGAGTTCCGGCGCGGCCAGATCCAGCGCGGCCAGGGCCAGGCGCAGGGGCAGCCGCCGGGCCAGGGCCAGGGCGGCACCGGAGGCCCCGGCGACACCGTCACCGGCGGCGGCGCCGCCTTCGACGTCGACTCCTTCACCCTCTACGGCACCGACGTCACCAGCCCCGACCTCGGCCCCCTCACCACCTCCACGGTCACCGGGGGCCGCACCTTCGAGACCACCGAGACCGACGCCGCCGTCGTCGTGGTCGACAGCGCCTACGCCCAGCAGAAGGACCTCGCCGTCGGCGACGAACTCACCGTCAAGGGAGTGAAGTTCGAGGTCATCGGCATCGCCACCGCGGACAGCGGACAGGCCGCCGCCCAGGTCTACCTCCCCCTGAAGCGGGCCCAGACCCTCTCCGGCTCGGCGGGCAAGGTCACCACCGTCTACGTCAAGGCCACCGACTCGACCAGGATCGACGCCGTCAAGGCCGCCATCCAGAAGAACGTCTCCGGCACCACGGTCACCACCTCCGCCGACCTCGCCCAGACCGTCTCCGGCTCCCTCGACACCGCCGCCGGCCTCGCCTCCAACGTCGGCAGGTGGCTCTCGTACGCCGTCCTCCTCGCCGCCGTCCTCGTCGCCGGACTCCTCACCTCCTCCGCCGTCAGCCGCCGGGTCCGCGAGTTCGGCACCCTCAAGGCCCTCGGCTGGAAGAGCGGCCGCGTCACCCGCCAGGTCGTCGGCGAAGCCCTCGTCAACGGCGTCATCGGCGGCGCGCTCGGCATCGCCGTCGGCCTCGCGGGCGCCTACGCCGTCACCGCCGTCAGCCCCACCCTCACCGCCGAACTCGGCGCGAGCACGGGCGGGTTCGCCGGTCGCGGCGGCGGCATGGCCTTCGGCGGCGGCATGGGCGGCCCCGGCACGGCGCGCACCGCCGCGGGCCGCAGCGTCGACATCGCGCTCACCGCCCCCGTCAGCCTCACCACCGTCGGCCTCGCCGTCCTTCTCGCCCTCGTCGGCGGCCTCGTCGCCGGAGCGTTCGGCGCCTGGCGCGCCTCCCGGCTGCGCCCCGCCGACGCGCTGCGCCGCGTCGAGTAGCCGCCCACCCCTCCCCGTACCGCAGGAGTCCCACCCATGTACGAACTCATCGGCGTCACCAAGCAGTACCGGCGCGGCCAGGCGAGAGTCGACGCCCTCGCCGGGATCGACCTGAAGATCGCGCAGGGCGACCGCCTCGTCATCCAGGGCCCCACCGGCGGCGGCAAGTCCACGCTGCTCCAGATGCTCGGCGGCCTCGACCGCCCGACCGCCGGCAGCGTGTTCCTCGACGGCACCGACCTCGCCAAGCTCTCCGAGAGCCGGCTCACGGCCGTCCGCAGCCGGTACATCGGCTTCGTCTTCCAGAGCTTCAACCTCATCCCCACGCTCACCGCCCAGGAGAACGTGGAGACCGCGCTCGTCCCGCTCGGCGTCAAGGCGGGCGAGCGCCGCCGCAGGGCCGCGGAGGCGCTGGAGTCGGTCGGCCTCGGCGAGCGCCTGTCCCATCTGCCGTCCGAGCTCTCCGGCGGCCAGCAGCAGCGCGTGGCCATCGCCCGCGCGCTGGTCAAGCGGCCCCAGGTGCTGCTCGCCGACGAGCCCACCGGAAATCTCGACGAGTCCACCCGCGACGAGATCTCCGGCCTCCTCGAAGGGCTCTGGAAGGAACACGGCCTGACCTTCGTGATGGTCACCCACGACAGCACCCTCGCCCGCCGGGCCCCGCGCCTGGCGACCCTCCGCAAGGGCCGCGTCACGCTCACGGAGAACCCGGAGGGCGCCCCCGGGGCCGGGAAGGCGCCTTCCGGGGTCTGAGCCGCGCGGCGGCCGTTGTCAGTGGCTCCCCCTACCGTACGGACCATGACGACGACCTATCTGGAGCTGTCGCAGGACGGCGGCGGTGCCCACAAGTTCTACGAAGTGACCGTCGACGGCCTGGACGTGTCCGTCCGCTACGGCCGCATCGGCGCGGCCGGGCAGACCCAGCGCTCCTCCTTCGCGACCGCCGAGAAGGCGCAGGCCGCGGCGGCGAAGAAGATCGGCGAGAAGGTCCGCAAGGGATACGCCCCCGCCGTGCGGGGGCAGCGCGCCGCCCGCGCCGTCACCCGCCGCGCGGTCGGCTCCGCGCCCTCCACGGCCCGGGCCGTCGCCCCCGTCCTGTGGCGCTTCCGCACCGGCTCCGCCGCCTTCGGCATCCACGTCGACGAGGAGCGGATCTGGGTGGGCAACCAGGGCGGGGACGTCTTCACCCTCGACCACGGCGGCGAGGTGCTGGCCCGCTTCGGCCTGCCCGACGGCGTGAAGTGCCTGGTCGCCGACGACTTCTGGATCTACGCGGGCTGCGACGACGGCAAGGTCTACGACCTCTCCTCCAAGCTGCCGTTCGCCGCCTACGAGATCGGCGCCGACGTCGACATCTTCTGGCTCGACATCCACGAGGGCGTCCTCGACGTGGCCGACCGCTCCGGCCGGCTCACCGTCATCGACCACGAGGACGAGCACCAGTGGTCCCGCTCCGGCCGCGGCGAGTACGCCTGGATGGTCCGGGCGGACTCCCGCGCGGTCTACTACGGCGACACGAAGGGCGTGACCGCCTACGCGGCGGACGGCACCGGAGAGCTGTGGCACACCGCCTCCGACGGCGCGGTGCTCTTCGGCTGGCAGGAGGAGACCGCCGTCTACGCGGGCACGGGCCACCGCAAGGTGCAGCGGCTGGCGAAGCGGGACGGCCGCGTCGAGGCCGTCTACGCCTGCGACGCGATGGTGTACTCGTGCGCCACCTCGCCCGGCGGCCGCTTCGTCTTCGCGGGCGACTCGTCCTCCTCCGTCTACTGCTTCGCCGAGGACGGCACCCGGCTGTGGAAGCTGGGCACCGGCGGCGGCTCCGCGCTCTCCATGCAGTACCGCGACGAGCGCCTGTACCTGGTGACCACCGACGGCTCGCTGGTCTGCGTGGACGCGAGCGAGGCGGCGATCGAGGCCGCCCAGCAGGGCAGCGTGCCCGTGGTGCGGGACGTCAAGCTGGCCGCCGCGCTGCCCACGTACACCCCGGCGACCACCGCCTCCGCCGTCGCCGCCGTCGCCTCGGTGGCCGAGGCCCCGGCCGGCTCGATCGTCGTCGAGTGCGTCCGCGAGGGCGGCCGCAGCCGCGTCCGGGTGGTCAGCCAC
Source organism: Streptomyces sp. NPDC058758 (assembly GCF_042746075.1). Classification (NCBI taxonomy): domain Bacteria; kingdom Bacillati; phylum Actinomycetota; class Actinomycetes; order Kitasatosporales; family Streptomycetaceae; genus Streptomyces; species Streptomyces sp. NPDC058758. Next base: position 128,677 of record NZ_JBHYPS010000003.1, on the reverse strand, counting down.
GGCTACGAGCCGTCGTGGAACGTGCAGTTCCCCCGCGCCATCCGCGAGGCCGGCGCGCGGTACGTCGTGGAGGCCCTGCACCCGGCGGCCGGCGGCTTCTACCGGGTCCGCGGCGAGATCCGGCGCCTGCTGTGAGCCGGGACCCGGACGCCAAGGGGGCGTTCGAGGCGGCGACGGGCGACGGGCCGCCCTTCACCGGCGACCCCGAGCAGCGCTCCCGCGAGGTCCGCTCCGCGCTCGATGGGCTCCGCCAGATCAGACGCCTCACCGGCGGCCCGGACGCCGGGGCCGTCCCCGCCCCGTGGGAGCGCCGGCAGCCGGTACGGGCCGTGGCGCTGGCCCTGGAGGCCGGCGGGCTCGCCCCGTCGGCGGTGGACGCCGGCGGGGCCCGGACCGCGACCGGCTACCGGGTGCGGGCGGGGGAGCGGCCCGAGACCGCCGTGGTCGAGTGGCTGGGACCGCCCGGCTCCGGCGCAGCAGGGCAGGAGACCGGGGCGCTGGCGGCCTGCGCCGAGGCGCTGGGCCGGCTCGGCTGGGAGGCCCTGCTCTACAAGGGGCCGCGCGGCCGCCGCTTCCTGGAGGCGGAACCGGCCGGGAAGCCCGCCGGCCCGGTCCCGTCCTGAACGGACGGGCACCGGGCCGGAGAAGGTGCGCAGGAGGCGGGGCGCGTCAGGCGATCGAGGCGGAGACGATGGCGGAGACGGCGATGTTGCAGGAGGCGGTCACCCAGACCGCCGGGTGCGGCTCCGGGTCCACCAGCGTGGCCCCCAGCTTGCCGGGCGTCACCAGGTCCACCACCAGGAAGGCGACCGCCATCATCACCAGGCCGAGGAGACCGAACGCGGCCGTGGAGGCCAGCCCCTTGCCGAAGTTGTCGTAGGTGGTCCAGATCGACGTGAAGACGATCCCGCCGATGCCGAGCAGGGCGGAGCTCAGCAGGATCGCCGCGTTGCGGTTGCGGTCCTCCCATATCTGCCGGCCCAGCTTGCCGGGGGTCAGGATGTCCACCAGGACGATGCCGAGGATCAGCAGGACCACGCCGAGGGCGCCGTAGGCGGTGGCACGGCCGAGGCCGTTGACGATGTCGGTCATGGGAAGCCGGCTCCGGAGAGTGGTGATCGCGAGCGATCGACGGTCATGGACCGGCAAAATCTAGCGCACGGAACGAGCCGGTCCGCCGCCCGCCCGGAGATCGGGCGGGCGGCGGACCGGACGAGCGGCGCACAGCGGGGCGGATCAGGCGCCCGGCGGCAGGTGCCTGGCCCGCGAGCGGAGCTGGATCGCCGTGACGATCTCGGCCGCGCCGACCGCGATCAGCCAGATCCCGCCCAGCAGGGTCAGCACCGCGACCGACTCCAGCGGCGAGACGATCAGCACGACCCCGGCGACGGCGCTGACGATGCCGAGGAAGACCTGCCAGCCCCGGGCCGGCATCGCCGGGTCGGAGGCGGCCGCCACGGTCTGCGTGATGCCGCGGAAGAGCCAGCCGATGCCGATCCACAGCGCGAGCAGCAGGATCGACTGCGTCGCGCCCCGGAAGCAGAACAGGCCGAGCAGGATCGACAGGGCGCCGCTGATGAAGGCCAGCACCCGCAGCGAGGCGGTGGCGTGCGTGCCGAAGGCGGCGACCAGCTGCGTCACCCCGCTGAACAGCAGGTAGAGGCCGAAGAGCACGCCGGCCGCGAGCAGCGAGGCGCCCGGCCACACCAGCACCAGCACACCGAGGACGAGGGCCACCGCCCCGGCCAGCAGGAGGGCCTGCCAGGCCGCCCCGGCGAGCAGCGCGAGCGGTCCGCGCGGCGGTTCGGTCCGGGCGGCCCCGTCGTGCGGCCTGTCATGGGTCTGCGTCATGGGAGGCGTCCTCTCTACCGTGCGGCCGAGCGCGCGAACGCCCCGGCGTAGGAACGGAGGAAGAGCGCCTCGGCCAGGGCCATCCGCTCGATCTCCGCAGGGTCGACGCTCTCGTTCGGGGCGTGGATGAGACAGCCCGGCTCCTCCACGCCGATCAGCGCGATCTCCGCGTCCGGGAAGCGGTCCGCGAGCACGTTGCACAGCGGGATCGAACCGCCCTGCCCCGACTGGACCATGGCCGTGCCGTACGCCTCGCTCAGCGCCGCCCCGAGCGCCGCGTACGCGGGCCCGTCGGTGCGGGCCCGGAAGGGCTGCCCGACGCCCTCCGCCTCCACCTCGACCCGCGCGCCCCAGGGCGCCGCCGCCACCAGGTGGTCGGAGAGCGCCTTGCGGGCCTGCTCGGCGTCGGTCCCCGGCGGCACCCGCAGGCTGACCCGCGCCCGCACCTTCGCCTGCACGGCGGCGGAGGAGCCCACCACCGGCGGGCAGTCGATGCCGAGGACGGTGACCGCGGGCCGCGCCCACAGCTCGTCGGCGACCGAGCCGGTGCCGACCAGGTGGACCCCGTCGAGGACACCGGCGTCGGCGCGGAACTGCTCGGCCGGATAGGACACCCCGTCCCACAGGCCGTCGCCCGCCAGCCCGTCGACCGCGGTGTTGCCGTGCTCGTCGCGCAGGCTGTCCAGGATCCGCACCAGCGCGGCCAGCGCGTCGGGCGCCGGTCCGCCGAACATGCCCGAGTGCATCTCGCCCTTGAGCGTGGAGACCGTCACCACCACGTTGGCCAGCCCGCGCAGCGAGGTCGTCGTGGTGGGCAGGCCGAGCGCGAAGTTGCCGGTGTCGCAGATCAACAGGGCGTCCGCCTCGAAGAGTTCGGGCTGCAGCGGCACCAGCCGTTCGAGGCCGCCGGTGCCCTGCTCCTCGGAACCCTCCGCCACGAACTTGAGGTTCACCGGGAAGCCGCCGCCGTCCGGGCCGCCGAGCGCCCGCAGCGCCGTGAGGTGCATGGCGATGTTGCCCTTGCAGTCGGCCGCGCCGCGTCCGTACCAGCGCCCGTCGCGCGCGGTCAGCTCGAACGGCGGGGTCCGCCAGGCGGCGTCGTCGAGCGGCGGCTGCACGTCGTAGTGGCAGTAGAGGAGGACGGTGGGCGCGCCCTCGGGGCCCCGCCCGTGCCCGACGACGGCGTCGGTGCCGTCCGGGGTGGTGACCCGCCGCATGTCCTCCAGCCCCGCCTCGGCGAAGGCCCGTACCAGGAAGTCCGCGGCCTTCGCGCACTCCTCGGGCGGGAACTGGCGGGGGTCGGCCACGGAGCGCATCGCGACCAGTGCGGTCAGGTCCTCCTCGGCGCGCGGCATCAGGGCCCGGACGCGCTCGCGCAGCGCGGCGGTGTCGGTGGACTCGGCGGTCATGCGTACCCACTTCCCTCGGGCCGCTCCCGGACGGCCGGGACGGCGACGGCCACCCCAGTCAAGCAACGCGCGACAAACGCCGCAAAACATGACTCGACTGGAGTATTCGAGGGGCTCCCGGGCGGCAGCGGAGGAGCGTCCCGCCGACAGTGGAGGCGTACGCGTCCCCTCCCGCACCTGGAGAACGTCATGTCCCACCCCAACCGGCGCGACCTCGGGCTGCTCGTGCTGCGGGTCGGCACCGGCGCCGTACTCGCGGCGCACGGCACCCAGAAGCTCTTCGGCTGGTTCGGCGGCGGAGGCATCGAGGGCACCGCCGGGGCGATGTCCGCCATGGGCTTCCACCCGGCCCGCGAGTCCGCCATCGCCGCGGGCCTCGGCGAGGCCGGCGGCGGCGTCCTGCTCGCCCTCGGCCTGGCCACCCCCGCCGCCGGCGCGGCCGCCGCCGGAGCGATGGCGGGCGCCGTGTCCGTGCACGCCCCGGCCGGCTTCTTCGCGCAGGCCGGCGGCTACGAGTACCCGGCCTTCCTCGGCTTCACCGCCGCCGCCCTCGGCATCACCGGCGCCGGCCGCTACTCCCTGGACCACGCCACCGGGCACGTCCTCGACCGCCCCTGGGTGGTGGCCACCGCCTTCCTCGGCACGGCGCTCGCCGCCGCCGCCGTGGTCGGCCGCCGCGCCCAGAACCGGGCCGCCGCCGCTGCCGGCGACGGCGCCGGCACCGAGGACGCGGACACGGGCGACCACTGAACCCCGCGCGGGGCGTTAGGCTCGCCGCAGAGGAAGGGACGGGCGCCGGGCAATGAAGATCGATCTCACGGACACCAACTCCAGCGCGATCAACAAGGCGATCCTGGAGGGCAGGAGGGCCGTCGGCACCCCCGCCGTCGGCGTCGTCCTGACCCTCGTGATCGTCACCGACGAGGAGAACGCCTACGACTCCGTGCGGGCCGCCAACGAGGCGTCGAAGGAACACCCTTCGCGCACCCTCGTGGTGATCCGCCGCCGGGCGCTCTCGCCGCGCGAGCGCCATGTGACCCGGCTCGACGCCGAGGTCCGCCTCGGCACCGACGCCGGCTCGGGCGAGACGGTGCTGCTCCGCCTCCACGGCGAACTCGGCGCCCGCGCCGACTCGGTGGTGCTGCCGCTGCTGCTGCCCGACGCCCCCGTGGTCGTCTGGTGGCCGGTGGACGCCCCGGCCGTCCCCTCCAGAGATCCCCTCGGCGCCCTCGCCCAGCGGCGGATCACCGACGCGTACGCGGTCGAGGACCCGCTCGGCGCGCTGGCCGCCCGGGCCGCCGCGTACGCCCCCGGGGACACCGACCTGGCGTGGACCCGGCTCACGCCCTGGCGCTCGATGCTGGCCGCCGCCCTCGACCAGGCCGGGACGGACGTCGTCTCGGCGGCCGTGGAGGCCGAGGAGGCCAACCCGAGCGCCGAGCTGCTGGCCCGCTGGTTCGAGATCCGGCTGGGCGTCCCGGTCGAGCGGATCGTCTCCGAGGGCCCGGTCGTCACCGCGGTGCGGATGGGCACCCCGCAGGGGGAGGTCCGGATCGACCGCCCCGAGGGCCCGGTCGCCCGGCTCGCCATCCCCGGCCAGCCGAGCCGCGTCATGGCGCTCAAGGTCCGCTCGACCGCGGAGCTGATCGCCGAGGAACTGCGCCACCTCGACCCCGACGACGCCTACGCGGCGGCCCTGGAGGCCCGTCCCTCCTGAGCCGCCGCGCGGTCCGCCGCCGAGGGCGTGACCGGTCCCGGACGCACCGGCGCCGGACGCCACCCGCCGGAGGGGCGGGTGGCGCCCGGCACACGAGGAGCGGACAGGCTCAGACGCGCTGCCAGAGGGCCGGCACGTTCGGCGGCTCCCAGCCCGCCTGGGCCTGGTGGCCCTGGAGGCAGCGGTAGGTGGAACCGCCGTACGTGACCGTGGCGCCGGCCGCGTACACCGTGCCCGCCTTCCAGGTGCCGCCCGGCTCCGGCTCGCCCGGGCCGGGGCCGGGGCCCGGGTCGGAACCGGCGGTCTTCAGGGTCAGGCCGTAGTTCGACAGGATCGGGTTCAGCGGCTGGAAGTACGTCGTGCCGCCGCTGGAGCAGTTGCCGGAACCGCCCGAGGTCACGCCCTGGGCCTGGCTGCCGGAGATGTACGAGCCGCCGGAGTCGCCCGGCTCGGCGCACACGGTCGTCCGGGTCACCCCGGTGATCGTGCCCTCCGCGTAGGTGACGCTCGTGTTGTGCTGCTGGATGGTGCCGCAGTGCCAGCCGGTGGTGGAGCCCGACCGGCAGACGGACGCGCCCACGGGCTGTAGCACGGACCCCGTGACCTGCACGTTCGCGCCGCCCGCGCCCTTCACGTACGGCGTCGACGTCCAGCTGGAGTTGGTCGCCACCCAGGCCATGTCGTTGCCCGGGAAGACCGACGCCTGGAAGCTGCCCTGCGCCACCTGGTTGTAGCCGCTGGTGGTCTGGCCGGCGCGGCCGCAGTGCCCGGCCGTCGCGAAGCCCTGCGTGGTGCCCCGGGTCACCGGGAAGCCCACCGAGCAGCGCCCGCCGCCGCCCATGTAGTACGCGTCGCCGCCCCGGAGGTCGTACAGCGGGCGCGGCGCCTCGGCGGACCGCACGACCCGCACGAGCTCCGCCGGCACCCCGGTGGCCGCCACCAGGCGGGCCCCGGCGCCGGCCCGGGTCTCCTCGACGACCAGCGCGTTCGCGCGGACGTCCACGTACCGCACCGGCGCGTCGGCGGTCGCCGCCCGGTCCAGGGCCGCCTTCGCCCGCTCCAGCGCGGGCAGCCCGTGGCGGACGAGCGAGGCCTCGGCCCCGGCCGCCCGGATCGCGGCGAGGTCCGAGGCGCGGGTGGTGGCCACGGTCAGGGAGCCGGACTCGGCCCCCGCGACCCAGGCCCCCGCGAAGGAGCCGCCGAGCCGGTCGCGGAGCCGGGCGGCGGTGGCGCCGGCCTCCGCCTCGTTCACCAGCCGCCGCTCTGCCTGCGCCCGGCTCAGGCCCAGGTCGCGGCCCATCGCGGCGAGCAGCTCGGGCCGGGCCTCGGCGGCGCCGAGCGCCTGGGCGGCGCTCCGCACGCCCGGGCCGGTCCCGGGGGAGGGCTGCGCGGCGGTCGCGGACCCGGTCTGGAGGCCGGCCAGCACCATTCCGGCGGTGGCCAGCGCGGTACACGCCGCGCGGGCGTGTCGTCGGAGCATGGGGAGTCTCCTCGGTTCTCGGTGGGGGATCTGCCGAGAACCGTAGGAACGCGTCCGGGGGAGCGGGAGCCTCCACCCGGCCCCTCCCCCCGCGTTATGGCCCGGGGCGCTGTCGGAGGCGGGGTCTACGGTGTGCCCATGAGCGTTCCCGAGGTCGTCCCGATCGCGTACGAGCCCGACTACCGGACCTCCACCATCGGCCGGTGGGACGGCGGCCAGTTCTTCGCCTCGGTCACCGCCGCCTTCCCCGAGGACTGGACGATGGACGACGACTGGCGGGAGCGGAAGCGCTGGTACGCCGTCCTCCACCGCTTCGACGGGGCCGGCGGGCACCTGGGGTCGAGCATCGCCTCCACCGGCACCACGGCCCGGGGGGAGCGGGGGGCGATCGACGCCGCCGGGGCGCTCCTCGACGAGTGGCTGGACGCCCTGCCCGGGCGGCGGTACGAGTCCATCGCGATCGCCCCCTTCGCCGTGCGGTTCGAGGGCGCCCTGTTCGGCCTGGTCGTGGAGGAGGGCCCCGGCGGGGACGGGGAGACGGAGTGGGCGGAGCTCTACCCCGACGGCCTGGGGTTCTCCGCCCCCTGGGACGGTCTGTACGACACCTGACGGTGGTCCCGGCGCGCCGCGTCCGCGGTCCGTCCCGCGCTGCGCGCCAGCGCCTCGGCGTGGGCGTCGCGGGCGTGGGCGAGGACGGTGGCGGCGCGGCCGGCCGCGCCGCCCTCGGGGTGCCAGCCGAGGAGGTGGCGCCAGACGAGCGGCGCGCCCGCCAGGGGGCGGGTGACGATGCCCGGGGTGGCGGGGAAGGTGGCCCGGCAGAGGCCCACCGCCCGGCCCACCTGGACCAGGTGGACGCAGGAGGCGGTGTCCGTCTCGTACACCCGGGCCGGGGTGAAGCCGGCCCGCACGCAGGCGGCGGCGAAGCAGTCGCCGAAGCAGCCGTCGCCCGGCACGTCCGTCCAGTCCTCGGCGGCGAGTTCGGCCAGCGCCACCCGCGGGCGGGAGGCCAGCGGATGGCCGGTCGCCAGCATCACGTACACGGGGTCGCGGGCGACCTCCGTCCAGGCGAGCCGCCCGGCCTCCGGCGGGGAGCTCTCCCCGCACACCCCGACGAGCGCGAAGTCGAGCCGCCCGGCCACCACCCCGTGGGCGACCTCCCGCTCCGACCAGGAGGTGTACGTGGTCACCCGCGCGTCCGGATCGGTCCGGGCGAGCCGGTCCACGAGGCCGCCCAGCAGCGGCCCGTGGGTGCCGCCCAGGCGGTGCCCGGCGACGCCGTCCCGGGCGAACCGGACGGCCTCCTCCTGGAGTCCGCACACGGCGGGCAGCACCACCCGGGCCCGCTCCAGGACCAGATCGCCCAGGGCGGTGGCCCGCACGCCGTCCCTGCCGCGCACGAACAGGGCCCCGCCCAGGGTTCGTTCGATCCGTTTGAGCTGGGCGCTGAGGGCGGGCTGCGCCAGTCCGAGGGCGGTGGCCGCGCGCGTGAGGCTGCCGGCCTCGGCAATGGCCCTGACCGTCTTCAGATGCCGCAACTCCAAGTCCATGCGCCCAGCTTGACGCCGGAGGCCGTGCAGGTCCAGACCAGGGGAGGCGGCAAGGGGACTACCGGGCGCGGAGCCGCTCCGGCAGCCAGGCCAGCTGCGCCGCCTGCTGGAACGCGCCGCCGCCCTCGTGGTCGTTGAAGTCGTAGACCTCGATCGCCTTGTCCTCGTGCGCGTACGCGTTGAACGCCGCGAACACCGTCGACGGCGGGCAGGTCTGGTCCTCCAGCGCGGTGGAGAACAGCGCCGGCGCCGTCGCCCGGGCCGCGAAGTGCACCCCGTCGAAGTAGGCGAGGGTCTCCCGCACCCGCTCCACCCGGCCCCGGTGCGTCTTCAGGTAGTTGCCGATCTCCCGGTACGGCGCCCGGTCCGTCACCGTCGTCGCGCGCGGGAAGTCGCACAGGAACGGCACGTCCGGCGCCACCGCCGCCAGACCGGGCACCAGCCCCGCCACGGCCACCGTGATGCCGCCGCCCTGGCTGATCCCGGTCACCGCGGTGCGCTCCGCGTCCACCAGCGGGTGCGAGCGGGCCGCCTCCACCGCGCGCACCGCGTCCGTGTACAGACGCCGGTAGTAGTACGTCTCCGGATCCTCCACGCCCCGCGTCATGAACCCCGGGAACGCCGGCGCGCTGCCCACCGGGTCGGCGGTGTCGCCCGGCGCCCAACCGCTGCCCTGGCCCCGGGTGTCCATCACGAAGTGCGCGAACCCGGCCGAGGCCCACAGCAGATGGCTGTGCGCGAGCCCCCGCCCGCCGCCGTACCCCAGGAACTCCACGACGACCGGCACCGGCTCGCTCACCCCGGCCGGGACGACGAACCAGCCCTTGACCGGATGCCCGTCGAACCCGGCGAAGGTCACGTCGTACGTCTCCACCGTCGCGAGCCCCGTCGCCACGCGCGCGAACCGCGCGTCCAGCGCGTGCTCCCGCGCCCCGCCGAGCGTCTTCGCCCAGAACGCGTCGAAGTCCTCCGGCTCCACCGAGGCGCTGCGGTACTCGCGCAGCCGGTCGAGGGGCAGGTCGAACAGGGTCATGGAACACCGCCTGGTCAGGTCGTCACGTTCGAAATGTCGACCGGTCCACCCCGGCCCGGCCCACCCTAGCCCGACCGGCCCCCGGATTCATATACGTGAACGATCTTCGGTCTTCCATGCGCGAGCCTTCTTCCCGGACGGGCCCGCGGGGGCCAAGGTGGGGGCGACAGCGGCGAACGGAGGGGTGTGGTGATTGTCGGAGTCCTCAAGGAGGCGCGGGACGGCGAGCGGCGCGTGGCGGCGACGCCCGCCACGGTCGAGAAGATCCGCGGGCTCGGCTACGAGGTCGTCGTCGACCCGGACGCGGGCGCGGCGGCGGGCTTCCCCGACGCCGCCTACGAGACCGCCGGCGCCCGCGTCGGCGAAGCGGTGGCCGCGGACGTCGTGCTCGGCGTGAACGCCCCGCCGCCGGAACTGCTGGACCGGATGCGCCCCGGATCCACGGTCGTCGCGCTCTTCGCCCCCGCCTTCGACCCGGCGACGGTCGAGGACCTGGGCCGGCGGCCCCTCACCGTCCTGTCCCCGGACGCAGTGCCCCGCATCAGCCGGGCCCAGTCCATGGACGTGCTGTCCTCGATGGCGAACATCGCCGGCTACCGGGCCGTCGTCGAGGCGGCCCACGAGTTCGGCCGCTTCTTCACCGGCCAGGTCACCGCCGCCGGCAAGGTGCCGCCCGCGCGGGTCCTCGTCGCCGGCGCGGGCGTCGCCGGACTCGCCGCCATCGGCACCGCCGGCTCGCTCGGCGCGATCGTCCGGGCCACCGACCCCCGCCCCGAAGTGGCCGACCAGGTCCGCTCGCTGGGCGGCGAGTACCTGGCGATCGAGTCCCCGGAGACGGAGGTCTCGGCCACCGGCTACGCCAAGGAGATGGGCGACGACTACAAGGCCCGCGAGGCCGCCCTCTACGCCGAGCAGTGCCGCGAGGCCGACATCGTCATCACCACCGCCCTGATCCCCGGCCGCCCCGCGCCCCGGCTCGTCACCGCCGACACGGTGGCCGCCATGCGCCCGGGCTCGGTGATCGTGGACATGGCCGCCGCCAACGGCGGCAACGTCGAGGGGACGGTGAAGGGCGAGCGGACCGTCACCGCGAACGGCGTGACGATCCTCGGCTACACCGACCTGGCGGGCCGGCTCCCCGCGCAGGCGTCACAGCTCTACGGCACCAACCTGGTGAACCTGCTGAAGCTGATGACGCCGGAGAGGGACGGCCGGCTCGTCCTCGACCCGGACGACCCCGTGCAGCGCTCCGTCACCGTCGTCCACGACGGCGAACCGTCCTGGCCGCCGCCGCCCGTCCAGGTCTCGGCCGCCCCCGCGCCCGCCCCCGGCGCGGCCCCCGTCCCGGCCCCGCCGGCCAGGACGCCCCCGACGGCGGGGCGGCGCTTCGCCGGCGTCGCCCTCGCGGCCCTCGCGCTCTTCCTCGTCGTCGGCTTCGCCCCGCCCGCGCTCCTGCCCCACGTCACGGTCTTCGTCCTCGCCGTCGTCATCGGCTACTACGTCATCGGACACGTGCACCACGCCCTGCACACCCCGCTGATGTCGGTGACCAACGCGATCTCCGGGATCATCCTCGTCGGCGCGATGCTCCAGATCGGCCACGGCTCCCCCGTCGTCACCGTGCTGGCGGCCGTCGCCGTCCTGCTGGCCGGCATCAACGTCTTCGGCGGCTTCGCGGTGACGCGCCGCATGCTCGGAATGTTCCACAGGAGCTGACATGTCCGCCACCCACGCCGCACAGGCGGCCTACCTCGTCGCCGCGCTGCTCTTCATCCTCGCCCTCGCCGGACTCTCCCGGCACGAATCGGCCCGGCTCGGCAACGCCTTCGGCATGCTCGGCATGGCCGTCGCCCTCGTCGCCACCGCCGTCCTCGCCGCCGACCGGGGCATCGGCGCCGGCGCCGCCGGCCTCCTCGCCGCCGCCATGCTCGCCGGCGCGCTCATCGGCCTGTGGCGGGCCCGCGGCGTCGAGATGACCGGCATGCCCGAACTCATCGCGCTGCTCCACTCCTTCGTCGGCCTCGCCGCCGTCCTCGTCGGCTGGAACGGCTACCTCGACGTGGAGCACCGCCCCGGCGGCGCCGAGGCCGCCGCCCTCGACGCGCTCGGCACCCTCGGCATCCACCACGCCGAGGTGTTCGTCGGCGTCTTCATCGGCGCCGTCACCTTCACCGGCTCCGTCGTCGCCTACCTCAAGCTCGCCGCCCGCATCGACTCCCGGCCGCTGGCGCTCCCCGGCAAGAACGCCCTCAACCTCGGCGCCGTCGCTCTCTTCCTCGTCCTCACCGTCCGCTTCACCGTCGCCCCCGCCCTCTGGCTGCTCGTCGCGGCCACCGCCCTGGCCCTCGCCCTCGGCTGGCACCTGGTCGCCTCCATCGGCGGCGGCGACATGCCCGTCGTCGTCTCGATGCTCAACAGCTACTCCGGCTGGGCCGCCGCCGCCTCCGGCTTCCTCCTCGGCAACGACCTGCTGATCGTGACCGGCGCCCTCGTCGGCTCCTCCGGCGCCTACCTCAGCTACATCATGTGCAAGGCGATGAACCGCTCGTTCCTGTCGGTGATCGCCGGCGGCTTCGGCACCGAGGCCCCCTCGGACTCCGAGGCCGACTACGGCGAGCACCAGGAGATCACCGCCCAGGGCGCCGCCGAACTCCTCGCCGCCGCCCGCTCGGTCGTCATCACCCCCGGGTACGGCATGGCCGTCGCCCAGGCCCAGTACCCGGTCGCGGAACTCGCCTCCAAGCTCCGCGCCCGGGGCGTCGACGTCCGCTTCGGCATCCACCCCGTCGCCGGCCGCCTGCCCGGGCACATGAACGTCCTCCTGGCCGAGGCCAAGGTGCCGTACGACATCGTCCTGGAGATGGACGAGATCAACGGCGACTTCGCCGACACCGACGTCGTCCTCGTCATCGGCGCCAACGACACCGTCAACCCGGCCGGCGCCGAGGACCCGGGCAGCCCCCTCGCCGGCATGCCCGTCCTCACCGTCTGGGAGGCCGACCAGGTCGTCGTCTTCAAACGCTCGATGGCCTCCGGCTACGCGGGCGTCCAGAACCCCCTCTTCTTCCGTCCCAACACCAGCATGCTCTTCGGTGACGCCAAGGACCGCGTGGAGGACATCGTCAGCGCCCTGTGACCCCGCCGCCGCGGGCCCCGGCACCCTCCCCGGGCACGCGGCACCCCGTCGTCCGGCACCCCCGCCGCCTTCCTCCACCTGCGGCGGGCCACCGGCCGGGACTGACGGTCCCGGGCTCAGACGAGGGCGGTGACCAGCAGGGCGAAGGCGGCGACGATGACGGCGACGCGCACGTAGTGGTAGCGGTCCCAGCGGTTCGCCTGCTCCTTCCAGTCGGCCGGCCGGTTCTCGGGGGTCCAGGTCTTGCCCCGGTTGTTGATCGGGACGAGCAGCAGCACCGACATGATCACGCTCAGGACCAGCAGTCCGGCGGCGACGACGACGAGGCGGGTGCCGGGGTCGCCCCACGCGGCGACGGCCCAGACCGCGCTCAGGACGAGCGAGGCGATGTACCAGACCGGCATCACGGCGCCGAGCATCCGGCCGCCGTGGGCGCGACCGAGCAGGCCGCTGTCCTCGGGAAGGGCGTTGAGGATCCGGTTCATGACGAAGGCGACGGAGAACTCCACCCCCACCATCAGGCCGACGACCACGGTGGTGACGACCTCGAGCGCGCTGAGCATGACGACCCCTCCTGTTTTCTAGCATTGCTAGCTGGTGAGGCAACGCTAGTACTTGCTTAGCTCGATTGTCTAGCGGTGCTAGCATCGAGTCATGTCGGTACAGGAACGCAAGCAGCGCGAACGGGCGGACCGCGAGCGCCTCATCGTGGCCACGGCCCGTGAACTCGCCGAGCGGCAGGGCTGGGACGCCGTCACCACCCGCCGGCTCGCCGAGCGCATCGAGTACAGCCAGCCCGTCCTCTACAGCCACTTCCGCGGGAAGCGCGAGATCATCGGCGCCGTCGCCCTCGAAGGCGCCGCCGAGATGGCCGCGGCGGTGCGCGCCGCGACCTCGGCGGCGGACGGCCCCCGCGACCGGGTCACCGCCCTCGCCCGCGCCTACCTCGACTTCGCCGTGCGCAACCCGGCCGTCTACGACGCCATGTTCCAGCTCGACGGCGGCCTGGCCTTCGCGCACGAGGACACCCCCGAACCGCTGAAGGACGCCTTCGCCGCCTTCCTCGAGAGCCTCGGCGAGGTCGCAGGGGAGGACGTCCACCCGGCGCTGTTCACCGAGACGTTCTGGGCCGCCCTGCACGGCCTGGCCACCCTCACCCGGGCGCGGAGGCTCCCTCCGGAGGACACCGAACGCAGGGTCCGCCTCCTGGTGGACCGCCTCGCCGTGGCCTGACCCGGCACCACCCGGGGAAGGGGTCTTTCCCCGGCGCCCCCGGTCGCGTTGGATGGGCCGGAGGAGACGTCGAGGTGCGAAGGGGGTGCGCCGTGGGGCGCGTCACGAAGAGGCGGCGGTGGGCGGCGGCGGTCGTCGCCGCGGTGATCGCGGTGGCCGGACTGGTGTGGTTCAAGCCCTGGGCCCTGTGGGTGGACGAGACCGTCCACGAGGCGCTGCCCTCCGCGACGGCGCCGAGCGGGACGGGAGCGGTGCCCGCGGACCCGTCCCCCTCCGCGCCGCCGACGGAGCCCGCCGGACCGGCCACCGTGGCACGGGGCTCGTTCATCAGCCACGAGCACGCGACGACCGGAACAGTGAGGATCGTCCGGCTCGCCGACGGCAGCCACACGCTCCGGCTCGAAGGCCTCGACACGAGCAACGGCCCCGACCTGCACGTCTGGTTGAGCGACGCGCCGGTGAAGGAGGGGACGGCCGGCTGGCGCGTCTTCGACGACGGCAAGTACGTCGACCTCGCCAAGCTCAAGGGGAACAAGGGCGACCAGAACTATCCGCTGCCGGCGGACCTCGACCTGTCGGCGTACACGAGCGTGAGCATCTGGTGCGACCGCTTCGACGTCTCGTTCGGCGCCGCGGAGATCGTCCGCACCTGACACCGCACGGGGGACGCGTTCGGGACGTCCCCGGCCGACGTCCGCCGCCGGCCCGCCCGCGCTCCACCGGCAGCTCGCCGGCGACACCGGCCACGCCGCCGCCCTCCGGCTGCCCCGGGGCACCGGCCGCGTCACGCCCGCCGTGTCAGAGCGGGCCGCCGGCGCCCCCGTGGCCCTCGACGTTGGCCACCATCCGGCGCAGCACCTTGAGGGCGGCCACGTACTCCTCGTCGCCGATGCCCTCGTGGACCACGGCGCGCACCTCGGTCGCCAGTTCGCGGATGCGCACCCGGGCGGCCTCGCCGGTGTCGGTGAGGCGCAGGCGCCGTTCGTCGTCGGTCCGCAGCCAGGCGCGGTGGAGCAGCTGGTCGACGGCCCGGGCGATCTCGTGCGGCCCGGCGGCGAGGTGCGCCAGCTGTGCGGCGACCTCTTCCCGGCCCGGCGCCGCGGGACCGCCGTTCACGCGGTCGAGCACCCAGTACTGCGGCTGCGTGACGTCGATCCTGGCCATGGCGTCCCGCAGGTGCCGGGTGACGGCCGCCTGCGTCAGCCCGCACCAGTAGCCGACCGGCTGGGTGGCCGGCATGTCATCGGTGGCGGCCGGGTTCGCCGGCGCCTGGTCGGTGAGGGCCCTCCTCGACGATTCCATGATCGGCACACTATCCCCGTGCGGACGGGAGCCGCCCCGCCGCTTCGCGCCGGGACAGCCGCCGCTGCTCCCGGTCGGCCCAGCGCCGGACCCGGTCGGGTTCCAGCGGGGTGCCGTGGCCGACGTGGAGGGCAGTGGGGGAGAGGGCGAGCATCGCGCGCAGGCTGGCGAGGTTGCCCAGCGGGTCGTCGTGGAAGGGAGGGTTGCCGGGCCGGCCCCGCACCAGGCCGAAGAAGGAGTTGGCGATCAGGTCTCCGGCGACGAGGTCCCCGCGGTCGGTGAGGACGGAGACCGACCCGGCGGTGTGCCCGGGGGTGGGCATGATGCGCGCCGCGACCCCGAAGTCCTCCAGGTCGGTCTCGCCGGTCACGACCACGTCGGGTTCGACCGGGGGGACCTTGACGTGCAGGTTCCTGTGCCGGGCCATGAGGCGGCCCATCGGCCCGGTGGGCAGGTACGGTTCGCGGGCCCGGCCGGTGCGGTAGGGACCGAGGTCGGCGACGTGCCCCGCGACGGGCGCCCCGGTCAGGCGGCGCAGTTCGGCGGCGGAGCCGAAGTGGTCGATGTGGCCGTGGGTGAGGACGATCAGCGCCACGTCGGCGGGGTCCACGCCGTGGGCGGCGACCTGCTCGTGGATCCTCCGGCCGCTGCCGGGCGTCCCCGCGTCGACGATGACGGGGCGGCGGCCCAGCAGCAGGTAGGCGTTGATGTGGTGCCGCCCCATGACGGGCAGGGGGACGACCTTGGTTCGGGACACGGTTCTCTCCTCGGGCATGACCGTCTTCCGCCGCGCGGCGGTCCGCGGGCGGTGGGAGGGGGTGCGGGGTTCAGCGGAAGCGGCGCCGGTACTCGGCGGGGGTGGTGCCGAGACGGCGCCGGAAGGAGCGGTGCAGGCTCTCCACGGAACCGAGGCCGCTGAGGGCGGCGATCTCGGGCAGGCCGTGGGCGCTGTCCTGGAGCAGCCGGCGGGCGGCCTCGAGGCGCAGGGACTCGACGTACGCGGCCGGAGTGGTGCCGGTGCGCCGCCGGAAGACCCGCGAGAAGTGCCGCACGCCCAGGTGCAGCCGGGCCGCCAGGACCTCGGCGGACAGGTCCTCGGCGAGGTGCTCGCCGATCCACACGCGCAGGTCGTCCAGCCGGTCGCCGGGCGCGGCGGGAGGGGTGAGCGGCACGCTGAACTGGCTCTGCCCGCCCGCCCGTTTGACGTACATGACCATCGTCCGGGCGGTGGCGAGGGCGAGTGCGGGGCCGTGGTCCTCGGTGACCATGGCCAGCGCCATGTCCATCCCCGACGCGATGCCGACGCAGGTCCACAGCCTGCCTTCCCGGATGAAGATCGGGTCCGGGTCCACGGTGACGAGCGGGTGGTCGGCGGCGAGCCGCCCGGCCGTCCGCCAGTGGGTCGTGGCGGTACGGCCGTCCAGCAGCCCCGCCGCCGCCAGCAGGTGCGCGCCCGAGCAGACGGACCCCAGCCGGCCGGTGCCGGGCGCCACTTCGCGCAGCCAGTCGACGATCCGGCGGTCGAGCACCGGCTCCACCTCGTGGTCGCGCACGCGGACGGCACCCGACACGAGCAGGGTGTCCACGTCGCCGTCCACCTCGTCCAGCGCCAGGTCGGCCATCAGCCGGATCCCGCCGGAGGTGGCCACCGGCTCGCCCCCGGCCGTGGCGATGCGGACGGTGTAGCCGGGCCGGGCGGAGCCGGCGATCCGGCCGGCCATCGAGAAGACCTCGGCCGGCCCGGTGACGTTGAGGAGCTCGACGCCGGGGAAGGCCGCGACGACGACCCGGTGCGGTGGAAGCATGCGCCGATCATTCCGCCCGGCCCCGACGTCCGCAATGACCATGTTCTGTCAGATCCGGACCTGCCGCGGACGGCGGACGGTGCGCGTTCGGCTTCGTCCGCGGCCCGCGGCCCGCGGCCCGAGGCCCGAGGCCCGAGGCCCGCGGCCCGAGGTCCGAGGTCCGAGGTCCGAGGTCCGCGTCACCGTGCCCCGCCCCTTGCCGGGCCCGACGGCGCCGGGCCCCGCCGGTGTCAGCCGGTGCGGCGCAGGGGCGGCGGGGTCCAGTCGCCGGTGAGGGCGGACTCCTCGGGCCAGTACAGGCGCAGGAAGACGTTGAAGCTTCCGGCGGGGGCGGGGAGCCAGTTGCTCTCGCGGTCGGGGCCGGGGCTGTCGTGCTGGACGTGGATGTCCAGGGAGCCGTCGGGGTTGGTCCGCATGCCGCTGCGGTCGCCGATCGCGTACCGGCCCAGCGGGTTGTCGGCGAAGAGCTGGCGCTCGTTCATCATCGTGAGGGACCAGAAGCCGTCGACGGGCGGGGTCCGGCCGGCGTCGAAGTGCAGCACGTAGGTGTGGGCGCCGTCGAGGGGCCGGCCGTCGGCGTCGGTGGTGGCGTGCGGGTACAGGGCGTCGGCGTCGAGGTTGGCCCCGTAGCCGAACCGGGTGATGACCGCGCGCTTGGCGTAGTCCGTGCCGTAGTCCCCCAGCCCCCGGTGCACCGTCCAGCCGTCGGTCTTCGCGGACTCCGCCCGGCCGAGCAGCTCGCGCAGGACCTCGGGTCCGCGCCGCGCGCCCGCGTCGAGGACGGCGATCTCCTCCGGGGACAGGTCGTCCAGGCTCGCGCCGGGTGCGATGCCGAGCTTGGCGAGGGTGCCCAGGAGCGGCGCGTCGGCGGGGGCGGGGGGATTGTCGACCATCATCCGGTTGAGGAGGGCGAAGTAGTCGCGGCCGCCGAGCGCGTGGACCTGGTCGACGGGCGCCGTCGCGGTGTCGGCGCCGGCGGCGACGGGCACGTCGGTGGGAGGGGAGTAGTCGTCGGGATCGCCGGTCCACCGCGACAGCGGGACCAGCCGCGTGGCGTCCTGCAGCGCGTTCACGGCCGGGAAGTCCGCCGGGCCGCTGGTCGCGTACCTGGCGATGATCCAGTTCACGGCGGTGGGCGACTCCAGCAGCGTCAGGCCGTCGGGGACCGCTCCCGACCAGGACGGCCCGGCGATCAGGAACGGCCCGGCGGACGAGCCGTTCCCGCGCCGGCCGACGACGGCGCAGACGTCGGACCAGGCGTCCAGGACCGGAACCATCCAGAAGCGGTCGCCGAAGTCGGGCAGGGTCAGCACCAGGGGCTCGTCGGACAGGTCGAGCCAGCCGCTGGAGTACAGCGTGTCGGCGTTCGGCGAGACGACCTCGGTGAAGGAGGCGTCCGGGGTGGCGCGCATGTAGCAGAACTGGTTGACCGGGGCCTTCCTGCGCGCGTCGTCCCGGGCCGGCACCGCCGTCATGACGTTCTTCGTGACGGCCGCCGTGACCAGCGGATACCCGTAGATCCAGGCCTCCGTGGCCAGCTTTTCCATCGACTCGTCAGGCATGCGTCGCTCCAGGTGTGAGGGGCCCCGTTGGGGCCCGACGCTATGAGCGCGGCCCCCCGGCCGCCCGACGGGTCCGCTGAACGGGTGACGGGGCCGCGAAAGTGCGGGCGCGGTCGCGCGGTGTTGGAATGGGTGGCGGCAACGGGTGCGGCCGGGGGCGTGGCCGCCGTACCGCCGAAGGCCGAGAGCCGTCAGCGAGGAGTCGGAATGAGCGTCGACGAAGTCGAATTCTCCGAGATGGGGCCCGTGGACTTCCTGGTCCTGGAGTTCCCGGGAAACCGCATGACCGGAGAAGGGCTGCCCCTGCTGCTCGACCTCGTCGAGCGGCGCGTCATCCGGATCCTCGACCTGTCCTTCGTCCGCAAGGACGAGGACGGTTCGGTCACCGCGCTGAAGGTCGCCGACCTGGACGGGGACGGGGAACTGGACCTGGCCGTGTTCGAGGGCGCCTCCTCGGGCCTGCTCGGCGAGGACGACCTCCAGGAGGCCGCCGCCGTCCTGGAAGCCGGCAGCTCCGCGGGCATCCTCGTGTACGAGAACCTGTGGGCCGTGCCGCTGGCGGCCGCCCTGCGCCGCGGCGGGGCGCGCATGGTGGCCAACGGAAGGATCCCGCCCGAGGACCTCCTGGCGAGCCTGGAGGCCGTGGAGGCCGCGACCGCCGCGTCCGGCTCCTGAAGGCTCAGGGCCGACACCCACCCGACGACGACAAGGAATCTGCCATGCCCGGTCTCCTGCGCGGTATCGCGCGCACCGCGGTCATCTCCGGTACCGCCACCGCCGTGTCCAACCGCGTGTCGCGCCGGCAGGCGGGCCGGTGGGCGCAGCAGGACTACCAGCGCGCCGCCGTGGCGGAGCCCCCGCAGGCGTACTCCGCTCCTCCTCCGCCGCCGCCCGCCCCCGAGCCGCCGGCCGAAACGTCGATGGACGCCAAGATCTCCCAGCTGAAGGAGCTCGGCCAGCTCAAGGAGCAGGGAGTGCTCTCCGAGGCCGAGTTCGAGGCCCAGAAGAGCCGCATCCTGGCCTCCTGACCCGCACCCGCACCCGCCCCTCCTCCGCGCCCGCCCCTCCTCCGCCCCGCCCCTCCTCCGCCCCGCCCCCTCCTCAGCCGAGGACGTTGACGGCGCGGGCCACCACCAGACCGAGGACGAGCAGCGAGACGAGCGACTGGACCCCCATGGCGATCTTCGCCCAGGGCGCCAGGGGCATCACGTCGGTGGGGCTGAACGCGGTGGCGTTGGTCAGCCCGAGGTAGAGGTAGTCGACGTAGCGGGGCCGCCAGTGGGGGCTCGCCAGTTCCGGATTGAGCTGCTGGGGGAAGGCGAGCGCGGGCGTGCGGGGGAGGTGGTGGGCGCGGGCCGCGGCCCCGCCGCTGTCGAGTTCGAAGTACAGCAGGGAGAAGGCCAGGACGGTACAGGCCCAGACCGTACCGCCCGACTGCAGGAGGCTGGTGGCGGAGCCGGTCTCCTCGCCGCCCCGGAGGATGTCGTCGACCAGCCGCACCGTCGACCAGACGGCGCTGAGCGCGAGAACCCCCACCAGCGCGATCGACAGGGTGCGCAGCACCGCCGACCGCCGGTCGATCCGCCCCGGGTCACCCGCGATGAGCGCGAGCAGCAGCAGCCCCTCGACGGCCGGCAGCACCCACCGGGGCGCCAGCCGGAGGCCGTCGGGAAGCAGGACGGTCAGCACCATGGCGGTGACGACGGCCAGCGCCATCGGCCACCGGGCCTCGCCACAGGGCTCGGCAGGCCCCGGCCTCTCGGCGGATTCGGGAACGGATCCGGTCACGGTACAGAGCCCTCGCATCGCCTACGGAACGTCGGTCGCCCCCCGCCCTCGGAAGATATAGCCCCCCGCCCCCCACCCGGCGGACCCCACGAGGCGCGCCCGCACCTCACGGCCCGGGTCCGCGTCCCGCGCCCGCCGCGCCGTGCGTCACCAGGCGGCCGCTCCCGCATGCCGGGAACCTCCGACACCGTCCGCCGCGTCCGCCTCGCCGAGGTGCGTCGCTTCGGCAACTCCGTTGACGTGCCGCGTTGTCGCCGGTGTTGCCGCCGGCCTCGATCAGGAGCCGGCGAAACCGGCGGGGATCGGGTGGTCACGCAGGACGCTCGTCGGCCTCGGCGCGGCACCCGCGGCCGGGGAGGCCCGTTCGCCGTCCGGCCCGGGACTCCCCCCGGCGGGGACGCGGCGTGGTGTCACCCTCCTTCCGGGTCCCGTCGTTCGAGGGGGGTCAGTGCCGGGCCCTGGAGGACTGTGCCGTCGATGTCGAAGCGGGAGCCGTGGCAGGGGCATTCCCAGGTGCGTTCCGCGTTGTTGAACGCGACGACGCAGCCGAGGTGGGTGCAGACGGCGGACACGGCGTGGAGCCCGCCCTGGTCGTCGCGGTGGACGGCGCAGGGGCCGCCCTTCGCGCGGACGACGGTTCCCTCGCCCGGCCGCAGGTCGCGGACGGGGTCGTCGGTGCCGGTGCCGAAGGTCTTCAGGCGGTCCCCGACGAAGTGCTTGCCCGTCTCCCACTGCTCCTTGAGGAGGGCCGGCGCGGAACGGAGGGCGGGGCCGAGGCGGCCCGGGGCGTAGAGGCCGGCCCACGGTTCCCGTTCGCCCCGTACGAGGGCGGCGATGGCCGACCCCGCCATGACACCGCCCGTCATGCCCCACCCGGCGAAGCCGGTGGCGACGTAGACGTTCTCGCCGGCGGCGGGCATGCGGCCGACGAGGGGCAGGGTGTCCGTGGCGCTGTTGTCCTGCGCCGCCCAGCGGTGGGTGAGGGTGACCTCGGGGAAGTGCTGCTCGGTCCAGTCCCGGAGACGGGCGTAGCCGGCCTCGGTGTCCTCTCCCGTGCCGGGTTTGAACGCCTCGCCGGTGACGATCAGGAGCCGTCCGCCGTCCGGGAGCGGTGCCGTGCGGACGGAGCGCTTGCCGTCCTCCTCCGTGATGTACATGCCGTCCGGGTCCCGGGGCGCGGGCAGGGGGCCCGCGATCACCAGGTCGCGGTGCTGGGTCAGCCTCGTGGCGAGCAGCGCGTGGTCGAAGACGGGGTGGTGGGTGGCCACCACGACGTGCCGGGCGGAGACGGTGGCCCCGGTGTCGGTGGCGAGCCGGCAGGGGTCCCCCCGGTGGAGCTCCACCACGCGGGTTCCCTCGTGGATCCGGCCGCCGAGCGCCACGAGGTCGTCGACGAGCGCGCGCAGGTACGCGAGCGGGTGGAACTGGGCCTGGTGCTCCACCCTGACGGCGCCGGCGACGGGGAAGGGCAGTCCGGTCTCCGTGACGAACGAGGCGGCGAGGCCGGCCGCCCGGGCCGCCTCCGCCTCGGCGCGCAGGGCGGCGACGCCCTCGGGCCGCCGGCAGTAGGTGAGCGCCGGGCGTCGTTCCAGGTCGCAGCTGATGCCGAGCTCGTCGACCACCTCGACGACGCGGCGCAGCGCGGCGCTCTGGGAGGCCGCGTACCGGCGGGCGGCGTCGTCTCCGTGCCCGGTCCGGAGCGTGTCGTACACGCGGGGGTGCAGAGCGGTGAGTTTTCCCGTCGTGTGGCCCGTGACCCCTCCCGCGAGCCGGTCCGCCTCCAGCACGACGACGTCGAGCCCGGCCCGGGCGAGCTCCCACGCCGTGTTGAGACCGGCGATGCCGGCGCCGACGACCACCGCGTCCGCCTCGGCCGCATCCGCGAGGGAGGGGAAGGAGGGGAGGGGGGCCGTCTCCGTCCAGTAGGAGCGTCCGCTGTCCGAGAGTCGCTTCATGTCCGGCGTCTGCCCGGTCGTGCCGTCCTGACGCGTCGGGGCGGGATCTCCCGGCCAGAGGGGGTGCGGGTGTTCCGCCGAACGGCCGAAGCCCCGGTGTGGGGGCGGGCGGACCGGGTAGCCGGTCGTCATGGCCCGACTCGACGCCGCCTTCGCGCCCTGGGGCGACAGCACCCTCTCCCTCCTGTCCCGTGGCTACGCCTGGCTGCCCGACCGCATGCGCGCCACGGACGGCGGCCCGGTCAGGACCAGGCTGCTGGGACGGCCGGCGGTCGCCCTGCGGGGTCCGGACGCCATCGGCTTCTTCTACGACGAGCGGAACGTCAGACGCGCGTCGGCCCTCCCCGGGCCCGTGCTCGACACCCTCTTCGGGCGGGGGGCCGTGCACACCCTGGACGGCGAGGCCCACCGGGTCCGGAAGGCCATGTTCCTGGCGGTCCTCAAGGACGGAGCGGGGGTGGCGGCCCTCGCCGACCACGTGGGCCGGTACTGGTCCGAGAGCGTGGCCGACTGGTCCGACGGCCGGCGCGTCGTGCTCTTCGACGAGGTGGCGCTGGTCCTGGCCCGTTCCGTGTGCGCGTGGGCGGGGGTCCGGCTCTCCGACGAGGCCGTCCGGCGGATGGCCGTCGACTGCACGGCCATGGTCGACGGGTTCGCGACCCCGGGCCCCCGGCACCTTCGCGCGCGCCGCGCCCGCGCCCGGCAGGAGGCCGTGCTCGCCGGCCTGATCGGCGCCGTCCGCGAGGGCGGGGAGTCGTCCGTCGACGAGAAGACCGCCTTCGGGGCCGTGGTCCGGCACCGTGATGCCGACGGCGGACTCCTCGACCCGCGCACGGCCGCGGTCGAACTGCTGAACGTCATCCGGCCCACCGTCGCGATCGCGTGGTTCGCCGCCTTCGCGGCGCACGCCCTGCACCGGTGGCCGGAGCACGGGGAACCGCTCCGGCGGACGACGACGGGCGGTACGCGCGCTCGTTCGCCCACGAGGTGCGGCGCTTCTACCCCTTCGCCCCGTTCGTCGGCGGACTCGCCGCGACCGACCTGACCTGGCGGGGCGAGGCGATCGCCGAGAACACCCTGGTCCTCCTGGACCTGTACGGGTACCACCACGACCCCGAGGCGTGGGACGATCCGTACCGCTTCGACCCGCGGCGCTTCACCGGCCGCGAACCGGGCGCCGACGAGATCATCCCGCAGGGCGGCGGGGACCCGGCCCACGGCCACCGCTGCCCCGGTGAGGACGTCACCGTGGCGGTGCTGGCCACCCTGGTGAAGCGGCTCGCCCACCTCGACCACGCGGTCCCCGCGCAGGACCTGTCGATTCCGCTGTCCAGGATCCCCACCCGCCCGCGCAGCGGTTTCGTCCTCACCGTCGAGGACCCTTCCCGGGGCGACGACTCCCGCGGCTGACCGCCCGGTTCGGGCCGCGCGCGCGGGACGGGTGTGCGCCGGCCCGGTGTGTGCCGGACCGGAGTGCGCGGGGCCGCCGTCAGGCCGCCCGCTCGTGGTCGCAGGCGTCCTCGACGCCGTACGTCTCCCAGGCGGGGAAGGCGTCGTCGGCGGGAGCGGTCTCGCCCGGCGCGAGGAGACAGGCGTCGAGGGCCGCGCGCAGCGCCCCGGCACGGAGCCCGGTGCCGATGAAGACCAGTTCCTGGCCCTGCGCGGTGTCCGGGCCGTGGACGCCGGACGGTTCGAACCGGGCGACGGAGCCGGCCTGCGACCACAGGCCGGTGACCCGGGGGCGGCTGGCGAGGCGGAAGAACCCCTTGGAGCGCAGGACGCGTCCGAAGGCGCCGCTGTCGAAGTCCTCGGTGACGAAGCTCCAGAGCCGTCCGGGGTGGAACGGCAGGTCGGAGCGGAACACGAGGGAGGAGATGCCGTACTCCTCGGTCTCCGGTACGTGGTCGCCGTTGAGCTCCTTGACCCAGCCGGGGGCCTGCTGGGCCTTCTCGACGTCGAACAGGCCGGTTCCCAGGACGTGTTCGAGCGGCACCCGGCCGCGTACGGCGGGGACGATCCGCGCCTCGGGGTTGAGCCGGGAGAGGGCGGCCCGCAGCCGGCGGGCCTCCTGGGGGCCGACCAGGTCGAGCTTGTTGAGGACGAGCACGTCGGCGAACTCGACCTGGTCCACGAGGAGGTCGCTGACGGTGCGCTCGTCGTCCTCGTACTGGTCCAGGCCGCGTGCGGCGAGTTCGTCGCCGCCGTCGAGTTCGGCCGCGAAGTTCGCGGCGTCGACGACCGTGACCATCGTGTCGAGGCGGGCGAGGTCGCCGAGGGTGGCGCCGTCGTCGCGGGGGAAGGAGAACGTCGCGGCGACGGGGAGGGGTTCGGAGATGCCGCTGGACTCGATGAGCAGGTGGTCGAAGCGGCCCTCGCGGGCCAGCCGTTGGACCTCCTCCAGGAGGTCGTCGCGCAGGGTGCAGCAGATGCACCCGTTGGTCATCTCGACCAGGCGCTCCTCGGTGCGGGAGAGGGCGGCCTCGCCGCCGCGCACGAGCGCGGCGTCGATGTTGACCTCGCTCATGTCGTTGACGATGACCGCCACCCGCAGCCCTTCGCGGTTGCCGAGCACGTGGTTGAGCAGCGTGGTCTTCCCGGCCCCGAGGAACCCGGAGAGCACGGTCACGGGCAGCCGTTCGGCGGGCGTCATGAGTGCTCAGCCCTCCGGGCGGACGAGGCCGCGCTCGTACGCCTTCACCAGGCGCTGCGGCACCTGGTGCACGACGCCGTCGACGGTGACCGGCACCAGCCGGGGCGTGGCCGCCTTCCAGCGGGCGCGGCGGTGGCGGGTGTTGCTGCGGGACATCTTCCGCTTGGGGACGGCCATCGTGAGACTCCTCGGTCCGGTTTCGACACGGAGAAGCTACATGAAAACGACTGTCGTTATCAATATGGCTCCGCGTGACGGCCTGGGAGGTCATGCCGCTCCCACGGGGCGCCCGGTGGCCCCTCTCCCGGGACCGCCGGGCGCTCCGTGCGAGCGGGAGGGGTGGGCGCCTACCAGGAGGACTTGGTGACTCCGGGTAGGAACCCGGCGTGGGCCTGCTGCCGCGTGCGCACGCGCGAGAGCCCGAACTTGCGGAGGTAGCCCCGGGGGCGGCCGTCCGCGCTGTCGCGGTTGCGCACCCGGGTGGCGCTGGCGTCGCGTGGCTGTCGGCGCAACTCCGCCCGGGCGGCCTCCCGTTCGGCGTCGGAGGAGGACGGGTGGCGGATGACCTCCTTGAGTTCGGCCCGCCGGGCGGCGTACCGCGCGACGACCGCCTTGCGCTTCTCGTTCTTCGCGATCTTGCTCTTCTTCGCCATCAGACCTTCCCTCCGCGCGCCCGGATGCGGGCCACGGCCGCCTCGACGCCGATCGCGTCCACGGTCTTGATCGCGCGGGCGCTCAGCGTCAGCCGGACGTACCGGCCCTCACCGGGCAGCCAGTAGCGCTTGCGCTGGACGTTCGGGTCGAAGCGGCGCGAGGTGCGCCGGTGGGAGTGGGAGATGGTGTTGCCGAAGCCGGGCTTGGCGCCGGTCAGTTGGCAGTGGGCCGACACGGGTGTGGCCGCCTCTCTCGCCGGGGGGCGTATTGGTAATGGAAATCGTTCCCATATAGTAGCGCCCATGGCACGCAGCGAACTCCGCCCCGTCGTCAGGCTCCGTTCCACCGCCGGGACCGGCTTCACCTGCGTCACCCGCGAGAACCGCAGGAATGATCCGGACCGGCTCACCCTGCGCACGTACGACCCGGTCGTCGGCCGCCCCGTCGACTTCCGCGAAGAACGCTGACCGCCGCACCCGCCCCCACACCACGGACGCGCCACAGAAAGGCCCTGCCATGAAGCCCGGGATCCACCCCGCCTACGAACCGGTCGTCTTCCGCGACTCCGCCTCCGGCACCGCGTTCCTCACCCGCTCCACCATGACCGGTGACAAGACGATCGAATGGGAGGACGGCCGGACCTACCCGGTGGTCGACGTGGAGATCTCCTCCGCCAGCCACCCCTTCTACACGGGCACCGCGCGCGTCCTCGACACCGCCGGCCGCGTCGAGAAGTTCCAGCGCCGCTACGGTGCCCGCTGATGCCCCACGCCCACCGCCTCCCCGTCGCCGTCGTCGCGGGCCTGCACGCCGAGGCCCGGACCGAGGTCGTCGACCGCCTCCTGAAGGCCGTCCCCGGCAGCGTGGCCCTGCACCACGACCTGACGGCGGCACCCGACGGCGGCGTCCTGCGGCTGATCCGCGACGCGGACGGAGTCCTCTCGCGGGAGGAGACCTCCCTGGTCGACGACTGCGCCTGCTGCGCCCTGCGCGAGGACCTCGTCCCCGAGCTGGAGCGACTGGCCGACGGGGGCCTGACCCGGCTCGCCGTGGTCGAGCTGTGGGACTCGGTCGAGCCGAAGGCCATGGCGGAGGTCATCGCCGCCCACGGCGCGGACCGCCTGACCCTGACGAACGTGATCACCGCCGTCGACCCCGCCCTCGTCCTGCCGTACCTCGCCAACGGCGACGACCTGGCCGAGGCCGGCCTGGCGGCGGCCGCCACCGACCGGCGGACCGTGGGCGACACCTGGGCCCGGCAGCTGGAGTACGCCCCCGTCCTCGCCGTCGTCGACAACGACGAGGCCGACGACGAGGACCGCGCCCTCCTGGCGCAGCTGCACCCCACCGCGCGGCGGGTGCCGGCGGACTCCGCCGACCTCGCCCGGGCCGCCCTCGCGGGCTTCGACGTCGACGCCGCGGCCGCCGCCCAGCACCCCGCGTGCGCGCTGCTGCCCCAGGAGGCGGACGAGGCAGGCGTCACCACCTTCGTCTGGCGCCGCCACCGCCCGTTCCACCCGGAACGGCTCTACGAGGCGCTGGAGGACCTGTGCTGCGCCGCCGCCCGCAGCCGGGGCCGGTTCTGGCTCGCCGACCGCCCCGACACCCTGCTCGCCTGGGACGCGGCCGGCGGCGCGCTCTGCGTGGAGAGCGCCGGCCCCTGGCTGGCGTCCCTGCCGGACGCGGCCTGGGAGCTGGTCCCGGCCGTACGCCGTGCGGCGGCGGCGCTGGACTGGCACCCCGAGCACGGCGACTGCTGCCAGCACCTGGTCTTCACCTCGCCCGGCCTCGACCGCGACGGCCTGGAACGGCTCCTCGACTCCTGCCTCCTGACGGACGCGGAGTACGCGGCGGGGCCCGAGGCCTGGAAGCACCTGCCCGCGGCCTTCGACTCCCTCCTCGACGCCGCCTGACACCCACCCGTACGCCGGCACGGTCACGGTCACGGTCCGCCGCGGCCGGCCGTGACCGGCCTTCCCGCAAGGAGACCCCGACATGGCCCGACGCCACGAACCCCGCAAGCCCGCCGCGTCCCGGCCCAACCCGCTCGACGCGGCCGGCATCACGTACATCGACTACAAGGACACCGACCTGCTCCGGAAGTTCGTCTCCGACCGCGGCAAGATCCGCAGCCGCCGCGTCACCCGCGTCACCGCCCAGCAGCAGCGCGCCCTCGCCGCCGCCGTCAAGAACGCCCGCGAGATGGCCCTCCTGCCGTACGCCGGCCGCTGACCGGCGCCCGCTGACCCGTGCCCTCCGGCCCCGGTGCCCTCCGGCCCCGGGGCCGGAGGGCGGGGCGGGTCAGTCCACCGTGAGCACGACCTTGCCGCGGGTGTGTCCGTCGCGGACGAGGAGGTGGGCCTCCGCGGCCTTCTCCAGGGGGAGGACGGCGGCCAGTTCGACGCGGAGGAGCCCCTTCTCGGCCAGGTCGGTGAGCCGGGTCAGGTCCTCGCGGTCCGGGCGCGCGAACACGTAGCCGCCGCCCAGCGCGACGGCCTGCGGATCGGCCACCGAGACCAGCCGTCCGCCGGGGGCGAGCAGGGCGGGGGAGTCCCGCAGGGCGCGGCGTCCCGCGGCGTCCAGCACCGCGTCGACGCCGTCGGGCGCCAGGGCCCGCACGTTCCCGGTGAGGTTCCGGCGGTAGGCGACCGGTTCGGCGCCCAGGGAGCGGAGGAAGTCGTGGTTGTGCTCGCTCGCCGTGCCGATGACGCGGGCGCCGAGCGCGACGGCGATCTGGACGGCGAACACGCCGACGCCCCCCGCCGCCGCGTGCACCAGTACCGTCTCCCCGGCCGTGACCCGCAGCCGGTGCACCAGGCTCTGGTACGCGGCGATCCCGGCCAGCGGCAGGGCGGCCGCCTCCGCCCACGACAGCGAGGCGGGCTTGGGGGCGAGCGCCCGCACGGGCGCCGTCACCGTCTCCGCGCAGGTGCCGCGGCCGAGCACGTCCGGCCAGAGGAAGCCCATGACCTCGTCACCGGGGGCGTACTCGGTGACGCCCGGCGCGGCCTCGATCACCTCGCCGGCCAGGTCCAGGCCGGGGACGACGGGGAAGAGGGTGTCCATGAGGGGGGCGAGCAGCCCCTCCCGGGCCTTCCAGTCGATGGGGTTGACCCCCGCCGCGCGCACGCGGACGCGGACGCGGTCCGGTCCGAGCGGCTGCTCCGGCAGCTCTCCGTACTCCAGGACGTCCGTTCCGCCGAAGCGGTGGAAGTGGACCGCTTTCATATGCCCCTCCGTCTGCGGGCCTGACCGAGCGCGGCCCTCCGGCCGCCTTCCCCCAGCGTGCGGGGGCGCCCTGAGCACGGTCTTGAGGAAGTCTTGAAGGCCGGACGGGGCGGGGAGGGCAGGAGAGGGGAGGGCGGGGGAGGGGCCGGAGACGGGTGCGGGGCGGGGCGCCGGAGCTCAGTGCGCCTCGGGCGGGATGACGCACTCCATGAGGAGTTCGACGCGCTGCTCCTCCAGTCCGGGGCGCAGGCGCTTGTCCCGGGCGAGCAGGACCATGCCGTGCAGGGCGCCCCAGATGAACTCGGCCGTCAGCTCCACGTCCCGCTTCCCGGGCAGGGCCGCCACGGCCGAGATCACCTCGGCGAAGGTCTCGACGAGGGCCGGCGGGGTGTCCTCGGAGGCGAAGGACAGCGGCGACGACAGCTCGAACATGGCGCTGTAGAGGGCCGGTTCGGTCCGGGCGAGGTCGAGGTAGGCGTCGACGACGTGACGCAGCGCGGCGGCCGGTTCGGCGGTGCGGGTGCGGGCCTTGCGCAGGATGCCGGACAGCCGCTCGAAGCCCTGGAGGGCGACGGCGCTGATGATCGCCTCCCTGCCCTGGTAGTGGCTGTAGAGCACGGGCTGGCTGTACTCGATCTCCTCGGCGATCCGGCGGGTGGTCACCGCGCCCCATCCCTCGGCTTCGGCAAGGGTGCGGGCCGCGTCCAGGATCAGCTGGCTGCGCCTCCTGAACTCCCGCTCACGGCGTTCCTGAATCGACATGACCCCAGGGTAACCAGCTCCGACGCGCCCGCAATCCCCTCTTCGGTCATCATTAAGAAATCTATCATTGACAGCAAAGCTGCTTGAGACTGATCTTCTGTCTGTGTAAACCTTGGCTCGCGCCGGGCTCGAACCGCCCCGGCCCCACCCGACTCCCCGCAGAGGAGCGGATGTTCTACCGCATGGGAGGAAAGGTGTCCGACCGCCCGCACACGCCCCCGCGCCGCACGGGGCTCGCCTGGACCATGGCCGTCACGTCGCTGGCCGGTTTCATGGCCTCGCTCGACATCCTCATCGTCGTCACCGCGCTGCCGGCGATCCGCCAGGACCTCGGCGGAGGCATCGAGGAGCTGGAGTGGACCGTCAACTCCTACACCCTCACCTTCGCCGTCCTGCTCCTGCTCGGCGCCGCCCTCGGCGACCGCTTCGGAAGGCGCCGCGTCTTCGTCGCCTCCGTCGTCCTCTTCAGCGCCGCCTCCCTCGCGGCGGCCCTCAGCGGCACCACCGGCGAGCTGATCGCGGCCCGCGCCGCCCAGGGCGTCGGCGCCGCGATGATGGCGCCGCTGACCCTCACCCTGCTCACCGCGGCCGTCCCCAAGGAGCGCCGGGGCCTCGCCTTCGGCCTGTGGGGAGCGGCCAACGGCCTCGCCCTGGCCATCGGCCCCCTGGCGGGCGGCCTCATCGTCGAGGGCCTGTCTTGGACGTGGATCTTCTGGATCAACGTGCCGCTGGGAGCCGTCCTCGCCTTCCTCGCCCGCACCAGGCTGGCCGAGAGCCGCGGTGACACCGGCCGGCTCGACGTCGTCGGCACGGTGCTCGCCAGCGCCGGCCTCCTCGGCGTGGTCTGGGCCGTCATCGAGGGCAACGCCGAGGGCTGGACCTCGGTCACCACCCTGCTCCGGCTCGGCGCCGGAGCCGTCCTGCTCGCCGCCTTCCTCGGCTGGGAACTCAGGGCGCCCGCGCCGATGCTGAGGCTCGGCGTCTTCCGCGACCGCTCCTTCGGCCTCGTCAACGCCGCGAGCCTGCTGATGTTCACCGGCCTCTACGGCTCGCTCTTCCTGCTGACCCAGTACCTCCAGATCGCCCTCGGTCACGACGCGCTGGAGGCCGGCCTGCGCACCCTGCCGCTCTCCGCCATGCCCGTCGTCGTCGCCCCCCTCGCCGGGGCGCTCTCCGACCGGTTCGGCAGCCGCCCGGTCGTCCTGGCCGGCATGGTCTGCCAGACCGCGGGACTCGGACTGCTCGCCCTGACCGCGGGACCGGAAGGCCCGTACTCCGCCCTCGTCGTGCCGCTGGTCCTCACCGGCACGGGCATGGCGCTGTTCTTCTCACCGGTGGCCAGCCTCGTCATGAGCCGGGTCCCCGAACGCGAACAGGGCGTCGCCTCCGGCACCAACAACGCCCTGCGGCAGCTGGGCGGGGTCCTCGGCGTCGCCCTCCTGGGCGCCGTCTTCGCCGCCCGCGGCGGCTACGCCACACCGCGCGCCTTCACCGACGGCCTCACCCCCGCGCTCTGGACCGGCACCGCCTTCCTCGCCCTGGCCGCCGTCCTCGTCGCGGCGATCCCGCGCCGCCCCGGCCCCGTACCGGACGGACCGGAACGCCCCGGCGCCGCCCCGGCCGCCGCCGATCCCGCCGCCGACGCGCTCAACGAGCGCACCGTGCGGCGCCTGTTCGACGAAGTGCTCAACGGCCGGGACCTCTCCGCCGTCGACGACCTCTACCACCCCGACGTCGTCGACCACTCTCCCTACCCCGGCGCGCCCGCCGGCCGGGACGGCGTACGGCACAGCATCCGCAAGGTCCTGGCCTCGTACGACGCCCCCGCCTACCGGCTCGACGCCCTGGAGGCCCGGGACGGGGAGGTCCGGGTGACCGTCCACTTCCAGGGCCGCTCGCTGCGCCGCGTCCCCGGACGCGGCCCGAAGAACGCCACGCTCCACACCGTCCAGCGCCTCACCTTCCGCCTCGCCGGCGGACTGATCACCGAACGCCTCGCCGAACGGCCCGTGCGCTGCCCCGACCCCGCCGCGTGCCCGGCTCCCGCGTCCGCCACCACACCCCAGGAGGTCTGATCCCATGAGCGAGAACCGACACGCCATCGTCGCGGGCGGCGGCATCGGCGGCATGGCCGCCGCCCTGGCCCTCAACCGGGCCGGCCTCCGCGTCACCGTGCTCGAACGCGCCGGCGAACTCCGCGTCGGCGGCGCGGGACTGCACCTGTGGACCAACGCCATGCTCGCCCTGGAGAGCCTCGGCGTCGTCGACGACGTCCTCCGCGTCGCCCCCGTGCAGCGGTTCTGCGAGTTCCGCACCTGGCGGGGCGACCGGCTGGGCTCCTGGCCGGTGGGGGAGTTCGCCGACCGGTACGGGCAGCCCACCGTCGCCATCGCCCGCAGCGCCCTGCACGACGCCCTGCGCGGCGGCCTCACCGACACCACCGTCCGCACCGGCACCGCCGTCACCGGCTTCCGGCAGGACGGCGACGGCGTCACCGTCGACCTCTCCGACGGCGACGCCCTCCACGGCGACCTGCTCGTCGGCGCCGACGGCATCGGCTCCGCCGTCCGCGCCTCCCTCATCGGCCGCACCGCCCCGCAGTACGCCGGGTGCGTCGCCTGGCGCGGCATCGCCGAGGTCGGCCCGGAGACCGTCCCGGCCGGCTCGTTCTGCTCGATGTTCGGCCGGGGCACCCGCTTCGTCTACTACGACATCGCCCCCGGCCGGGTGCACTGGATGAGCGTGGAGAACGGCCCCGCGGGCGGCTCCGACGCCCCCGGCGTCCTCGACCGGATAGCCGACCGCCACCGCGGCTGGCACGGCCCGGTCGAGGCGCTCCTCGCCGCCACCGACGAGGCCACCGTCATCCGCACCGACGTCGTCGACCGCGCCCCCGACCCGCGCTGGGGCCAGGGCCTGGTCACCCTCCTCGGCGACGCCGCCCACCCCATGTCGTTCAACGTCGGCCAGGGAGCCTGCCAGGCCATCGAGGACGCCGCCGTCCTCGCCGAGCACCTGGCCGCCTCCCCCGACACGGCCGCCGCCCTCGCCGCGTACGAGGAGGAGCGCAAGCCGCGCACGGCCTCGATGCAGCGGGCCGCCCGGGTCCTCGGCCGGCTCGGCTCCTGGTCCCACCCGGCGGCCGTCCGCACCCGGCAGCTGATCATGCGCGTCGGCTGGGACCGGGGCGCCTTCAAGAGCGTCGAGGCCGACGCCCGCTACGGCACCCGCTGGCGCACCTCCGTACCGCAGTCCTGACCCGGACCGGCCCGCCGCGTGCCGGCCGCGCCGAAACCACCCACCGAAGGGGAAACCCACGTGTTCACAGCACTCGGCAGATTCACGCACCGACGTGCGAAGGCCCTCCTCGCAGCCGCGGGCGTGCTCCTGGTCCTCGGCGCCGTCTGGGGGACCGGCGTCTTCGGCGCGCTGACCTCCGGCGGCTTCCAGAGCGCGGACACCGAGTCGGCGCGCGCGGCCGCCCGGGTGGAGGAGACCTTCGGGCGGCAGGCCGCCGACGTCATCGTCCTCTACTCCAGCGAGAAGCTCACCGTCGACGACCCCGCCTACCGCACGGCCGTCACCGGCTCCCTGGACACGGCGGCCGAGGGCACCCCGCTCGCCCGCACCGTCACCTACTGGACCACCCGGTCCGCCGCCCTGGTCTCCGACGACGAACGCTCCACCTACGCCGTCCTGACCCTGGCCGAAAAGGACGAGGACGCCCGCACCGAGGCCTTCCCGGCCCTGCGCGACGCCCTGGAGAAGGCCGTCGCCGGGACGGGCCTCGACGTCCGCTTCGGCGGCCAGACGGCCGTCAGCCAGGAACTCGGCGACCAGGTCGGCAGCGACATCGGACGGGCCGAGGCCCTCTCCATGCCGATCCTGCTCCTGCTGCTGCTCTTCGTCTTCGGCAGCGCCGTCGCCGCCTCCATGCCCCTGCTGGTCGGCGTCGTGGCGGTGCTGGGCTCCTTCGCCGTGCTGCGGGCCTTCAGCCTCGCCACGGACGTCTCCGTCTTCTCCGTCAACATCGTCACCATGCTCGGCCTCGGGCTGGCCATCGACTACTCGCTGTTCCTCATCAGCCGGTTCCGGGAGGAGCTCCGCGCCGGCCGCTCCGTCCCCGACGCGGTCGAACGGACCGTCTCCACCGCCGGCCGGACCGTCGCCTTCTCCGGCCTCGTCGTCGGCATCTCCCTCGCCGGTCTCATGGTCTTCCCGCAGGTCTTCCTGCGCTCCATGGGCATGGGCGGCCTCGCCGCCGTCCTCATGGCCGTCGTCACCTCGCTCACCGTGCTGCCCGCCGTCCTCAGCCTGCTCGGACACCGCATCGACTCCGGCCGGGTCCGCCTCGGCCGGCGCCGCGACACGCCCGTCCCCCTCCGCGCCGGGGTGACCGGCACGGTGGCCGGAGCGGCGCAGGGCGGCTGGTACAGGCTCGCCCGCAGCGTCATGAAGCGCCCCGGCCTCTACCTGGTGCTCACCGTCGCCGCCCTCGTCCTCCTCGGACTGCCCTTCCGCAACGTCGTGTTCGGCTCCGTGGACGAGCGGGCGCTGCCCTCCACCTCGACGAGCCGCGAGGTCAGCGAGGTCCTCGACGCGCGGTTCCCGGCCAACGAGGCCGAAGCGGTGGTGGTCTCCGTCCGCGGCGCCGACCCCGCGGGCCTGGAGGGCTACGTCCAGCGCCTCGGCGAGGTGCCCGGTGCCGACAGCGCGGCGGTCGGCGCCGCGCGCGGTGCCGACGCCGAGATCCTCGTCCGCCACGAACTGGACCCGAACTCCACCGAGGCCCGTGAACTGGTCGACGACATCAGGGCCGTGGAAGCGCCCGGCGCCGCCGACGTCCTCGTCGGCGGCCGCAGCGCCCAGCTCGTCGACCAGCTCGACGACGTGGCCACGATGCTGCCGTGGATGTTCGGCTTCATCGGCGCCGTCACCCTCGTCGCCCTCTTCCTGGCCTTTGGATCCGTCCTCCTGCCCCTCAAGGCGCTGCTCACCAACGCCCTGTCCCTGACGGCCTCGTTCGGGGCGATCGTGTGGATCTTCCAGTACGGCCACCTGGCCGACTGGCTCGGCTTCACCGCGACCGGCACCGTCGACGCCAACCAGCCCGTGCTGATCTTCGCGATCGCCTTCGGACTCTCCATGGACTACGAGGTGTTCCTGCTCAGCCGGGTCCGCGAGGAGTGGGACCGGACCCACGACAACACCGAGTCGGTCGCCACCGGCCTCCAGCGCACCGGATCCATCATCACCAGCGCGGCCCTCCTCCTGATCGTGGTCGTCGCCGCGTTCGCCACCTCCGGCATCACCTTCATCAAGATGATCGGCGTCGGACTCACCATCGCCATCGCCGTCGACGCCCTGGTGGTCCGCTCGCTGCTCGTCCCGGCGGCCATGCGCCTCTTCGGGGCCGCCAACTGGTGGGCCCCCGCTCCGCTGGCCCGGTTCTGGCAGCGCTACGGTCACCGGGAGGAGCCGCCCGCGGCGACGCCGGGCGCACGGGGCCCGGCCGACGGAGCCGTCCCCCGGGAGACCGCGGGACGGAACTGACCCGTACGCGCCGGGAACAACCAGGACCGCCACGCAGGGGACGTCGGCGGTAGCGCATGATCGGTGGACGGCACCCGCGCAACCGGGGCCGCCCACCGGCATGCTCCCGGCGGACAGCACCACAGCACCACAGCACCACAGCACGAAGGAGGGTGCGGCCCCGAACCGGCAACGGCGCCGGAGGACGGGCCGCACCCTTCGTCGACATCATTCATGGGGGATATGAGAATGAGGGCAGAATTCCAAGTCCTGGGTCCGGTCTCGCTGTTGATCGGCGAACGGCAGATCGACCTCGGACCCGCGCGTCAACGGAGCTTCCTGACGGCCCTGCTGATGGAACCGAGGCAGCCCGTCACCATCGACACGCTGATCGACCGGGTGTGGGGCGGATCGCCCCCGGCCGGTGCCCGGAACGTCGTCTACACGTACATCGCCCGGCTCCGCCGGATCCTCGCCGGCCAGACCTACGACGGCGGCCAGCCCGTCCACATCATGCGGAACCCGGCCGGCTACTTCCTCGACATCGCGCCCGAGCAGGTGGACCTGCACCGCTTCCGCGGTCTCCTGTCCCAGGCGCGGGCCCTGCCCCCGAACAGCCCCCGGCGGTGCCAGGTCCTCAACGAGGCACTCCAGTTGTGGAAGGGCGACCCGCTCACCGGCGTCGACGACGAATGGGCGCTGCGGATGCGCCAGGGACTCCGGCAGCTCAAGAACGACGCCCTCGTCGAATGGGCGCAGGCCGAACGGCAGGCGGGCCGCGGCATCACCGTCATCGCCGAACTCCGCCACGCCCTCCTCCACGACCCCCTCGCCGAACTGCTCCACGAACAGCTCATCCGCAGCCTGTACGCCTCCGGGCAGCAGGCCGAAGCGCTCCGGCACTACGAGCGGGCCCGCCTCCTCATCGCCGAGGAGCTCGGCACCGACCCCGCCCCCCGGCTCCAGGAACTGCACACCCAGATCCTGACCGGGACGCTCCCGGACGACACCGCGCCCCCCGCCGGGGCCGCGATCGCCCCGCCCGCACCCGCGCCCGCCTCCGCGTCCGAGCCGGCGCCGGCACCCGCGCCCGCGCAGGCGTCGCGGATCCCCTGCATGCTCCCGCGCGACGTCCCCGCCCCCGTCGGCAGGCGGACCGAGACCGAGGCGGTCCGCGCGGCGCTGGCACCGGAGGCCTCCGGGCGGGTCGTCCTCGTCGGCAGCCCCGGCATCGGGAAGACCGCCCTGGCCGTGCACATCGCCCACCGCATGGCCGCCGTCTACCCGGACGGCCAGCTCTACCTGGACCTCCAGGGCAGCACCGGCGAACCCCTCCGCACCGAGACCGCGCTCTCCCTGCTGCTGCGCCAGCTCGGCGTGGCACACGACCCCGACGAGAACCCGAGCGCCCTCGTCCACGAGTACCGGAGCGGACTGCACGGCAGACGCGTGCTCGTCGTGCTGGACGACGCGGAGTCCGAGAGACAGATCCAGCCGCTCCTGCCCGCCGAACGGCACTGCGGCGTCCTGGTGGCCACCCGCCGGCCCTCCCTCCGCCCCGTCAACGCGGACGTCGTGCCCGTCCCGCGCCTGGACCCCGCGGCCGGCCTCGCCCTGCTGGAGAACCTGATCGGACCGGACCGGACCCGCGACGAACCCGACCGGGCCCGCCGGCTCGTCGACATGTGCGAGGGCCACCCCCTCATCCTCCGCGCCCTCGCCAACCGGCTGCTGGCCCGCCCCCACACCTCCCTGGCGCGCCTCGTCCGGCGCATCGAGGCCGGCGAGCAGAACCTGGAGACCCTCAGCTACGGCTCCCTCGACATCTGCGAACGGCTGACCTCCGCCTACCGGCAGCTCCCCCGCCCGGCCGCCCGGCTGCTCCTGGCGCTGAGCGACGCCCCGGCCGTCATCCGGCCGGACTCGACCGGAGCGCACTCCGGCGTGCCGGGCGCCCCCACGGACCACGAGGAACTGCTCGACGTGCTGGTGGAGGCCGGTTTCCTCGACGTGCACGACGCCGGCGGACCGGGCGGCCCCGCCTACCGCCTGACCGGCGTGCGGCGGGTCTTCGTCCGCCGCGTACGGCACCTGCGCGAGACCGCGGAGCAGCGGCGGGGAGACCTCCCCGAGGAGCGGTGACCGCCGCGCCCCGCCCCTGAAGGAAGGCCCGGGCGGGCAGGGTTCCCCCTGCCCGCCCGGGCCTTCCCGGTTCCGTTTCGATCGTGTTGGGAATCCGTCGCCCGCTTCAAGAAGGGATAAGGGTTTCGTCCACCCGCGGCCGCCAGAGTGAAGGACGTGCCGGGAACTCCTCACCGCCCGGCCCCCCTTACTCCCCAGGCCAAGAAAGGCGGCCGACCGATGTCAGCGACGCTGGCCATGTTCCCCGGACAGGGATCCCAACGACCGGGAATGGCGCGCCACCTGCTGGAGCGGTACCCCCGCAGCGCGGGCAGGTTCCTGTACGAGGCCGGTGAACTGCTGGACCTGCCGCTCGCCGAGCTCTGCACCACCGGATCCGCGGCCGAGCTGTCCCGCACCGAGCTCACCCAGCCCGCCGTGCTCGCCGTCTCCCTCGCCGTCCACGAGGCGCTCCGGAAGGAACACGGCTTCGTCCCCGACGCGGTCGCCGGCCACAGCCTCGGCGAGTACGCCGCGCTGGTGGCCGCCGAGGTCCTGGACGCGGGCGACGCCCTCCGGCTCGTCCGCCGCAGGGCGCAGCTCATGGCCGAGGCCGGACGCGCGACGCCGGGCGGCATGACCGCCGTCATCGGCCTCGACGCCGCCCGGGTGGAGGCGCTCTGCGCCGACCCCGGTCTGTCCGCGCCGGTCGAGGTGGCGAACTACAACGACGCCTCCCAGACCGTCGTCGCCGGAGAGCGTGAGGCCGTCGCCGCGGTGGCGCGCAGGGCCGCGGAGGCCGGCGCGGAGCGGGTCGTACCGCTGCCCGTCAGCGCGCCCTTCCACAGCTCGCTCATGCGGGCCGTGGAGCCGCTGCTCGCCGCCGAGCTGGCGGACGTCGCCTTCCGCCGGCCCGTCCGCCCCGTCCTCAGCTCGGTCACCGGCCGTCCGCTCTCCTCGGGGGAGGAGGCCCGCCTGCTGCTGGCCCGCCAGCCGGCCGCCCCGGTGCGCTGGGTGGACGTCCTGCGCACCGCGGAGGCCGCGGGCACGCGCACCTACGTCGAGGTCGGCCCGGGCCGTGTGCTCTGCGGCTTCGTCCGCGGCACCCTCCCCGGCGCCACCGCCCGCAGCACCCACGACTCCCGGCAGATCGAGGCACTCGCCCGGTCGCTCGAAAGCGTCCCGGCGCTCCCCGTGCCCGCCTGATCCGTCCGGCTCGCACCGCTCCGTCCCCGTGCGCCCGCACGGGGCGAACCACACACGAAACGAGGCCGTTCCATGACCACTGCCGTCGACATCCTCGCCGCCGTCCAGGAGGCCGTCGCCGACGCCCTCGGCATCGAGGAGTCCGAGGTCCAGGCCGAGGCGACCCTCCTCGGCGACCTCGGCGCGGAGTCCATCGACCTGCTCGACATCCTCTTCCGCATCGAGCGGATCACCGGCGTCAAGGTGACCGTCGCGGACATCGGCGAGCTGCTCCAGGGCGGCATACCCGACGAGGAGTTCGGCGACGAGAACGAGGTCGTCAACGACACCGGGCTGACCCACCTGGAGAAGGTGCTGCCGCAGTTCGACCGCTCCCAGCTGGACGCCCCGCTGACCGCGGACGGCGTGCTCGGGCTGTTCACCGTGCAGAACCTGATCGACCTGCTGCGCTCGCGCGCCGCCGACCGTGCTGCCTGACGTCCGCGTCGGCACGGACCTCGTCGACGTGGAGCGGCTGCGGCGGCTCCTCGTCGGCGGCCCCGAGGTGGCGGCGAGGATCTTCACCGACCGGGAGCTCGCCTACTGCGCGGCCCGCCCCCGCCGGTCGGAGGAGCACCTCGCCGCCCGCTTCGCCGCCAAGGAGGCGGTCATGAAGGCGCTCGGCACCGGGGCGGCCGGAATGGACTGGACGGACGTGGAAGTGGTCAACGACCGCTCCGGCCGGCCCCGGCTGAACCTGCGCGGCCGCGCCGCCCTGGCCGCCGGGAACCGCCGCGTACGGCGCACCGACGTGAGCCTGTCGCACACGGCGGAGCTGGCCGTCGCCCACGTCGTGCTCGTCTGCGCCGCCCCTGAGACGGACCCCGAGACGGCCCCCGGGACGAGCCCCGTACCGGACCCCGAGACGACCCCCGGGACGGCCCCCGTCCCGGACCCCGGCACCGGCCCCGGTGCCCACCGGCTACCGAGAGAGCGATCCGGATGAACTTCGAGAACCGAGCGGCCCTGGTGACCGGTGGCGGTCGCGGCATCGGCAGGGCGATCGCGCTCGCCCTCGCCGCCCAGGGCGCCGCCGTCGCCGTCAACTACCGGGCCGGCAAGGACGAGGCCCTGGCCCTGGTCGGGGAGATCGAGGAGAGCGGCGGGCGGGCGGTGGCCCTCCAGGCCGACGTCTCGGACCCCGCGCAGGCCACGGCGCTCGTGGCCGAGGCCACCGAGGCCCTCGGCGGACTCCACGTCCTGATCAACAACGCCGGCATCACGCGCAACGGCCTCCTCTGGGACATGCCGGCGGACGGCTGGGACCACGTCATGCGGGTGAACTTCGGCGGCGCCTACCACTGCACCCGGGCCGTGGCCGAGCAGTTCATGCGGCAGGGGGAGGGCGCGATCGTCAACCTCTCCTCCGTCATGGGCGAGCGCGGCTGGCCCGGCCAGTCCAACTACGCGGCCTCCAAGGGGGCCCTGAACGCCTTCACCCGCAGCACCGCGATCGAACTCGCCCGCTTCGGCGTGCGGGTCAACGCGGTGATCGCCGGCATCGTCCCCACCGGACTCGTCGACGACGTGCTGGCCCAGCACGGCGGCGCCGGCATGCGCAAGCAGATCCCGCTCCGCCGCTTCGCCACGGCCGAGCAGGTCGCGGCCGGCGTCCTCTTCCTGGCCGGCCCCGACGCCTCGTACGTCACCGGCGAGCTGATGCACATCGACGGCGGGCTCACCGCCCAGCTCGGCATGGGCCACCCCTGACCACCTCCCACCCGTTGCTCCGGAGAGGAGCGGTTCCGTGCGGTTCCACCTCATCGATCGCATCGATTCCTGGACGCCCCACCAGCACATCACGGCCCGGAAGGTCACCTCGGTCCACGAGGACCTGTGGCAGCGGACGCCGGACGGCCCCCGGCTGCCGCTCGGGCTGTCCCTCGAAGCCCTGTGCCAGGCGGGGACCTGGCTGATCATGCTCAGCACCGACCACCGCAGCCGCGCCGCGCTCCTGACCGTGGGCGAGGTCGTCGGCGGCGCCCCGGTCCGGCCGGGCGACGTCCTGCGGATGGAGGCCCACGTCGTCTCGTCCAGCGGGGAGGCCGCCGTCGTCGACGGGCGGGTCACCAGCGGCGGACGCACGGTCCTGGAAGCCCGCGGCATCATGTGCGCGCTCATCGACGCCGAGGAGCTCGACGACCCCGAGGACACGCGGCGCATGGCGCGGATGCTCCTCGGCGACAAGGCCCCGGCCGCACCCGTGGGAGCCGCCCTGTGAACCGGCAGCCCGTGAACCGGCGCCGCGTGGTCCTCACCGGCGCCGGCGCCGTCACCCCGCTGGGCAACGACGCCCCCTCGACCTGGGACGGCCTCAGCGCCGGCCGGTCCGGCGTCGACCGCTTCCGGCTCTTCGACCCGACCGGGTTCCCCGTGCGCATCGCGGGCCAGGTCCGCGGCTTCGACGCCCGCACGGCCCTCCCCGCGCAGCTGAGGCCCGGCCGCTTCTCCCGCGCCGGCCGGTTCGGCATCGCGGCCGGCCTCGAAGCCCTGAGGGACGCGGGCCTCGGCACGGAATCCGGCGACGGCTACGGCCCGCACGGTCCCGAGGCGCGCGGCATCGCCCTCGGCGCCAGCGTGGGCCGCCCCGAACTGCGGCAGCTGACCGACATCGGCGCCCTGCGCGCGGAGACCGGACGCCCGGACGCCTTCCTGCCCCGCCGGCC
This sequence comes from Streptomyces sp. NPDC058758, assembly GCF_042746075.1. NCBI lineage: Bacteria > Bacillati > Actinomycetota > Actinomycetes > Kitasatosporales > Streptomycetaceae > Streptomyces > Streptomyces sp. NPDC058758. The sequence continues at coordinate 88,001 of NZ_JBHYPS010000003.1, read as the reverse complement.
CACGGACGTCCTGCGGGACGACCAGAACCTCCCCCTCAGCGCCCTGGCCCAGGTCATGGACGCCCACGGGCCCGCCATCGGGGTGAGCACCGCCTGCTCCGGCTCCGCCCACGCGATCGGCGAGGCGTTCCGCTGCCTCCAGGAGGGCGACGCCACCCTGATGCTCGCCGGCGGCCACGACTCGCTCACCAGCTGGTGCGACATCCTCGGCTTCAGCCTGCTCGGCGCCATGACCGAGGAGTACAACGACGCGCCCGAACGGGCCTCCCGGCCCTTCGACGCCGACCGCTCCGGTTTCGTCATCGGCGAGGGCGCCGTGGTGTTCGTGCTGGAGGAACTGGAGGCGGCACGCGCCCGCGGCGCCCGGATCCTCGGCGAGGTCCTCGGCTACGCGAGCACCATGAACGCCTGGCGCATCACCGACTCCCCGCCCGACGGCGCGGGGGCCGCCGAGGCGATGGCCGGTGCCCTGCACGAGGCCGGGCTCGCCCCCGAGGACGTCCAGTACGTCGTCGCCCACGGGACGAGCACGTACGGCAACGACCTGTCGGAGACGAACGCCATCAAGAGCGTCTTCGGCGACCACGCCCACCGGCTCCTGGTCAGCTCGCCCAAGTCGATGGCCGGCCACCTCACGGCCGCCGGAGCCGCGCTGAACGCGCTCGCCGCCCTCGGCGCGATCCGCACCGGAGTCGTACCGCCCACCCTCAACCTCGACACCCCCGACCGGAAGCTCGACCTGGACTACGTGCCGCACGTCGCCCGGCCCGCGCGCGTCACGACCGCCGTGGTCAACGCGTTCGCGTTCGGCGGCAGCAACACGAGCCTGGTGGTCGGCGCGTTCAGGGAGGACACATGATCCCGTCCGACACCCGGCCGGCGCCCCGCGCCGCCTCCCCGCTCGCCGGCTTCGACCGGCTGCTGGAGCACGCGCCCGGCGCCGGGGCCACCGCCGTCCGGAACATCCCGAACACCCTCCAGGTGTTCACCACCCACTTCCCCCGCAAGCCCGTCCTGCCGGGCGTGCTGGCGCTGGAGAGCCTGGCCGCCCTGGCCGCCGTCGTGTGCGACCCGGACGCGCCGGAGCGCTGGACGACGTCCGGTGCCTCCGGCGTCCGGTTCCGGCACTTCGTCACCGCGGGCGACGAGCTGGAACTGCGGGTGCGGCTCGTGGAACGGGCCGGCGGCACCGCCCGGTTCACCGCCGAGGCCCGGGTCGGCGACCGCGTGGTCGTCGGCGTGCGCACGCTCGCCCTGACCGTCGTGGAGGAGACATGAGCACCCTGAGCGCCGCGGCCGGCCCGCGCCGCGTCGTCGTCACCGGGATCGGCCTCCTGACCGCCCTCGGCGAGGGCGTGGACGCCACCTGGAAGGCCCTCCTGGCCGGCGAGAGCGCCGTCCGCCCCCTCACCGGCTACGACCCGTCGCCGCTCCGCACCCGGCTCGGCGTGCAGATCACCGGCTTCGAACCCGGCTCCCGCATCCCCCGGCGCACCCTGCGCATGCTGTGCCGGGGGGACCAGCTCGCGCTGGTCGGCGCCCAGCTCGCCGCCGCCGACGCGGGCCTGGACGGCACCGGGGACCTGGAGGGCTACCGGAGCGGCCTCTTCCTCGGCAGCAACAAGGACATGCCCGACATGGACGGGCTCATCGCCGGAGTGGACGAGGTCCGCACCGAGAGCGGCGAGCCCGACCTGGCCCGCCTCGGCCGCGAGGCGTCCTCGCTGCTCGCCCCGCTCTTCTTCCTCGAAGGGCTCCAGCCCGCCGCCGCGTTCCACATCTCGCAGCGGTACGGCATCCGCGGCGCCAACGACTACTTCTCGGGAACGGCCGACGCCTCGGCCACCGCCGTCGGACGCGGCTTCCGCGCCGTCCGGCGCGGAGAGTGCGACGTCGTCCTGGCCGGCGGCTACGACGAACCGACCTCCTGGTGGAGCATGTCCAAGATGGACTCCCTCGGGGTCCTGACCGACCGCAACGACCTCGGCGCGGAGGCCTGCCGGCCCTTCGACCGGGACCACAGCGGCTCCGTGTTCGGCGAGGGCGCCGCGATCCTCGTCCTGGAGGAACGCGAACGGGCCCTCGCGCGCGGCGCCCGCGTCTACGCGGAGATCGACGGCTTCGGCGCCGGCATGGACTGCGTACGGCCCCCGGGCACCCACCCGCGCGCCCGCGGCCTCGCCCGGGCCATCCGCCACGCGGTCCGGGACGCCGGCCGGCCGGCCGCCACCGACTACGTCGCCGCGCACGGCTGCGCCACCCCGCAGGGCGACCGCAGCGAGGCCCTGGCGCTGCGGGACGCGCTCGCCGCCGACGCGGCCGGCGCCCAGATCAGCAGCGTGAAGCCGCAGACGGGGCACCTCGTCGGCGCCGCCGGCGCGCTCAACGCGGCCGTCGCCGCCCTCGCCCTGCACAGCGGCACCGTCCCCGCCACCCTCAACCACCACAAGCCCGCACCGGGGTGCGACCTGGACTGGGTGCCCGGCGCGCCGCGCGCGTCCGCGCCCCGCACCGCCCTGGCACTGGCCCGGGGCCTGGAAGGCCAAGCGGCCGCGTTGTCGCTCCGCACGGGGCGAGAGAGGAGCTGACATGACCAGCGATCAGCAAGCGGTCCCGGCGGCCGGCGACGGGCCGGGCCGGGAGGACCGGCGGGTCGTCGTGGTCGCCCTCGGGGCGGTCACCTCGCACGGCGTCGGCGCCGACCTGCTCTGGAAGGGGGTCAGCGCCGGGCAGGTCGCCATCACGGAGGTCCGCGGCCGCTCCATGGAGGGGTACGGGACGACCCTCGGCGGCCAGGTCCTGCCCTACCCCGAGGCCGGCTACGACTACGTGGCGGGCCTGGGCGCCACCGAGCGCGAACCCGCCGTCGACCTCGCGCTCACCGCGGCCGAGGAGGCCATGGCGCCGCACGGCCTGCTCGGCCTCGCCCCCGAGCGCTGGGGGGTCGCCCTCGGCAGCTGCAACGGCGGCACGGTCAGCGGGGAGCGGGTCCTGCGCCGGGCCCACACCGACGACGCCCGCCCCGGCGACGCCCGGCAGCTGCTCCTCGTCTCGCCCCACGGCATCGCCGAGATCCTCGCGGACGCCTTCGGGCTGAAGGGCCCCGTCGTCTCCGTCAACACGGCCTGCGCCTCCGGGGCGCACGCCGTCGCCCACGCGCTGGAGACCATCCGGGCCGGTCGCGCCGACGCCATGCTGGTCGGCGGCACCGACGCCTTCACCGAGACCGCGTTCGCCGGCTTCAGCAGCCTGGAGTCGCTCTCGCGCACCCCGGCCGCACCGTACTCCCGGGACCGCGACGGACTGTCCCTCGGCGAGGGGAGCGGCATGCTCGTCCTCGTCGAGGAGTCCGTGGCGCGGGCCGCCGGCGCCACGGTCCTCGCCGACGTCCTCGGCTACGGCCTGTCCTCCGACGGGCACCACGCCACGGCCCCGCACCCGGACGGCGAGGGCGCCGCGCGGGCGATCCGCGCCGCCCTGGACACCTCCGGCCTGACCGCCGACGACGTCTCGTACATCAACGGGCACGGCACGGGCACGCCGAAGAACGACTCGGCGGAGAGCAACGCCGTCCGGGCCGCGCTCGGCGCCTCCGCCCGGAACGTGGCCCTGAGCAGCACCAAGTCGATGATCGGCCACCTGCTGGGCGCCGCGGGCGCCGTGGAGGCCATCACGACCATCGCCGCCCTGCGCGAGCAGACCGCGCCGCCCACCGCGGGCTTCACCGCGCCCGATCCGCGCTGCGGGCTCGACGCCGTCCCCGGCCGCGCCCGTCCCCGCGTCATGGACACGGCACTGTCGAACAACTTCGCCTTCGCCGGCGCCAACGCCACCCTCGCCCTCGGGCGCCCGGGCGTCCCCCGGCCGAACCGGCCGACCGCCCCGTGGGACGAACGTGTGGTGATCACCGCGGTGGGCGCGCTCACCGCGGCAGGCGACTCCGCCGACGCGCTGTGGGAGGCGTACGGGAACGGGGCCGGGGAGCCGCAGGAGGACGCCGGGGCGCTCCGCTACGCGTTCCCGGCGAAGGACCACCTCAGCCCCCGGGAGCGCCGCCGCGTTGACCGGCTGGGGCAGCTCGCCATCGCCTCCTGCCGCAAGGCGCTGGGCGAGGCGGGCCTGGAGGCGGGCCCCCGGGTCGGCGTGGTGCTCGGCAGCGGGCTCGGCCCGCTCCGCAGCATCGAGGACTTCTTCCGGCCCGTGATGGAGGAGGGCCCGGCGGCGGCCAGCCCCGCCCACTTCCCCAACACCGTCTTCAACGCCGCCGCCGGCCAGATCGCCATGGTCCTCGGCGCGAAGGGCCCCACCTCGACCGCGACCGCGGCCCACGCGGCCGGAGCCTCCGCCCTGTGCATCGCCCGCGACATGCTGCGCACCGGCACCGCGGACGCCGTCCTCTGCCCCGCGGTCGACGACCTCACGGACACCGTGATCGACGCCTACCGGCGGCTGCCGCTGATCGGCGGCCCCGCCGGCCGGCGCTTCCGGCTCACCGAGGGCGCCATCACCCTCCTCCTGGAGCGCGAGTCCCACGCCCGGGCGCGCGGGGCCCACGTGCTGGCGGAGATCACCGGGCACGGCGCCGCGTACGACGCCGTCGGCGCGGGCCGCTGGGACCCCCGGGGCGCGGGCCAGCACCGGGCCATGCGGCTGGCGCTCGCCGACGCGGGCCTGGAGCCCGGGGAGCTGACCGGCGTGTGGGCCAACGCGGTGGGCGTCGCCGCCGTCGACCGTCCCGAGGAGCGGGCGCTGGCCCGCCTGGGCGCGGACGCCCCCGTCCACGCCCCGAAGCGCGTGATCGGCGAACCGGTCGGCGCGGGCGCCCACCTGAACGCGGTCCTGGCCCTCACGGGCTGGTCGCGGGGGCTTCCCGCCGGCCCCGTCCTCGTCAACAGCTCGTCGCTCGGCGGCACCCACATCAGTCTCGTACTGCGACCGGAAAGGCGTTCGTGAGTCATGGCCATCCCCCCTTCCAGAGAAGCCCGGAGCGTGAGCGTCCTCAGCACCGGGGCGCACCTGCCCGGCCCGCCGATCGACAACGAGACCCTGGCGTCGCTGTGCGGTCCGCTCCCCGACGACCTGCTGGAGAGCATCGAGGTGCGGCAGCGGCACTGGATCGTCGACCCGCGCACGGGTGAACACCACTCCGGCACGGCCGAGATGGCGGCGGCCGCGGCCCGGCAGGCGCTGGGGCGGGCCGGTGTGGAGGCGGCCGAGGTCGACCTCCTCGTCATGTCGACGGCGAGCCCCGACAACCCGCTGCCCGCCGCGGCCACCCTGGTCATGGACCGGCTCGGCCTGGAGCGGTGCGCCGTGATGGAGTTCCGGGCGGGCTGCGTCGGCGCCGTGCAGGCCCTGGACACGGCGCGCCGCCTGCTGGCGGACGGCACGTACCGCACCGCCCTGGTCATCGGGGCCGAGTCCATCTCGCCGCTGCTCGCGCCCGTGTACCTGGGCCGCGACCCGCAGAAGGTGCGGATGCGCGACCGGCTCACCGCCCACACCTTCGGCGACGGCGCGGGCGCGATGGTGCTGCGGGCCGGGCCCGCCGGGTCGGCGGCCGCGCGGCCGGGCGTGGACCCGGTCTTCGCGACCGGGTGCCTCGGCGGCGGGCGCAAGCCGGGCATGCTGGTCGTCGGCGGCGGCACGGACACCCCGCTGGCCGTCCAGCGCGAGCGGGCCCGGCTCATGGACATCCGCCTGGACATCAACGGCACCGCCGAGTTCGGTCCCCGGGTGTTCGTCGAGGGCCTCCGCGACATGCTCGAACGCTCCGGCCTGACCGTCTCCGACCTGGACGCCTGCGTCCTCCCGGAGGGCAACGCCGAGTACTTCAGCCGCGAGTTCGAGGAGGCGGGCCTGCCGAAGGAGGACTACGCGGAGCTCCAGAAGAAGATCGTCGAGAACCTGGACGCCGTCGGCGCGACCGGTTCCGCCGCGGTCCCGCTCGCCCTCGACGAGGGGTGGCGGACCGGCCGGATCCGCCCCGGCGACACGGTCATGCTGCTGGCCATCGAGGCGAGCCGCTACCTGTACGCGGGGCTGACCCTGACGTGGGAGGCCGAGTGGCGGGAGGACACCCCGCAGGCCTGACCCCCGCGAGACCGCCCGCCGGCCCGGGAGAAGCTCCCGGGCCGGCGGGCGACGTCCGGCGTCCGGGGGGCCGGATCCTTCCGAACGCCCTTATCGATACCCGCGGTTACAGGCCGATGTCCGGATTCGAACGCCTATGCTGGCCGCCGGTCCGGGTCTTCCCGGGATCCCTGCGACCCCAGGACTTCCGCGTGCTCGACTTCCTGCTGTCCCTGGAGCGGCTGCTCCTCGCCCTCACGATCGGGGGCGGGGTGGTCATGGTCGTGGCGGTCCGTCCCGCGCTCCTCGCCGAACAGGGACCCACCGCCCCGGCGGACGGAGCGGCGATGGCCGAACGGGTCATGGTGAGGGCCTGGACGGGCTACAACAGGGCAGCCCTGGCGGCCGCCCTCCTGGTGCTCCCCCTGGAGGCGTTCCTCCTGCTGGGCGGCGGACAGCGCGCCTGGCTCCGCCTCGCCGGCTGCGCGGTCCTGGTGCTCCTGCTGCTGTGGAAGCTCCGCCTCGACGCGGAGCTGGCCCGCGGGGCGGCCGCGCGGGAGGACCACCGCAGGGGCACGCCCGGCTCCCCCCTGGACCGCTCCCACAAGCGCGTCGAGCGGGCCACGGCGGCCGCCCTCCTCCTGGCCCTCCTCCTGACCTTCTGACGACCGCGACCGGCCCGCCCGGACCGGGCGCCGTCCCCCGGGCGCGCACATGGCGGGTCGGACCTCGGGAATCGGCCGCCTGTCGGAGTGCACGGTGTGCGACGCCTCGAAGCCGCACGTGCTGCCGGACGGCGTGGACCTGCGGATGGGCGCGCTCGTCGAGCCGGTGGCGGTGGGCCGGCACGCCGTGGCGCGCAGCGGCGTCGCGCCGGGCGGCAGCGCGCTCATCGCGGGGGCCGGGCCCGTCGGCATCGGTGCCCGGTCCGCGTTCAGGGCCCGTGGCGTGGAGAGGGTGCTGGTGTCCGAGCCGAGCGCGGACCGCCGCGCCCTCATGGCCGCGCTGGGTGCGCGGGTCGTCGACCCGGTCGGGGAGGACCTCGCCGCCGCCGTCGCCGAACTCACCGGCGGCGACGGCGTGGACGCCGTGCTGGTCACCGTCGACCACCGGCTCGCCCCCGAGCACCCCGACCCGTACCCCGCGGAGGACTGCTACGCCGGACTGCTCTGGACCGCCGCGCACGCCCGGGAACTCGGCAGGGACCCCGACCGGCTGCTCGTCGCCGGCCTGGCCGCCGGCACCGCCCTCTCGGCAAGATGCGGTACATCGCCGCCGCCCTGCTCCTCCGTCTCGCCGACCCACCCGTCCCGCCACGGCCCGGGACGGCATGGCCGGGCCCGCCGGTGCCCCACCGGCGAGTGCCGCAGGCCTCCGGACGCGTCGCCGAGGCACCCGCGCCCGGGCCCGCCCGAAGCAATGAGTCTTTTGACATAGGTATTTCTGCATAGCTAAGGTCGGGGTATGCCCCCGAACAGCGCGTCCCACCAGGACATCGACCGCCTGGCCCTCGGCCTCGCGGCGTGCCTGCCCGCGCTGGCCCGGGCCCTGGAACGGCACGTCGACCGGCACTACCCGCACCCCAGGCCCTCCGACGCCCAGCTCGCGCTGCTGCGGTACGTCGAGACCCACGGCGGCACCACGGTCCGCGAGGCCGCCGAAGCGGTGCGGATGAAGCCGAACAACGTCAGCGCCCTGGTCACCCAGCTCACCGAGCAGGGGCTCCTCGAACGCCGTCAGGACGGCACGGACAAGCGGATCGCCCACCTGCACCTCACCCCGGCCGCGCGGCAGCGCGTCGGCGAGGTCACGCAGCTCATGGGAGACCGCGCCGCGCAGGTCCTGCGGACGATGACCGACGGCGAACTCGACGCCCTCGGCTCCGCCCTGGGCTCCCTCCAGGAGCTCAACGAGCGCCTGCACACCGCGCGCTGACCCCTTTCCGGAACCCCGGAACATCCGGGCCCCGGAACATCCGGGGCCCCGGAGTATCCGAGGCCCCGGAGTATCCGAGCCCCGGAGTATCGGGGCTCCGGAGTCCCGGAGCCCCGACGTGCCCACCGGGCCGCAGCGTGCCCGGTAAGCGCGCCGGGGTCCTCCGCGCCGTTTCCTTCCCGCCAGCCACAGCCGGCCGCCCCCCCCGGGGCGCCGTGCGCCGGCTCGGCGTTTCCTCACGACGCTCACCACGCTCACGACACTCACCACGCTCACCACGCTCACGACGAAAGACCACACCCATGGCCTCCGCCGGCACCCTGGCCGAACCGTCCCACTCCCCGCCCGTCGAGAAGGCGAACGACCGCCGCTCCCACCCGTGGTTGACCCTGGCAGCCGTCGCCTTCGGCCTGTTCATGGTCGGTCTCGACGGCTCCGTCGTCTCGATCGCCAACCCCGAGATCGGCCGCGACCTCCACGCGTCCACCTCCGACCTGCAGTGGGTGACCAACTCCTACCTGCTCGCCCTCGCCGCCGCCCTCATCCTCGGCGGCAAGCTCGGCGACCGCTTCGGCCGCCGCACCTTCTACCTGGTGGGCGTCGCGGGCTTCACCCTCGCCTCGGTCGCCATCGGCCTGGCCGGCTCCATCGAGGGCGTCATCGCCTTCCGGGCCGTCCAGGGCTTCTTCGGCGCCCTGCTGATGCCCAACACCCTGGGCCTGCTGCGCGCGGTCTTCCCGCCGAAGAAGTTCGGCATGGCCGTCGGCATCTGGGCGATGGTCTCCTCGGTCTCCACCGCCCTCGGCCCCATCGTCGGCGGCTTCCTCGTCCAGCACGTCGGCTGGGAGTCCGTCTTCTACGTCAACGCGCCCATCGGCGTCCTCGCCCTCGTCTTCAGCGCGGCCGTCCTGCCGCAGAGCCGCAACGACCACGCCGCGCGGGAGAAGTTCGACGCCCTCGGCGTCGTGCTGCTCGCCGCCGGCCTTCTCGCGCTCGTCTTCGGCGTGGTCAAGGGCGAGACCTGGGGCTGGACCTCCGCCGGCACGCTCGGCGCCATCGGCGCCGGCCTGCTGGTCCTGGTGCTCTTCGGCCGGTGGCAGACCCGGGTCGCCTCACCGCTGCTGCCCATGCGCCTGTTCCGCAACCCGGCCCTGACCATCGGCGCGCTCATCACCGCCCTGAACTTCTTCGTCCTGCTCGGCGTGATCTTCTTCGTCATGATCTACCTGCAGAACGTCCGCGGCTTCACCCCCGTCGAGGCCGGCGTGCGGACCCTCCCCCTCAGCCTCGCCTCCGTCGTCGCCTCCCCGCTCGGCGCCGCGCTCACCGACAAGTACGGCCCGCGCCTCACCATGCCCCTCGGCATGGCCCTCCAGGCCGTCGCGTGCTTCGCCATGCTCACCTGGGACGCCGACAGCGCCTACGGCCTCATGTGGCCGCCGTTCATCGCCCTCGGCCTCGGCGTCGGCATGGTCATGGCCTCCTCCTCCGACGCCATCGTCGGCAACGCCCCCGTCAGGGACGCCGGCGTCGCCGGCGGGCTGCAGGCCACCGCCCTCCAGATCGGGGGCGCCCTCGGCACCTCCGTCCTCGTGTCCCTCATCGCCGGCCGCGTCGGCACCACCCTCACCGGCGAACTCACCTCGGCGGGCGTCCCCGCCCCCGCGGCCACCGCACTGCTGGAGGCCGAGGACGCGGTCGCCATGGGCATCGCCCCCGTCACCGCCGACACGCCCGCGCAGCTCACGGCGGCGATCGTCGAAGGCAGTCACCACGCCTTCATGAACGGCGTCCACACGGCCGTCCTGACCGCGGGAACCCTCTGCGTGGCCGGCGCCGCCCTGGCCCTCGTCGGCGTCCGCCGGCCCCCCGCCCACACCCACCACTGAGGACGGCGCCACCCCACCCGGGTGTGCGCCGACGACGAGCACGCCGAGAACGAGAGGAAGCACGTGCCGCAGCCGGGGAGCCGTCCAGCCCGGCCGGGGCGATGTTCCTCACAAACGCCGGACGGGGGCGTCGGTGTAGGGTCGAGGCCGCCCTTGACCTGCACGAAGCAGGCAGGGAGCCGTCTTACAGGAGTCCAACATGCTGCGCACTCTGTTCAAGTCCAAGATCCACCGCGCCACCGTCACCCAGGCGGACCTCCACTACGTCGGGTCCGTCACCGTCGACGCGGATCTGCTGGACGCCGCCGATCTGCTGCCCGGCGAGCTCGTCCACATCGTCGACATCACCAACGGCGCCCGTCTGGAGACCTACGTCATCGAGGGGGAGCGGGGGTCCGGGGTCATCGGGATCAACGGGGCCGCCGCGCATCTGGTGCACCCCGGCGACCTGGTCATCCTCATCAGTTACGCCCAGATGGACGACGCCGAGGCCCGCGCCCACGTGCCGCGCGTCGTGCACGTTGACGGCGCGAACCGCATCGTGGAGCTGGGTGCCGACGCCTCGGCGCCCGTGCCCGGCAGCGACACGGTGCGTCCGCCGCACGCGGTGCCGGCGGCCGTCTGAGCGAAGGAGCGTGCGGAATGGCGGAGCAGCGGGCGGTCGAGCCGGTCATCCGTGACGTGCGGGAGAAGGGGCGGCTGGAGGCGTACGTCGACGGCGTCTTCGCCGGCGTGATCGTCCACTTCGCCCTCGACGAGGAGCCGCACGCCCTCGTCGTCGTCCACACCGTCGTCGACGCCGACCACGAGGGGCGGGGGATCGCGGGCGCGCTCGTCCGCGAGTTCTACGCGATCGCCGCCCGCGAGGGCGTCCCCGTCGTGCCGCTCTGCCCGTACGCCGCCAAGTGGGCCGAGCGGCACCCCGAGGACGCCCCGCCGCCCTCCGCGGAGGCGGTCCGCGCCGCCAAGAGGCAGCTGGCGGCCACCCCCGGGCTGTGGTGAGGCGCCTCCCGCGCCGGTGACCCGGAGTGGCGCGCACGTGCCGCTCCGGAATATGCGGGCGAAAGGCGGACAGGAGAAGGTGGGGGAAGAACCGGGGGGCCGTCGACCGGGAGGCTGTCATGACCCATCCGTATCCCGACCCGCTGCCGCCGTCGCCGATCCCGCCGCCGGAGCCCTCGCCGCCGCCGGTGCCGCCGCCGAACCCGGTGCCCGCGCCGCCCGACCCCGTACCGCCGGCCCCGCCGCAGCCCGGCGGCCCCGTACCGGCGCCCGAACCGCAGCCGCAGCCCGGCCCCGCCGGGCGCGGCGGCGGACCGTGCGGACCGCCAACGGACCGGTGAGGTACGGAAGTCCGCCTCCGTGGCGGACTTCCGCATCCGGCTTGTCACACAGCGTGCGACCCCCGTAACTTGGACCGCTGTCGCTGTGTTCTAGGGGGGCCCATGGCCGTACGCGGACGTCACCGCCGCCACCAGCCGAGCCGGATCAACCGCGCCTCGCTCACCGTCACCGCCGGAGGGGCCGGCATCGCGCTGCCCCTCATCGGCGCGGGGGCCGCCCATGCGGCCTCGCTCGACGTCTGGGAGAAGGTCGCGTCCTGCGAGTCCTCCTCCAACTGGCGCATCAACACCGGGAACGGCTACTTCGGCGGCCTCCAGTTCAGCCAGTCCACCTGGGAGGCGTACGGCGGCCGCGAGTTCGCGCCCCGCGCCGACCTCGCCTCCAAGGACCAGCAGATCGCCGTGGCCGAGCGGGTCCTCAAGGGCCAGGGGCCCGGCGCCTGGCCCGCCTGCGGCAGCCGCGCCGGACTCTCCCGCGGCGGTCCCGCGCCGGACGACTCCGGCGGCGGCGGGAACGACGTACGGACCGCCTCGCTGCCCGCCCAGCGCGCCTTACCGCGCGAACCGTCCGCGAAGCCCGGTCCGACGACCGTGCCGACCGTCCGCGAGATGTACACCGTCACCCCCGGGGACTCGCTCTCCGCGATCGCCCGCGACGAACGGGTGGGCGGTGGCTGGCAGCGCCTGTACGAGATCAACCGCAAGGTCGTCGGGGACGACCCCGACCTGATCCTGCCCGGCCAGCGCCTCACCCTGAGGATCGCCGCCCCGCCGAGCGCCCGCCCCACCACCCCGGTGAAGCCCCCGCCCAGCGCCCGCCCGACGGCCCCGGCGAAGCCTCCCGCGAGCGCCCGCCCGACGGCCCCCGCGAAGCCCCCGGCGACCCGGGCCCCCGCCGCGAAGCCCCCGGCCGTCAGGCCCGCCGCCGACCGCACGCCCCCTGCGAAGCCCCCGGCCCAGCAGAAGCCCCCGTCGAAGCCGCAGCAGGCGAAGCCGTCGACGCAGCCGAAGCCGAAGCCCCAGCAGGCGAGCAAACCCCAGCCGAAGCCCCAGCCGAAGCCCCAGAGCAAGCCCAAGCCCAAGCCCGCCGCGCCCCGCGAGGACCGCTACTCGGCGCCGGTCTCCGCCGACATCGGCACCCGCTACGGCAAGCCCGGTTCGTCCTGGTCCAGCGGCTACCACACGGGCGTCGACTTCCCCGTGCCCACCGGCACCACCGTCAAGGCCGTCTCCGACGGGAAGATCGTCTCCGCCGGGTGGGGCGGCGCGTACGGCTACCAGATCGTCGTCCGCCACGACGACGGGCGCTACAGCCAGTACGCCCACCTCTCCGCCGTCTCCGTCCGCGAGGGGCAGCGGGTCACCGGGGGGCAGCGCATCGGGCGCTCAGGATCGACCGGCAACAGCTCGGGGCCGCACCTCCACTTCGAGGTGCGGACGGGTCCCGGCTACGGCTCCGACATCGACCCCCTGGCCTATCTCAGGGCGCGCGGCGTCTCCATCTGATCCCGCTGCTCCCGCCGGCCCCTCCGGCCCGGAGGGGCCGTGCGGGCCGGGCCCGTCCGCGCCGGGGCGGGCCAGCCGGTCCAGGGTCAGCTCGACCAGACCGCCCGCCGCGACCGCGCCGCAGACCAGCGCCGCGACCGCGCCGGCCGCCCCGTACCGGAAGCCCTCGCCGAAGAGGGTGAGGCCGACGGTGGCGGCCACCACGGGGTTGACGACGGTGACCGTGGCGAGCGGGGCGGCGAGCCCGGCGCCCCGGTAGGACGCCTGGGACAGCAGCAGACCGGTGACCGCCAGCGCCGACAGGACCAGCGCGGAGCCCCACTCGGCGAGCGGCGCGTCCGCCGTCCACTCCTCCGCGACGGCCTTGGTGAAGACCGACGCCACACCGAAGGCCACGCCCGCCGCCGCGGCCAGCGCCACCCCGCGCAGCGCGGTCCGCCCGGCGAGCCGGGCCAGCGCGAACAGCGCCGCCACCACCGCGAAGGTGGCGCCGGCCAGCAGCCAGCGCTCCCCGGCGCCGGGGGTGCGGCCCTCGCCGCCGGCGGTCACGCTGAGCAGGCCGGCGAGCCCCGCCGTGGCCATCAGCGCCCCGTGCCAGGCCCGCCGGCCCGCCGGGCGCCGGACGAACAGCGCGGCCATCGGCAGCGCGAAGACGATGGTGAGCGCGCCCAGCGGCTGCACCACGCTGAGCGGGCCGTAGGCGAGGGCGACCACGTGCAGGGCCGCGCCCAGCCCGTTGAGCAGCACGGCACTCCACCAGACCGGATTGCGCAGCGGCGCGTAGGTCGGCCCGGTGGCGGCCGCGGCGACCCGTTCCTGCACGATCGCCGCGCCCGCGTAGGCGACCGCGGAGACCAGCGACAGGAGGACGGACAGCAGGAGGGGGCTCATACCCTCCACGATCGCTCCCCGGGCCGTTCCCGTCGTCAGACCAGGGAAGGCCTTCACCGGTACCGCCGACGCAGTACGCGCCCTCCGCGTACGCCGGGAGTCGTACGCCATCGCAGGTCAGAGCGGTGGGAAAGGGGTCGAAACGGCCGCGCGGAGCGGTACCGGCACGGCTCCGCGCGACCGGGCGCGCACCACAATCCGAGCCAGTCGCCGCCCCCACCGGTCCACTTTGGCCCGGAAGATCCCCGGCCCGGGCGCGGGATACGGTGAACGCCGCACCGCCGGGCCGTGCCGGCGGGGAACCAGGGGACCGGAGAACCGGGGGACCGGGGGAATCGGTGGAGCCGGGAGAATCGGGGGAATCGGTGGAGTCCGAGACGAGCGTCGCGTCCGGTGGCCCGGGCGGCTTCTTCGCCCTGCGGACCGCCCCGCCGCCCACCGGCGGCGAACACCGCCCCCTCGCCCGCCTGTACGGGGGAGGGGCCGAGGGCGACGCGCCCCTCCACGCGCGCGTGGACCGGGTCGCCGCCCGGCTCGGCGCCCCCGAGCGGCGCGTCGGCGCCTCCGTCGCACACCTGGGGCTCGCCGCCCGCCTCTGGTCGACGGCGCTCGGCCCCGCCGCCCTGCACGGCCGCTTCCCCGCCCTCGACCCCGCCGACCTGCACTGGGACCCGGCCCTCGGCTCCCCGGACGACCTGTGGTGGGGCGGCACCGCCACCCGCCCGGCCACGGTCGCCGCGCTCCGCGAGGCCGTCCAGGAGGCGCACCTCGTCCCGCTGCACGCCGCCTTCGCCCGCGACGGCCGGATCTCGCCGAGGCTGCTGTGGGGCAACGCGGGCTCGGCCCTCGCCGGCGCCCTGCGCGAGCTGATCCGCTGGGCCCGCGCCCACGACCGGCCCGAGGCCGCCGACCGGGCCGCCGCCCTCGTCCGGGGCCTCCTGGACCACCCGGACCTCGCGGGCACCGTCCGGGGCCCCGCCCTGCGCCGCGCCAGCTGCTGCCTCTACTACCGCTGCCCCGCCGGCGGTCTGTGCGGCGACTGTGTGTTCGACCACGCCCCGGGAACGGGTTTGGAGCGGCGGCCCCCCGCTCCGTAGAGTTGATTCTTCACGACCCCCGGCGGCAGCGCGCCCGCCCGCGAGCGATCGAGGAACGACGAAGGCCATGACGGTGACTGAAGAAACCCAGGAGTACGGGCCGGGCATCGACCCCGAGCGCCTGGCCGTCTGCCTGAGCGTGCTCGACGAGCTCGACAAGATCGACGTCGACCACCCGGACGCGATCGCCGTCCGCCGCGCCACCGCCGGCATCTACCGCACGGTCAAGCAGCGCCGCCGCCAGGACCGCCGGGCCGCGAAGACCGCCCACGACCGGGCGGTCACCGAGGCCACCGCGACCGGCTCCGCCCAGCGCATCGACGACGAGACCGAGGGCATCCTGCCCTCCTCCGTCACCGAGGCCGGCAAGATCGCGGGCATACTCCAGCGCCCCCGGTCCTGCTACACCTGCAAGACCCGGTACGTCGAGGTCGACTACTTCTACCACCAGCTCTGCCAGGACTGCGCGGCCCTCAACCGCTCCAAGCGGGACGTCCGCGCCGACCTCACCGGCAAGCGCGCCCTGCTCACCGGCGGCCGGGCCAAGATCGGCATGTACATCGCGCTGCGGCTGCTCCGCGACGGCGCCCACACCACGATCACCACCCGCTTCCCCAAGGACGCCATCCGCCGCTTCAAGGCGATGGAGGACTCGGCGGAGTGGCTCCACCGGCTGGAGGTCGTCGGCATCGACCTGCGCGACCCGGCCCAGGCGGTGGCCCTCGCCGAGCAGGTCGCCGCGGCGGGCCCGCTCGACATCCTGATCAACAACGCCACGCAGACCGTGCGCCGGCTGCCCTCCGCCTACGCGGCCCTGGTCGACGGCGAGAGCGCCCCGCTGCCGGCCGGCGAACTGCCCGCCCACCACGTCATCGGAGCCTTCAACTCCGGCGCCGTCGACGGTCTGGCCGCGCTGCCCGTCGGCACCAGCGGCCTCGACGCCCAGAAGGTCGCCGACCTCGCCCTGGTCGCGGGCAACGCGAGCCTGGAGCAGTACGCCGCGGGCACCGCGATCGACGCCGGCGGGCTCCTCCCGGACGTGGTGGAGTCCAACACCTGGGTGCAGACCATCGACCAGATCTCCCCGGTGGAGCTCCTGGAGACCCAGCTCTGCAACTACACCTCGCCGTTCATCCTGATCAGCGCGCTGCGCCCGTCGATGGCGAAGGCCGCGGCGCAGGCCGCCAGCGGCCGGGCGTACGTCGTGAACGTCTCCGCCATGGAGGGCGTCTTCAACCGCGGCTACAAGGGCGCCGGACACCCGAACACCAACGCCGCGAAGGCCGCCATGAACATGGTGACCCGGACCAGCGCCCAGGAGATGTTCGAGACCGACAAGATCCTCATGACCTCGGTCGACACCGGCTGGATCACCGACGAGCGCCCGCACTTCGAGAAGCTGCGGCTCGCCGAGGCGGGCTTCCACGCCCCGCTCGACCTGGTCGACGGCGCCGCCCGCGTCTACGACCCGGTGGTCCGCGGCGAGGCCGGCGAGGACCTGTACGGCGTCTTCATGAAGGACTACTTCCCCGGCAAGTGGTAGGCCGCCGTCCGGCCACCCCCGAAAGAGCGCCCTTTCCGCCGGAAAGGGCGCTCTTTCGGTCTCCGTCACCCGAACGCGTCACACTTTTGAGCCCGGTAGAGCGCAACCGCGCTCATTTGGTTAGTCTGATGCCCACGGTCGGCCACCGGAGCGACACCCGCTCCATAGCCGGCCAGGGGACTGGCCGCCCACCCCGGCCGCGGTCCCGCCCGACGACCGGCGCCACCGCGACCGAACGGCCTTACGTCTCCCCCTGACGCGACACAAAGGAGTGCGCGGTGACACCCGAACTGACGAAGCAGGAACCCCGACCGTCGGAGCCTTCCGAACGGCAGCGGCGCAACGGCGAGCTGGGCAGCCTCGAAGTGTGGGCCCGCTCGGCCCCGATCCGCCTCGCGGGCTACGAGGACGACCTCGCCGAGCCCCACATCCTGCCGGGCATCGACTGATCGCCGCCCGACGCGAGGAGCCGTCGGCTGACCCGCCCCGGCGCGGCCCGCACGACTCCGGTGCCCCCGGCCCCTCCGGCCGGGGGCACCGTCGCGCGGTCCGGCCCTCGCCCGGAAGCCGCGGAAGCCTCGGAGACCGCGGAAGCCGCGGAAGCCTCGGAAAACGGAGAAGCCTCAGAAGCTGAACCGGGCCGTGATCGGGTAGTGGTCCGACCGGCCCGCGTCGGTCGCCACCGCGCACGACACGACGGTGCCCGACGGAGGGCCGAACAGGTAGTCGATCTTGATGCTGCGGGTCGCCAGCGGCTTCGTCGACCGGCCGTCGCGCGGACGCGTGCTCGACAGCCCCTCGTCGCACTCCTCGTCCGCCGCGTAGGCGGAGACCAGGACGTCCTTGGGGGTGTCCGGCGAGGCGGAGTCCGGCGGGACGGCGTTGAAGTCGCCGCCGTAGACGGTCCGGTAGCCGGGCATGGTGTACGAGCGGACCATCTTCTGCATCTCCGCGGCCTGCTCCGCGCGCTTCGTGCCGTCCGCGTCGTCCGTCGGCAGGCCTGCGCTGAAGTGGGCGGTGCAGAACTGCAGGGCCTGCGCCGGGAGGACGGCGCACAGGCCGGCCCGCTGCTCCATGCGCACCCAGGTGCCGTCGACGGTCCTGTTCTGCGGGGACGGCAGGTCGTACGAGTGGTACCACTCGTTGGCGTCCGGCAGGGCGAGTCCGATGCCGTAGGAGCCGCGGTCCTTCCAGGCGCCCGTCGAACCGGCGTTGTCACAGGTCCGCGCGGCCTCCAGCGAGGATCCGTCGACGGTGAACTTGACGGGGGCGAAGCGCACGTCCCAGCCGGTGCCCGTCTTCGCCTCCAGGGCGGTCTCGACGGACTTGGCGTGCGACTCGCACATCTCCTGGAGGAAGACGGCGCGGTACGTCCGCGCCTCCGCGTCGGTGCCCATCCGGGCGGTGATCTGCGAGCCCAGGGACGGGCCCTCCACGCGGTGGTTGCCGCAGGCGGAGTTGTGGTTGGCGCAGACGTTCCACGACATCACGCGGAAGTCGGCGGCCGGAGCGGGGGAGGCGGGGGCGGGACGGCCCCCGAGGTCGCTCGCGTTCTCCTCGGCGAGGTAGACGAGCTGGAACTTCTGCCAGGAGCCGACGGAGGTGCCGCGGGCGCGCAGCAGTCCGGCGTCCTCACCGGGGTCCTGGACCTCGGCGGTCACGTACCGGTAGCCGTCGTTCGTGGCGGCCTTCAGCGCGTACGTGCCGTCGGCCTGCTTCTCCAGCGTGAGCTTCTCCCAGTCGCCGGAGGTGGCGCCCCGGGCGCGCAGCAGGTTCTGGTAGCTCCCCGTGTAGCCGCGCTCGGTCGTGACGTAGTTGCCGTTCGCCTCCGAACGCAGGGTGGCGGTCACGCCCTTGTCGTCGGTGTGCAGCGTGAACTTCTCCCACGACCCCAGGTCGGCGAGCGAGGCGGCGGAGGTCCGCGCGCGCAGCATGGCCTCCCCGCTGCCGGTCTTGGAGAGCTCCACCGACACGTAGAGGTTTCCGGCGCCCACGGACCTGAGCGCGTACTTGTCGCTCGCCGTGACGGGCACGGGCCGGCTCTCCACCGCCTGGGCCTGCGCGGGGGTCAGGGCCATCAGCGCGAACAGCGCGGAACACAGCACCGCCAGGCGGCGCGCCGTCTGTCTCATTTCTCGTACCTCGTTCGGGGCGGAAGGCGTCGGAAGGGGCAAACGGCCGACGCTAGGGATCCGCCGCCGCGCGGACAAGGCCCGGCGGGAGAGTCCGTCAGAACCGCCGGGGCGCGGGCGGGTGCCGGGGGTCAGGGAGCGGACGGTCCGGGCGGGGTGTCGAGCCGCACCGGCGGCAGGTACTCCCGCACCAGCCGCCGCTGCCACCAGGCGCCGGTCGCCCGCAGCTCGCCCCAGGTGGAGAAGCGGTAGCGGTAGAGCCGGGCCCGGACGTGCACCGGGGGCGCGCCGGCGAACGGATCGTGCGCGAGCAGCCGCAGCGTGTCCCGGTCGGCGGCGAGCAGCCGCTCCACGAAGGCCCCGAACCAGGCCCGCGCGTATCCGGGCGAGAGCGCCGCGAACCACATCAGCCAGTCCAGCCGCAGGTGGTACGGCGCGAACTGGCGGGGCCACCGGCGGGGGTCGCCGGGCTTGCCCTTGAAGCCGTACTCCCGCCACTCGGTGTCCGGCCCCGGGGTCTCGTCCGTGGTGCCCTCGACGACGATCTCGTCCCGGACGCGGCCGACGGTGCCGAAGGCGCCGTAGGTGTTGACCAGGTGGAAGGGGTCGTAGGAGCGGTTCATGGACTGGTGGCGGGAGAGGAGGTTGCGGACCGGCCGGTGGCTGCGGACCAGCACCAGGGCGGTGAGGGCGACGACCAGGACCGCGTACCAGAGCGGCGGGTCGGGGCGGGGGTGGTCGCCGGCGAACGCCGACAGGTCGAGGGCCGGGGCGGCGAGGACGATCGTGAGCCAGTTGAGCCACGCGAAGTTGCCGGAGAGCACCAGCCACAGCTGGGTGGCGATCATCAGGCCGGCCGCGACCGAGGCCACCGGCTGCGGGGCGAAGAGGAAGAAGGGCACGCCGAGCTGGACGACGTGGTTGGCGGCCGCCTCGACGCGGTGCAGGGGGCGCGGGAGCCGGTGGAAGAACCAGCTCAGCGGGCCGGGCATCGGCTGGGTCTCGTGGTGGTGGCAGAGGCAGGTGAGCTGCCGCCAGCAGGCGTCGCCGCGGATCTTGATGAGGCCGGCGCCGAACTCGACGCGGAAGAGCAGCCAGCGGAGCAGCAGGAGGACGAGGAGCGGCGGGGCGACGTCGTCGTTGCCGAGGAAGACCGCGAGGAAGCCGGTCTCCAGGAGCAGCGACTCCCAGCCGAAGGCGTACCAGGTCTGGCCGACGTTCACGATCGACAGGTAGAGGCCCCACAGCGCCAGCCACCCCAGCATGGCGACCGGGAGCGGCACCGCGTCCCCCGCGCCCGCCGCGAGCGCCGCCGCGAGGGCGGCGCCCGACCAGGCGACCGTCGCGAAGAGGCGGTCCGAGTAGCGCCAGTGGAAGAGCGAGGGGGAGCGGAGCGGGGTGGTGCGGCGCAGGTACGCCGGTACGGGGAGCATGCCGCGCTCGCCGATGAGCGCCCGGAACTGGAGCGCGGCCGACAGGAACGCCACGCAGTACAGCACCGCCAGGCCGCGCTGGAAGACGGTCCGGCCCATCCACAGCTCGGGCGCGGTGAACCACTCCATCGCCTCCAGTATCGGCCCGGCCTCAGCCCGCGGCGACGAGGCGGGTCAGGACGCGGCCCAGCCGGCGGGCGTAGGCGAGCTGGAGGCGGGGGACGAGCGGGCCCGCGAGGCGGGTGTACCAGGCGGCGGGCCGGCTGAAGGCGGTGACCGTGAAGCGGACCGTGCCGTCGGGCTCCAGCTCCACGAGGAAGGACTCCTCGCCGCACTCCGGATGCCCGGTGAGGGTTCCGTACGCGAAGCCGGCCCGGTGCTCCTCCTGCGGGAGCCACACCACCTGGCACGGGACGCCGTAGGCCAGCGGGCCGGCGCCGAGCGCGACCTCCAGGGTGACGCCCGGGGCCGCGCGCCCGGCGGTGGCGCGGACGCGGGCGCCGGTGGCGCGGTGCATCCGCCAGGTGGTGACGGCCTCGGCGGCGGTCCGGAAGTCGGCGGGGCCGTGGCCGACGGGCGCGCTGTGGCGCAGGTGGTGGTAGCCGGCGGGGAGGGCGTCGGGGGTCCGGGTGGCGCCGGTCTCGCGGTAGCTGAGGGCGCGGCGCGGGGCGAGGTCGCCGAGGATGCGGGTCATGCCGGGAGCTCCGTTCGCGGGAGGGTGGCGGGGTGGCGGGAGCCGGTGGGCGCGGCGGGGGCCGCCGCGCGGAGCCGGCGGTGGGCGAGCAGGGCGCAGACGGCGAAGCCGAGCGCGTTGCCGAGGCCGTGGGTCGCGGCCATCCAGGTCAGGGTGGGGTGCGGCAGGCCGGTCGCCTCGCCCAGCGCCCACCAGAGCGCGAGCGCCATGGTGACCGCCAGGACCAGCGCGGAGACGCCGAGCAGGGCCCGGGTCGCGGGGTCGCCGGCCAGGCCGCGCCGCTCGCGCAGGGTCAGCACCGAGACGGCCGCCATCCCGGCGGTGAGGACGACCGCCCCGGCCAGCTCCGCCCAGTCGTCGACGAAGTAGCCGGCCAGGACCAGCAGGGTGCCGGCGGGCACGCTGAGCGCGGCGGTCCGGGCGAGCGGCCCCCCGGCGGAGGCCCGGCAGAGCAGCCCGGCGACCAGGGCGGCGGCGAAGCCCGCGAAGTGGAAGTGCGGCACGGTCAGCGCGAGCAGGTCGAGCTCGAAGCCGAAGAGCGGGTACGAGGCCCGCTCGGCCACGAGCGCGACCCCCGCGACGGACGGCGAGACGAGGGCCGTGAGGACGGCGACCTCGGCGGACCGGGGCGGGGCGGGGGCCCCTTCGGCCGGAGGCCGGAAGAGGGTGAGGACGAGCCGGGCCGGGGCCTGGAGGGCGAGCGCCAGGGTGGCCAGCGCGTAGCAGGCCGCGAGCGCGGTCGCCGTGCCGGAGCGGGGGAGCCAGAGCGAGACCGCGCCGGGCAGCGCGAGCAGGGGCCAGGCCCGCCGGAGCCGGTCCCAGCCGGGCGGCCGGGGTCCTCCGACGAGCCCGAGCCCGGTCGGCACCACCCAGAGCATCCCGACCGTCACGACCGGCACCACGAAGGCCGACAGCATGGTCATGGCATCCAACCCCCCGACTTGAACACGTTCAATGCTGAGGAGGCCGAGCGTAGGGCTTCTCTTGAACGTGTTCAAGTACGGGGTCCGGATCGGGCCGTCCCGCCCGGACCGGCGATCGCCCCGCCCCGGCCGAACGCCGTCCCCGCCCGGGCCCACGGTCGTCCCCGCCCCCGCCGAACGCCGTGCCCGCCCCGGCCGACGGCCGTCCCGCCCGGTCGGACGCTCTCCGCTTGCGGGCCGGTACCGACTGCGACAGAACAGGAGGAACCCACTCGTGACGACCGGGAGAAGCAACGTGCGCCCCACGCAGCGCCGGACGCGGAGCAACCCCGCCGCCGTCCGCCCAGCCCCCGGAGCCGCCCGCGGCCGGGGCCGTACCGCCCTCGCCGCCGGCCTCGGCGCCGCCCTGCTCCTCGCCGGGTGCTCCTCCGGGGAATCCGGGGGCGCCGGAGGCCGGGCCGCCCTCGGCGCCGCCCACGAGGTGCACCTCCAGCCGGTCGCCGCCCAGGGCCCCGACCCCTTCACCGCCTCCACCGCCCGCGGCGCCGGACTGCGCGCGCCCCAGGAGGCCGACCCCGGAGCCCAGCCCGTCAGCGCCCCCGGCATCCGCGAGGTCACCGGCTCCACCCCGGGCCTCTACGGCGGCACCCGCGCCGAGGGCAGCTGCGACGTCGAGCAGCAGGTCGCCTACCTGGCCGCCGAACCGGCCAAGCTCCGCGCCTTCGCCGAGGCCGCCGGCATCCCCGAGGGCGGCGTCGCCGACTGGCTGCGCGAACTCACCCCCGTCCTGCTGCGCGCCGACACCCGCGTCACCAACCACGGCTTCCGGGACGGCCGGGCCTCCGCCTTCCAGTCCGTCCTCCAGGCCGGCACCGCCGTCCTCGTCGACCCCTACGGCGCGCCCCGCGTGCGCTGCGCCTGCGGCAACCCGCTCCGCACCCCCGTCAGCGTCTCCGGGGCCGTCCACCAGGGCGACCCCTGGGCCGGCTTCGACCCCGACCGCGTGATCGTCGTCAAGCCCACCACCGCCGTCGTCACCAGCCTGGTCATCGTGAACGTCTCCGACGACAGCTGGATCGAGCGCAAGGCGGGCAGCGACGGCGACGAGGACCGCAAGCCCGACACCGTCCCCGACTGCGACCCCGACACCTGCGCCCTGAGCGACCCCGTCACCCCGGACACCGGCACCGAGGACCCCGACGCGCCCGGCACCCCCGAGCCCCCGACGGAGCGCCCCGCCGCCCCGAAGACCCCCGACGCCCCCGCCGCCCCGAAGACCCCCGCGGCGCCCGACACCCCCGCCGCGCCCGACACGCCGACGGCCCCCGACACGCCGACGGCCCCGGACGCCCCGACCGCGCCGGACACCCCGACCGCGCCGGACGCCCCGACCGTTCCCGACTCCCCGACGGCCCCGGACGCGCCCCCGGAGCCGTACCCCGACCCGGACGCCCCCGCCGACCCGTACGCCGAACCCCCGGCGGACCCGTACACCGACCCGTACACCGACCCCTACGCGGACCCCGACGGCGGCTATCCGCTCCCCGAGGACCTCCTGCCGGTCGAACCGGGGCCCACCCAGCCCGACACGTTCGCCGGCTGAAAGATCTTCGTGGTGCGCGAGGAACCCGCCGGCCCTAGCGTGGCTCCCATGAGCGCGGGCAGCGGGGGAGCGGACACGGTGGGCCGGCCGGACACGGCACCGGCCACGGACGGCGCGGCGGCGCCGATCCTCAGCGCCTTCGGCGCCGCCTTCCGCATGGGCGGCTTCGACTGGGACCTGGTCACCGGCACCATGGAGATGGACGAGGCCGCCCTCGACGTCTTCGACTTCGCCCCCGACGAGTACGACGGACGCCCCGAGACCCTCGGCAGCCGCGTCCTGCCCGACGAGGGCCGCCAGCTCGACACCCTCGTGGCCCAGGCCCTCAAGGACGGCAGCGAGCAGTACGGGGCGTACTTCCGCATCCGCCGCCGCGACGGCTCCCACCAGTGGACCCACACCCAGGGCATCGTCCACCGGGACGCCGACGGCCGCCCCGTGCGGATCGTCGGCGTCCTCCGCGACGCCACCCACGAGCTCACCGAGTCCGCCGCCCGCCTCGGCCTCGACGAGGGCCGGCGGCAGCGCGCCGGCGTCGTCGAGGGCACCACCGCCGCCCTCGCCTACGCCCGCACCGTCCAGGACGTCATCGACCTCCTCAACGACTCGCACGCCCTGGAGCACTTCGGCGCCGCCAGCCTCGTCATGGGCCTCCTGGAGGCCGGCCGCATCCACCTCGTCGCCGAGGGGCCCGAAGGCGCCTTCGTCCCCGGCACCCGCTTCACCCGGGTGGACGAGCCCTACCCGATGAGCGAGGTGATCCGCACCCTGCGGCCCCGCTTCATCGACACCGCCGAGGACTTCGCCGCCTCCTTCCCCGTCCTGTGGCCGCACATCAGCGGCCTCGGCATCACCGCCGCCGCCTACCTGCCGCTCATCGCCCAGGCCCGCCCCATCGGCGCCCTCGGCCTGCTCTACAGCGACAAGCGCGGCTTCAGCGAGGACGAGCGGACCCTCCTCGTCGCCCTCGGCAGCAGCATCGCCCAGAGCCTCCAGCGGGCCATGCTGTACGAGCAGGAGCACGACCTCGCCGAAGGGCTCCAGCAGGCGATGCTGCCCCGCCGGATCACCGACGTGCCCGGCGCCCAGATAGCCGTCCGCTACCGCTCCGCCCGCCTCGGCCGGGACGTCGGCGGCGACTGGTACGACGTCATTCCGCTCCCCGGCGGCCGGGTCGGCGCCGTCATCGGCGACGTCCAGGGCCACGACACCCACGCCGCCGCCGTCATGGGCCAGCTGCGGATCGTGCTGCGCGCCTACGCCGCCGAGGGCCACACCCCCGCCACCGTCATGGCCCGGGCCTCCGTCTTCCTCCACGAACTCGACACCGAACGCTTCGCCACCTGCACCTACGCCGAGGCCGACCCCGCCACCGGCGTCGTCCAGGTCGTCCGCGCCGGACACGTCGACCCGCTCGTCCGGGAGGCCGACGGCACCTGCCGCCGGATCGCCGTCGAGGGCGGCCTCCCGCTCGGCCTCTCCGCCGAGTTCGGCCGGCTCGACTACCCCGTCACCACCCTGGAACTCGACCCCGGCCAGACCCTCATGCTCTACACCGACGGGCTCGTCGAGAAGCCCGGAGCCGACCTCGACGAGGGCCTCGCATGGCTCTCCTCCCTCGTCCGCCGAGGCCCCTCCGACCTCCAGCGGCTCGCCGACCTGCTCTGCGACGTCGTCGCCGACCGCGGCGGCGAGGACGACGTCGCCATCCTGCTGCTGCGCCGGCTCGGCGCCTACGCCCCCACCGGCGGCCGCTTCCGCCAGCACGTCGCCCAGAGCGACCCCGAAGCCCTCAGCTCCGCCCGCCACATGATCCGGGCCGCCGTCCGCGCCTGGGGCGCCGGCTCCCGCGCCGACGAGATCGAACTCGTCGCCGACGAGCTGATGACCAACGCGCTGATGCACACCGACGGCGGCGCCATCCTCACCCTGAGGATCCTGCCGGGCGCCGAACGGCGGCTCCGCGTCGAGGTCGAGGACCGCTCCAGCGCCCTGCCCCGCCGCCGCGAGGCCGGCGAGGCGGGCGTCTCCGGCCGCGGCCTCCTCCTCGTCGACCAGCTCTCCGACGCCTGGGGCGTGGAGTCCCGGGGCGGCGGCAAGTGCGTCTGGTGCGAGTTCGCCGTCACGGACTGAACCCGCCCGCCGCCGCGGCCCGGGCGCCCGGCGCTGCCGCACCTCCAGGCCGCTCCAGTAGGCTCCCGCGCATGCTGCGCGTACTGGCCGTCGACGACGAGGAACCCGCCCTCGGGGAACTCCTCTACCTGCTGCGCGCCGACCCCCGGGTGCGGACCGCCGAGGGCGCCGGGGACGCGACGGCCGCGCTCCGGCGGATCGGGCGCGCGCTCGACTCCGGGCCGGACGGCGAGGAGGCGATCGACGTCGTCTTCCTCGACATCCACATGCCCGGCCTCACCGGCCTCGACGTCGCCCGGCTGCTCGCCGGCTTCGCCCGCCCCCCGCTGGTCGTCTTCGTCACCGCCCACGAGGGCTTCGCGCTCCAGGCCTTCGACCTCAAGGCCGTCGACTACGTGCTCAAGCCGGTCCGCCGCGAACGCCTGGCGGAGGCCGTGCGCCGGGTCCACGAGCTGGTCCACGCCGGAGCCGCGCCCGCCCCGGCCGCCGCGCCGGAGCAGATCCCGGTCGAACTCGGCGGCGTCACCCGCTTCGTCTCCGTGGACGACATCGCCTACGTCGAGGCCCACGGCGACTACGCCCGCCTCCACACCGACCAGGGCAGCCACCTCGTCCGCATCCCGCTCTCCACCCTGGAGGAACGCTGGGCGGACCGGGGCTTCGTCCGCATCCACCGCAGCCACCTCGTCGCCCTCGGCCGGGTCGACGAGCTCCGCCTCGACGGCGGCGCCACCTCCGTGCGGGTCGGCTCCACCGACCTCGCCGTCAGCCGCCGGCACGCCCGTCACCTCCGTGACCTGCTGATGCGCCGCGCCGGCGGCTGACCGGCCACCCCTACCGGCACCCGGCCCCGTCTGCCTACACTCCACGGGCCCACCCGCCCCCCAGAGAGCGACGCCGATGCCGGAGACCCCCCAGCCGCGCCGGCCCCGGCGCGAGACCGTCACCCACGCCTCCGCCCTCGGCGACCGGCCCGCCCCGCGGCTGCGCCCCCGGGCGCCGCACCCGCCCGCCCGGTCCGAGATCGACGAGCAGACCACCCTCGGCCACACCTACGTCCGCTCGCTGATGCGCAGCCAGCTCCGCGCCGCCCTCACCGCGCTCGGCGCGCTCGCCCTGCTCGTCGGCACCCTCCCGCTGCTGCTCGCCCTGCCCGCCCCCGAGGCCCTGGTGTGGGCGGCGCTCGGCGTCGGCGTGTACCCCGTCGTCTGGGCGGTCGCCCACTGGTACGTCCGCAGGGCCGAGCGCAACGAGCGCGACTTCACCGGCCTCGTCGAGCGCTGAGGGACCGGTGGACCACCCCGCATGAACCAGACCCACGCGGTCGCCGCCGTCACCGCCGTCGTCCTCGCCACCGTCCTCATCGGCGCCCTCGGCCTGCGCGTCTCCCGCACCACCTCCGACTTCTACGTCGCCTCCCGGACCGCGGGACCCCGGCTCAACGCCGCCGCGATCAGCGGCGAGTACCTCTCCGCGGCCTCCTTCCTCGGCATCGCCGGACTCGTCCTCGTCCAGGGCCCGGCCATGCTCTGGTACCCGGTCGGCTACACCGCCGGCTACCTGGTGCTGCTGGTCCTCGTCGCCGCCCCGCTGCGCCGCTCCGGCGCGTACACGCTCTCCGACTTCGCCGAGGCGCGGCTGGAGTCCCGGCGGGTCCGCCGGCTCGCCAGCCTCTTCGTCGTCGGCATCGGCTGGCTCTACCTGCTGCCGCAGCTCCAGGGCGCCGGGCTCACCCTGGAGATCCTCACCGGCGCCCCCGACTGGGTCGGCGGCCTCCTCGTCGCCCTCGTCGTGACCTGCACCGTCGCCGCGGGCGGCATGCGCAGCATCACCTTCGTCCAGGCCTTCCAGTACTGGCTGAAACTGGCCGCCCTGCTGGTCCCGGCGTTCTTCCTGGTCGCCGCCTGGTACGGCGACGGCGCGCCCCGGGCCCGCTTCGACGCCCCCGCCGTGCTCCGCGAGCACACCGTCGTCCGGATCGCCGACACCGTACGCGTCGGGCTCGACGCCCCGCTCACCCTCACCGTCACCGGCACCGTCGACTCCGTCCGGTACGAGGAGCGGGCCGTCACCCTCGCACCGGGCACCCACCGGGTGGGCGGCGGCACGGTCCTCGCCCTCGCGCCCGG
Organism: Streptomyces sp. NPDC058758; assembly: GCF_042746075.1. Classification (NCBI taxonomy): domain Bacteria; kingdom Bacillati; phylum Actinomycetota; class Actinomycetes; order Kitasatosporales; family Streptomycetaceae; genus Streptomyces; species Streptomyces sp. NPDC058758. The sequence continues at coordinate 60,678 of NZ_JBHYPS010000003.1, read as the reverse complement.
CACCCCCGTCCCCGAGCGCCGCGCCGACGGAGCCGACCCCCTCGGCTGGTCCCAGCCGCTGGCCGGCGGACGGGACGGGCACCAGCTGTACGCCACGTACGGCCTGATCCTCGCCACCTTCCTCGGCACCATGGGCCTGCCGCACGTCGCCGTCCGCTTCTACACCAGCCCGCACGGCCGCGCCGCCCGCCGCACCACCCTCGTCGTCCTCGGCCTGATCGGCGCCTTCTACCTGCTGCCCGCGCTCTACGGGGCCCTCGGGCGGATCTACGCCCCCGAGCTGGCCCTCACCGGTTCCGCCGACGCCGCCGTGCTCGTCCTCCCCGACCGGATCCTCGGCGGCGCGCTCGGCGACGTCCTCGGGGCCTTCCTCGCGGGCGGCGCCTTCGCCGCCTTCCTCTCCACCGCCTCGGGACTCACCATGTCCGTCGCCGGCGTCCTCGCCCAGGACGTGCTGCCCTCCCGCGCCGTCCGCCACTTCCGGCTCGCGACGCCGCTCGCCACCGCCGTCCCGCTCGCCGTCGGCGTCGCCGCCTCCAAGGTGCCGGTGGCCGACGCCGTCGGCCTCGCCTTCGCCGTCTCCGCCTCCTCCTTCTGCCCGCTCCTCGTCCTCGGCATCTGGTGGCGGCGGCTCACCCCGCCCGGCGCGGCCGCCGGCCTCCTGCTCGGCGGCGGCTCCGCACTGGCCGCCGTCATGGCGACCCGCGCCGGACTCGCCCCGGGGGGCTGGCCGCACACCCTGATGGCGTGGCCCGCCGTCTGGTCGGTCCCGCTCGGCTTCCTCACCATGGTGCTGGTCTCGCTCGCCACCCCGCGCAGCGTCCCGGCCGGCACCGCCGCGACCCTGGCCCGGCTGCACCTGCCGGAGCGGTTCACCGCCCCCGCACCCGCCCAGGAGGCACGCCGGTGAGCGGCATCGTCTGGGCGGCGGCGAGCGCCGCCGGAGCCGTCCTCCTCGCCGCCGGGGTCGTCCTCGGCCGGCTCACCGCCCCGCGCGGCGGCCGCGCCGCCGACCTCGACCTCGGCACCCCGGTCGAACGGGCCACCTTCCACACCCTGCACACCGCCTCGCTCGCCGCGCCGCCGCTGCGCGCCGGGCTGACCGAGGAGACCGCGCGCCGGGCGGCCCGCCCGCTGCGCTCGCTCCTCGGCACCGAGGCCCTCTGCCTCACCGACGGCACGGCCGTCCTCGCCTGGGACGGCCCGGGGGAGGGGCACCACCACACGGGCGTGCCCGAGCTGGCCGCCGCGACCCTGGAGACCGGCCGCAGCCGCTCCGCGCCCACCGGGTGCGCCGACCCCGGCTGCGGGCTGCGGTGGGCGGTGACCGCGCCGCTCACCGGCGAGGAGGGCGTCCTCGGCGCCCTCGTCGCCTACGGGTCCCGGGAGTCGGCGGTGCTCGTCCGGGCCGCGACGGAGGTGGCCCGCTGGGTCTCGGTCCAGCTGGAACTGGCCGAGCTGGACCGCTCCAGGACCCGGATGGTGGAGGCCGAGATCCGCGCGCTGCGCGCCCAGATCTCCCCGCACTTCATCTTCAACTCCCTCGCCGCGATCGCCTCGTTCGTCCGCACCGACCCCGAGCGGGCCCGGGACCTCCTCCTGGAGTTCGCGGACTTCACCCGCTACTCCTTCCGCCGGCACGGGGACTTCGCCCAGCTCGCCGACGAACTGCGGGCGATCGAGCAGTACTTGGCGCTGGCCGGTGCCCGCTTCGGCGACCGGCTCAAGGTGACGCTCCAGATCGCCCCCGAGGTGCTGCCGGTCGCGCTGCCCTTCCTCTGCCTCCAGCCGCTGGTGGAGAACGCGGTCAAGCACGGCCTCCAGGACCGGGAGCGCGGCTGCCGGGTCGTCATCGCCGCGCGGGACGCGGGCGCCGAGGCGGTGGTGACCGTCGAGGACGACGGCGTCGGCATGGACCCCGAGCGGCTGCGGGCGGTGCTGCGCGGCGAGCACCCCGGCGGCTCCGGCATCGGGCTCTCCAACGTCGACGAGCGGCTGCGCCAGGTGTACGGGCCGGAGTACGGACTGGTCATCGAGACCGGTGTCGGCGCCGGGATGAAGGTGACCGCGCGCTTCCCCAAGTACCGTCCGGGGGTGCATCCTTCGCCGGCGCGGTGACGGGTCAGGAGAGCCAGACGGCGAGATGGGCGAGCGGCAGGCCGAGCCGCCAGGCGGGCTGCCAGGCGCGGGCCGCCTCGTCCACCGGGAGCGGTGCTCCCCCGCCCGGCACGCCGTCCAGGTCGGCGGCGTGCACCCAGGTCTCCCGCAGGGCCCGCCAGGCGCCCCGGGCGAGGACCAGGTCGGCCCCGCCGGGGTCCTCGGCCGCCTCGGCGGCGAGCCGTTCCTCCACCCAGTCCGGCCAGCCCGCCTCGTACGCGGTGAGGCGCAGCCACTCGTCGGGCGCGGGCTCCCCGGACAGGTGGACCGTGAGGGCCAGGGCCCGCAGGGAGGCCCGGTGCTCCAGCGAGCCGGGCTCGGCGAGCCCGGCCGCGGTCAGGTACTGGTCGGCCAGGTACTCGGCGCACAGCCAGGCCATCGGTACGGCCAGGCCCCCACCGCTCCTGCGGCCGGCGCCGTTCGTGCTCTCGGGCGGCAACGCTCCCACCTTCTCCCGGACGTCGGGGCCCCGCGGTTCTCGGGACCCGGAGCAGAGCCTCCTCCGCTCGGGGCGTCCGCGTGGACCGCTTTGCTCAACTCGCCGGTGTGGTTTCGGATACGTTCCCCGGCCGGATCGGTGCGGACGGGTCCCGTGGTGCGCGAGGGGCGGAGGGGGCGGGGGAGGGGCGCCGCCGCACGAGCGAGGCGAGCGCGGTGAAGCCGACGAGGAGCGCGAGCGGGCGCAGCGGCAGCACCGCCCCGAAGGAGTCGTCCAGGGCGTCGACGCCGCGCCAGACGACGACGAGCCATCCCGCGCTCCCCACCAGGACCATCGCCCCGAGCCGCCGTTCCCCGCTCAGCCGCATCCCGGTCCACAGCACGATCGGCATGACCAGCGCCGTGTTGAACAGCGCGGTGGTGAAGACCTGGGCGGTGCCGTATCCGGTCGGCGACCCCAGTGCGGCGGACGCCTCCGCGACGAGGGCGAACCGCAGCGTGTCGGAGAGGATCAGGTGCGCGGCCGCGATCGCGAGCGCCGTGACGACGACGGCCTTGAGCAGGCGGGGCAGGGGCGGGGTGTGGGTCCGTGAAGCCATGACCGCGACTATACGCACTGCGTATACATGGAGTGTATAGACCCCGCGGGCCCTGCCGGGCAGGGGGTGCGGGCCCCCGTGACTCCGCGCCGCCGGTGCGTCCGCGGAGTCGGGCGGGGTGGGCGTCAGCCGAGCAGGGCGTAGACCGCGGTCGCGTGGGCGGCCGGTTCGGCGGTGCCCTCGGCGGTCATCGTGATGTCGGCGAAGGCCATCCGCCGGCCCAGTTTGGTGAGCCGGGCGCGGACCAGGACGTCGGCGCCGAGGACCGCCCGCTGGAAGCTGGTGGACTGCTGCACGGTCGTCATGGGGACGAAGCCGCCGCGGGCCGCCGAGACGGCGATCACCGTGGCGGTGTCGGCCGCCGCCATCAGCGCCTGGCCCGAGAGGCCGCCGCCCTCGCGGGCCAGCCGGTCGGACCAGGGGAGCCGGAGCACGGCCTCGCGGCCGTCGAGCGAGTCGACCGTGAGCCCCAGGTCCAGGACCCAGGGGGCGAAGTTGTCGGCGAGGATCTTCTCGGCCGCGGCGGGCGTCAGCGGCACGGCCCCGGGGAGCGGCACGGTCTCGGAGAGCGGCGCGGTCCCGGGAGGCGTCACGGCGTCGTTGTGCGTCACGGCGTCATTGTGCGGCCGGGGTCCGGCGCCGGGCAACGGTGCCGTGCCGCGGCCGGTAGCCCGGCAGCGAGCGGCCCAGCTGCCTGAGGGCGTAGTGCGAGCGGGACTTGACCGTGCCGGCCGGGATCCCGAGGTCGACGGCGGCCTCGTTGACGGTCAGCCCGTCGAAGTAGAGCCGGACCAGCACCGCCCGGTGCTCCGGGCTCAGGCCGCGTACCGCCGCCCGGACGTCGAGCGCCGCCTCGGCGGTCTCGGTGGCGTCCGAGGGGTCGGGGGTCACCGCGAGCACCCCGTCGCCGATCTCGGCCGGCCGGGCCAGCCGGGAGCGCCGGGCGTCGATGGCGATCCGGCGGGCCACCGTGAAGAGCCAGGGCCGCATCGAGTCGTACGCCCCGCTGAACGCCTCGGGGTGGAGCCAGGCCCTGACCAGCGTCTCCTGGACCAGGTCCTCGGCGCGCTGGCGGTCCCCGTAGGTCAGTCCGAGGAGGAAGGAGAGCAGGGCGGGGCCGTGCTCCCGCTGGAGCTCCTGGAGCGTCCGCTCGTCGGTCGTCACGGTCGCCGCCGTCATGGTTGCCGTCGCCGTCGTCATGGTTGCCACCCTTCCCCGCCCGCTCTGCGGTTCGTCGTCCGCGCCGTATACGAACGCATCCGGGCGGAAGGGGACAGGGAGCGGACAGCCGTCTGCGACGAACGGTCGTAACGAGCGGCGAATGGCACGGTGAACGGTCGTGCGGCGGTCGGGCGGCGTGCGTGCGTCCGATGCGGTGGGTTCTCGGCCGGGCGGCGGCCCGGTCCCTTGACTGGAGACCGTCCGGGAGATCAATTCGGCAGAACACGTGTTCTTCCGATGATCGGGGTGGAAGTCCTCATGACCACAGGACCGAGACGTACCGGACCGCGTCGCACCGAACCGGGCCGCGCGCGCGGCCGGGCCGTGCGCACCGGCTCCACCGCCCTCGCCGGCGCGCTGCTCGCCGTCGTCGCCGCCTGCGGCCAGGGCGGCTCCGACGGCGGCGCGCCGGCCCCCGCCGGCTCGCCCGGCAGCCCGCCCGGCGGCTCCACCGCGCCCCGTCCCGCCGCTCCGGCCCCGAAGCCGGCCGGCTTCACCCTGGTGGCCTCCGGCGACGTCCTCCCGCACGACTCGATCATCCGCCGCGCCGCCGCCGACGCCGGTGACGGCGGATACGACTTCCGCCCCATGCTCGCCGGGGCGAAACCGGTCGTCTCCCGCGCCGACCTCGCCCTCTGCCACATGGAGACCGTGTACGGGAAGGAGGGCGGGCCCTACACCGGCTACCCCGCCTTCAAGTCCCCGCCCGAGGTCGCCACCGCCCTGAAGGCGACCGGCTACGACTCCTGCTCCACCGCCTCCAACCACACCCTCGACGACGGCGCGGCCGGCCTCGGCCGCACCCTCGACGCCCTCGACGCGGCGGGCGTGAAGCACGCGGGCTCGGCCCGCACCGCCGCCGAGGCCGCCCGGCCCACCCTGCTCAAGGCCGGCGGCGCCACCGTCGCCCACCTCGCCTACACCTACGACACCAACGGCTACCCGCTCCCCCAGGGGCGGCCCTGGGCGGTGAACCTGCTGGACGAGGGCAAGGTGCTCGCCGACGCCCGGGCGGCCCGCGCCGCCGGCGCCGACGTCGTCGTGGTCAGCGTCCACTGGGGCTCCGAGTGGCAGACCGCGCCCGACGAGCGCCAGCTCTCGCTCGCCCGCTCCCTCACCGCCTCCCGGACCGGGGGCCGCCCCGACATCGACCTCATCGTCGGAACGCACGCCCACGTGCCCCAGGCGTACGAGAAGGTCAACGGCACCTGGGTGATCTACGGGATGGGCGACCAGATCGCCGGCGACATGATCAACCACGAGGGCGCCTTCGACCCGCGCGGCAACCAGAGCAGCATCGGCCGCTTCACCTTCGCGCCGCCGAAGGAGCCCGGCGCCCGCTGGGAGGTCGCCAAGGCCGAGTTCCTGCCGCAGTGGTTCGACACCGGACGCGGCCGCGTGGTCGACCTCGCCGCCGCCGACGGCTCCGACCCGCGCCACCCCGGCATCCGCGAGACGATCCGCCAGGTCGTCCTCGGCCGGGGCGCCGACAAGGACGGCCTGACCCTGGGCGAGTAGGGCGACGGCCGGTCAGGGCACGACCGTGACCGGCCAGCGGCCCGCCTTCACCAGCCGGACGGCCACCGAACCGACGAAGCGGTGCCCCGCCGACTCCGAGGCGCCCACCACCACGGCGTCCGCCGTCAGTTCCTCCGCCGCGCGCACCAGCCCCGCGTAGGCGTCGCCCTTGAAGGTGCGGAACTCCCAGCGCACCTGCCAGAGGTCCTTCACCCGCTCCGCCGAGGTGCGGATCTCCTCGGCCAGCTCCTGCGCGACCTCCTCCGTGGCCCCGGTCACCGGGGCGCCCAGCGAGGCCCCGGCCGCCAGCACCGGCTGGACGTAGACCAGCGCGAGCAGGGCGTTCTGCCGGCGGGCCAGCCCGGCCGCGTAGGCCGCGGCGCGCAGCGACGAGGCCGAGCCGTCGACCCCCGCCATGATCACCTTGGGGCCGTCGGTGCCCCGTTCGAACCGAGGGGGCCGGTGTTCGCTCACCCTTCGAGGGTATCGGCCCATCGGGTGCAATCGGACGGCGGCCCGGTGTCGGTGAGGGGCCCGGGACCCTCCCCGTACGAACCATTGGTCATGAAAAACGATCAGCTGCCCGGGCGGAGGTCGGTCCTGCGCCTGGCCGCCGCCCTCGGGGCCACCGTCACGGCCGGCGCCCTCGCCGTCGACCGGCTCGGCGAAGGCGCCGGCGCGGGCCCCGCCGCCGCGTCCGCGCCCCCGCCCGCCGCCGGACCCGCCGCGGGCCCGCCGGCCGCCGCGCCCCGGCTGCGCCCCTCCGCGTACCGGCTCCAGCCCATGACCGCCTACGCCCCCGCCGCCCGGCCCCGGGCCCTCCCCCCGGTACGGCAGCGGCCCTTCCTCTCGCTCACCGGCGTCGGCCGCTCCATGGTCCTCACCTTCGACGACGGGCCCGACCCCCGCTACACCCCTGACATCCTGGCCACCCTGCGCCGCTACGACTGCCGGGCGATGTTCTTCGTCTGCGGCGAGATGGCGGTGGACAACCAGGACCTGCTGCGGGAGATGGCCGACGACGGGCACGTGGTCGGCAACCACTCCTGGTCCCATCCGCTGGTGCCGAAGCTCCGGCCCTCCCGCATCCGGGACGAACTGGGCTCCACCAGCGAGGTGGTGGAGCGGGCCCTGGGCGCCGCGCCGGTCTGGTACCGGGCCCCGTACGGAGCCTGGAACCGGCACTCCTTCGAGATCGGCGCCGAGCTGGGCATGGAGCCGCTGGCCTGGTCCGTGGACACCCTCGACTGGACGGAGCCCGGCAGCGGCACCATCGTCCGCCGGGTCCTGGACGGCGCCGGGCCCGGCGTCATCGTCCTCTCGCACGACGCGGGCGGGAACCGGTCCCAGAGCGTCGCCGCGCTCCGCCGCTACCTGCCCGCCCTCCTCGACCAGGGCTACACCGTCACCGTCCCCCGGCGCTGACCGGACGGCGCCGCCGCGCGCGGAGGGCCCCGGGGTCTCCCGGGGCCCTCCGCGCGTCCGGCGGTCAGCGCGAGCCGACCATCCGGGCGTAGACGACGACGTTCCCGTCGTACCCGTTCGCACGCGTGTAGCCGCCGCCACAGGTGATCACCCGCAGCTCGGGGTGGCCGGTGTCGCCGTAGACCTGCGGGCCGGGGAAGTCCTGCTTGGAGTAGACCTCGACGCCGTAGATCTCGAAGACCGCCACCCGTCCGTCGTACCGCTCGACCTCGACGTGCTGGCCCTTCTCCAGGGCCCCGAGGCCGTAGAAGACCGCGGGCCCGCTCTTGTTGTCGACGTGTCCGACGATCACCGAGGTGCCGCGCTGGCCGGGCGCGATGCCGTTCTGGTACCAGCCGGCCAGATTGGCGTCCTGCGGGGGAGGGGCCGCCACCCAGCCGTCCGCGTCGAGCCCCACGTCCATCACCGGGGCCGCCACGTCGATCGCCGGGATGCGGACCCGGGAGGCGGGCGCGAAGGGCAGCGGCTGGAGGCCCGCCGACGCCTCCGCGGGCGGCGGGACGACCGGGCGCGCCACCGGACGGGCCGCGGCGGCCGGCTGCGGGGGGCCTCCCGCCACGTCCACGCCGTTGCGCATCATCGCGAGTCCGGACAGCATGGCGAGGGCCAGGACGCCCCAGGGTTGACGTCTCCTGCGCTCGGGGACGCGGAAGTCCTTCGGGGGCATGGTTCTCCCTTCGTGGCGACGTGTGAACGGTAAGGGCGCTTCCCCGTCCCCGCGCTCCGGACGGCCCGAACGGGTAGCCCGCCGCCGCCGTACGGGTAGCCCGCCGCCGCCGTACGGGTAGCCCGTCCCCGCCGTACGGGTGGCGACGCGCCGGGAGGGGGGCCGGGACGGCGCCGGGCCGCGCCCGACCCACCGTCAGAACTGTTGCCGACCCTCCGTCAGAAACCCTGCGGGCGGCGCTCCTCGGGGCCCGTTGGGCGGCCCGGGTGACGGTGCGCTGGCCCATCCGAGTACTCGTCGGACAATCGTTTCGCGCGTCCCTGACCTGCGGTTGTGCCGCCCGGCGCAACTCGATCGGCGGCACGGGGGCTCACCGGACCGGCCCAGTGCCGAGGTGCGGAAGGCTGCCCGAATTGTGATGGTTCGTCATGGAAGGCGTACTCGTCGAATCTCCCGGAGCACCGCTTTGGGGCGTCTTCCACTGGAGGTTCAACCATGCGTGCTGCACGCACTCTGGCGGTGACCGCCACCGCGATCGCGGCGGTCGGCCTGGCCGCGCCCCTCGCCGCCGCCACCAACGGTCCCAGCAACGTCACCGTCAACCCCTACGACGTCCACGCGGGGTCGACGATCACGATCACCGCCAAGGGATGCGGTCACGGCGGCACCGTCACGTCCAACGCCTTCCCGGAGACCAGCCTCTCGGTCAACTCCAACGGCCTGTCCAGCGCGATCGCCCGCGTCTACAACAACGCCACCCCCGGCAACTACAACCTGGCCGTGAAGTGCAGCGACAACTCCAAGGTCGTCACGCACCCGTTCCGCGTGCTCGCGGGCCGCGGCGCCCAGGGCGGCCTCGGCGGTTCGCTGGCGCCCAGCTCCACCGAGATGGCCGTCGGCGGCAGCCTGGTCGCCGCCGCCGCGCTCGGCGGCGGCGTCTTCGTCCTCCGTCGCCGCCGCATGACCGGCGCGGGCGCCTGACCGGCTCGAACCTCCCGGTCGGCCGACTGTGCCCGCCGCCCCCGCGTTCCGCAAGGGACCGGGGGCGGCGGGCTGTCCGGCGTCCGGCGGGCGGGAACCGCGCGCGGGGTCAGTGCCGGCGGCCGTTCGCGCGCCGCCGCAGCGCGTACGCGGAACCGGCCGCGGCGGCGAGCACCAGGGCCGTGCCGGCCGCCAGCGTCCCCGGCCCGACGCCGCTCTGCGAGCCGCCGAGGCCGCCCTGCACGCCGCGCGGGGTGAGCAGCACGGTCGAGCGGGCCGTGGGCGACAGCGTGGCCAGTCCGCTGATCGTCAGGTCGACGGTGTCCTGCACGCCGCCCGAGCAGTTGAACGCCACCGTGTACACGGCGCCGGGCTTGGCGTCCGCGTCCACGGTGGCGGTCACGGCCGAACCGGGTGCGATCTGGACGGTGTCGAAGATGCCCGCCGTCGCCGTCGCCGTGCTGGAGCAGCCGGGGGCGCTGAGCGTCACCTGGCCGCCGGCGGCGACGAGCGAGGGGGAGACGACGAAATCGCCCGGGGCCTGTGCGCCCCGCACCCGCGGGTTCGGCGCGGGCGCACCGTCGGTCGCGTGGGCGACGGTGACGGGGGCGGCCAGGGCGAGGGCGGCCGCCCCCAGCAGGGCGGTGGACGCGACACGTATCGCGCGCATGGTGATTCCTCCGGGTCCCGAGGGTCGGCCGCGGCCCAGTGGCCGCGAGGAGCCTGCGTGCACCTCGTTGCCCGAAACGCTAGGAGCGCACTACCACAGCCGCGATCCCAGACGTGCGAATGGGGCACCGGTGTCCCCCGGGTGGCCCAGTCCCGCCCGGTCGGTCAGTCGGTGACCTGCGGGAACAGATCGGTGAACGGCGCGGCGGTGGCGGCCAGACCGCGGCCGAACGGCGCGTCGAAGTCCCAGATGAGGAAGAGCAGGAAGGCGATCAGCGCGCTGTAGAGGCCCGCGAGCAGCACCTCGCGTCCGGTGCGTCGGATCTGGAGGGTGAAGATCAGCCCCACCGAGACCAGGGCGCCGATGATCAGCCCGAACCAGACCACCCCCGGCATGGTCTCCCCGGCGCTCTGGCCGCGGGCGCCGCGGGCGTCGTCGGCGACCATCACCTGGTCGACCAGCGGCTGGTAGGCCTGCCCCTCGAAGTCGGTGGCGGGCTCGTAGTCGGTCACGCTGCGGCGCACCTTCCGCATCAGGGCGTCGCCCTCCGCGCTCGTCTCGCCGTGCTCGGCCATGTACGTGAACTCCTCGTTCACCACGTAGTCGACGTACGCGTCGACGTCGGCGCGGATCTGCGTGCGGACCATCACCGGGTAGACCTCGACCCGTTCGGAGATCTCGTGCATGGCCTGCGCCTCCTGGCGCACCACCTCCTGGGCGGCGCCGCGCGCCTCCCACACGCCGGCGATGGCGAGACCGAGGACGATCGCGTAGATCACGCCGATCATCATCGTCATGTACTCGATGACGTCGGGGGTCTCGCTGGGGTCGTCGTCCTCGGTGATCCGGCGCTGGTTGATGACGACGATGGCCAGGACGACACCGCAGGCGGCGGCCATCGCCAGGGTCAGGACAAGCCATTCGGACATGGTTCCTCGGTCTTCCTCAAGGGGTGGGGTTCGGGGAGGGCGTACGGCGCTCGGGGCCGGATCAACGGGAGGAGCGCGGACGCAGGATCGCGGTGGCCAGTACGGCCGGCGCGGTGAGCAGGAGCATCGTGGTGACGGGTGACGACGTGCTCTTCGGCTGGGGCCGGGAGGTCCGCTGGTAGTGCGGCAGCGGCACCGGGCTCGGGGGCGCGGCGGGCGGCGCCGCGGCGGGGTCGGGCGGCGGCGGGGCCGGGGGCTCGGGGGCCGGCGGTTCCTCGGGCGCCGGGGTGGCCGGCGCGGGGGAGGGGGAGGCCGGGGCGGGCCGCGGCGCCGGGGTGGGGGCGGGCGGTCGGGCGGGCGGGGGCGCGGGGAGCGCCGGCGGGGCCCCGGGCCGCAGGGGCGAGGGCCGCGGCGGCGTCGGCTCGGGCGGCTTCGGCGGCACGGGCGGCTTCTGGGGCGGAGCCGGCAGGGGCGGCAGCGGCTTCGTCGTCGGGGGCTTCGGCTTCGGGGGCTTCGTGGGCTTCGGCGTGGGGGGCTTCGGCGACGGCGAGCACGCGCCCGGGCCGACCACCGACACCGAGGTGTGCGAGCCGTTCGGCCCGACCGTGGCGTAGGCGCAGGAGTCGGCCGCCGCAGGCGCGGGCGCGGCGAGCAGCCACACCAGTCCGGCGGCGGCCAACGACCGCGCGAGGGGTGATCCGTACAGAGACACGCCGACGAGCTTGAACACACGGACGCCGAACCGGGGGCCGAATGCGGCGTGATTCCCCGGATGGTGGGGATCTTCGGATGCACGGGTTTGACGTTTCGCCTCCGGCGGCCCCGATCGGCGCGGGGAACGGGCCTTCCGGGAGGGGAGGAAGGGGCGGGAAACGGCCGACGCGGGCCACCGCGGGGGCCGTTCGGAAGAACTGTCCGGTTGTCGCCCTGTCAGGGTCCCGGCCCGCCGTCGCTTTCCGGTCCCGCGGACGGTTCCCGAGCCGCCGAGCGCCGAGGCGCGGACGGGTGCGGGGCCGCCCGACCGGCGCGCGGAAAGCCTCCGGAGAGCGGGCGCACGACCATATGCACGTGAAGGTGCACGGCCTGAAGGCGTGAACTCTTCGTTCCGCGCGCACGTGCCAAAGGCGTGTGACCAAGAACGGACCGCGAATTTCCGTTTCTACTCGCTCTCTCGGCGGCCGATCAGTAGCCTCACCTCGAACACGGCCGCGAAAACCGGGCCGCATCCCCCATGGCGACTTGTTGGAGACATTGATGGAGCGTCCCGCCTGGGCTCCGCCCGGTATCGACATCTCGGTACCGAGCGTGTCCCGTATGTACGACTTCTATCTGGGCGGCTCGCACAATTTCGAAGTGGACCGGGAAGCGGCCCGCAAGGCCATGGAGTTCCTGCCGGGCCTCCCCAAGATCATGCAGGCGAACCGGGCGTTCATGCGCCGGGCCGTCCGCTTCGCCGTCGCGGGCGGCGTCACCCAGTTCCTCGACATCGGCTCCGGCATACCCACCTTCGGCAACGTCCACGAGGTCGCCCGGGCCGCCGCCCCGGCCTCCCGCGTCGTCTACGTCGACCACGACCCGGTCGCCGTCGCCCACAGCCGGGCCGTCCTGGAGGGCGTCGACGGCACGGCCGTCGTCCCGGCCGACCTCCGCAAGCCGGCCGACATCCTGCAGAGCCCCGAGGTCGGCGAACTCCTCGACCTCGACCGGCCGGTCGCCCTGCTGCTCGTCGCCGTCCTGCACTTCCTGGAGGACGCCGACCACCCGTACGAGGCCGTCGCCGAACTCCTCGCCGCCCTCGCCCCCGGCAGCCTCCTGATCCTCACCCACGCCTCCTACGAGGGCATCCCCGTGGACGAGGAGCGCGCCAGCGGCGGCGTGGACGTCTACCGCACCACCCGCAGCCCGCTGGTGATGCGCTCCCGGGAGGAGGTCGCCCGCTTCTTCGACGGCACCGCCCTCGTCGAGCCCGGCGTCGTCTCCATGCCCCTCTGGCGGCCGGACAACCCGGCCGAGGAGGAGGACCCGTACGCCTTCTCCGGCTTCGCGGGTGTGGGGCGCAAGGCGTGAAGGTGCCGTCGCAGCCGTCCGGCAACGTCGCGGAAGCCGACGGCCCCGAGGACAGACTCAGGCGGTTCGTCACCATCTGGAGCCGCGCCATCTTCCCGGTGACCGCCACCTCCCTCACCCGCGCCGAGTTCGAGGTCCACCTCCTCCCGCTCGCCCGCCTGCTGAGCGGCGCCCTGCTCGCCCGGCCCTTCGACACCGCCCCCGCCCAGCGGGCCGGCGCCGGACTGGTCGACGCCCACTGCACCGACCCGGACGCCCTCGGCCGCAGCCTCGGCGTGGTCGACTCGTACCTGGTCCTCTACTGCGGCACGGACCCCGAACTCGCCGCCGAGGAACTGCGGGCCCGCTGCGCCCGCCTCCAGCACGCCATGGCCACCGGCTACGCCCAGGCCCTGCGCGAGCGGACCCGCGTCGAGCAGGAGGCCATCGCCCGCTCCGCGCTCTCCGCCCGCAGCGCCGCCGAGATCGCCCTGCACGCCACCGAGAGCCGCTTCCGTGCCGTCTTCGACGGAGCCGCCATCGGCATCGGCATCGCCGACCTCGACGGCCGCATCGTCGAGATCAACGACACCATGACCCGCATGTTCGGCGGCGTCGAGGCCCACGTCCGCAGCCGCAACGTCAGCGAGTGGGTCCACCCCGAGGACGGGCCGCACGTCTGGCGGCTCTACGAGGAACTGGTGCGCGGCGAACGCGAGCAGTACCGGGTGGAGAAGCCCTACTACCGGGGCGACGGCACGGTCCTGTGGACCAACCTCACCGTCTCCCTCCTCCGCGACGCCCAGGGCCTGCCCCAGTACCAGCTGGCCCTCATGGAGGACATCACCGAACGGCGCCTCCTCCACCTGCGCCTGCGGTACGAGGCCACCCACGACGCCCTCACCGGGCTGCCCAACCGGACGCTGTTCTTCGAGCGGCTGGAGAAGGCCCTCGCCCCCGCCACCGCCGGCGAGGACGGCCGCTTCGGCCTCTGCTACCTGGACCTCGACGGCTTCAAGGCCATCAACGACAGCCTCGGCCACTCCATCGGCGACCGGCTGCTCGTCGAGGTCGCCGACCGGCTCCAGGCCTGCGCCACCGGCCCGGGCGAGATGGTCGCCCGGCTCGGCGGCGACGAGTTCGTCGCCCTCACCACCGGCACCGGCGGCGAACGGGACGCGACGGCGCTCGCCGACCGCATCCTCGCCGCCCTCGCCACCCCCGTCGGCGTCGATGGACGCGAATTGACCGTGCGCGGCAGCCTCGGCGTCGTCGAGGGGCCGGCCGGCGAGCGCACCGCCGCCGAGGTGCTGCGCAGCGCCGACATCACGATGTACCGGGCCAAGTCCGCGGGCGGCAACCGCTTCGAGCTCGCCGACCCCGAGGCCGACGCCCGCGCCATCACCCGGCACGGCCTCACCACCGCCCTGCCGACCGCCCTGGAGCGCGGCGAGTTCTTCATCGAGTACCAGCCGCTCGTCCACCTCGACGACGGCAGCGTCCACGGCGCCGAGGCCCTCGTCCGCTGGAGCCATCCCCAGCACGGGGTGCTCGGCCCCGACCGCTTCATCCCGCTCGCCGAGGACACCGGGCTCATCGTGCCGCTGGGCCGCTGGGTCCTCCAGGAGGCCGTCCGCCAGGCCCGCTCCTGGCAGCTCGACAACCCCGGCACCGGCACCCCGCTGCGCATCAACGTCAACCTGTCGCCGACCCAGCTCCACCACCCCCGGCTGGTCGCCGACACCGTCGACGTCCTGGAACGCTCCGGCCTCGCGCCCGGCGCGCTCTGCCTGGAGGTCACCGAGTCCGCCCTGATCGGCGCCGACGAGGACCTCCTCAAACCGCTGCGCCAGCTCGCCGAGATGGGCGTCGACATCGCCCTGGACGACTTCGGCACCGGCTACTCGAACCTGGCCAACCTGCGCCGCCTCCCGGTGAGCGTCCTCAAGCTCGACCGCTCCTTCACCCGGGGCATGCAGCAGCACCCGGTGGACCCCGTCGACCTGAAGATCGTCGAAGGCATCGTCTCCCTCGCCCACAGCCTCGAACTCGCCGTCACCGTCGAGGGCGTGGAGACCGCCGCGCAGGCCGAACGCCTCCGCGAACTGGGCTGCGACACCGCCCAGGGCTGGTACTACGCCCGCCCCGGCGCCCCGGACCGCATCCACACCCTGGTCCTCGCCGACGCCGTCTGAGCACGGGTGCGGGGCCCGGTCCTTCCGAGGACCGGGCCCGTGCGGGCTCCCGGAGCGGGCACCGCGCCCGCCTCGCGGTTCCCGCTCAGCCCTCGTGGCGGACGGGCTCGGGCCCGGCGACCGGGAGCCGTTCCAGCTCCGGTCCCGGGCCCCCGGCCCGGCCGCCGCGCCGGGCGGTGATCCAGGTGGCGACGGGCTCCGTGTAGCGGGCGGTGAGCGGGCCGGCGACGACCAGGAGGAGGACGTACGCGGTGGCCAGCGGGCCCAGCGACGGCTCGATCCCGGCGGAGACGGCCAGGCCCGCGATGACGATGGAGAACTCACCGCGCGCCACCAGCGTCCCGCCCGCCCGCCAGGCGCCCTTCGCGGAGACGCCGTTGCGGCGCGCCGCCCAGTACCCCGTGGCGATCTTCGTGCCGGCGGTGACGACGGCCAGCGCCAGCGCGGGCAGCAGCACCGGCGGGATGCTCGCCGGGTCCGTGTGCAGCCCGAAGAAGACGAAGAAGACGGCGGCGAACAGGTCCCGCAGCGGGCTCAGCAGGTGGTGGGCCCCCTCCGCGACCTCCCCGGACAGGGCGATGCCGACCAGGAACGCGCCGACCGCCGCCGACACCTGGAGCTGCTGCGCGAGGCCGGCGACGAGCAGCGTCAGACCGAGCACCACCAGGAGCAGCTTCTCCGGGTCGTCGCTGGAGACGAAGCGGGAGATCAGCCGCCCGTACCGGACGGCGACGAAGAGCACCAGGCCGGCGACGCCCAGCGCGACGGCGAGCGTGGCGCTGCCGGCCGCGAGCCCGACCCCGGCGAGCAGCGCGGTCACGATCGGCAGGTAGACCGCCATCGCCAGGTCCTCCAGGACCAGGATGCTCAGCACCACCGGCGTCTCCCGGTTGCCGAGCCGCCCCAGGTCGCCCAGCACCTTGGCGATGACGCCGGACGAGGAGATCCAGGTGACGCCGGCCAGCACCACGGCCGCCACCGGGCCCCAGCCCAGCAGGAACGCCATCGCCGCCCCGGGCAGCGCGTTGAGCGCCCCGTCGACGAGACCGGCCGGGTACTGCGTCCTGAGGTTGGTGACCAGATCGGTCGCCGTGTACTCCAGGCCGAGCATCAGGAGCAGCAGGATGACGCCGATCTCGGCGCCGATGGCGACGAACTCCTCGCTGGCCCCCAGCGGCAGCAGCCCCCCTTCGCCGAAGGCGAGGCCCGCCAGCAGGTACAGGGGTATGGGCGAGAACTTCAGTCGTCCGGCCATCCGGCCGAGCAGGCCGAGGCCGAGGATGATCGCTCCGAACTCGATGAGGAAGACGGCGGACGAATGCACCGATCACTCCCTTCCCAGGATCGCGGCGGCGGCGTCGACGCCTTCGTGGGTTCCGATGACGATGAGGGTGTCCCCGCCGGCCAGGCGGAAGCCGGGGCCGGGGGAGGGGACGGCGTCCGCGCGGCGCAGCACGGCCACGATCGACACGCCCGTCTCCGTGCGCATGCGGGTCTCGCCGAGCGTCCGCCCGTTCCAGTACGAGACGGAGGACAGCTCGACGCGTTCGGCCACCAGGCCCAGCTCGGTGGTGTGGAGCAGGTTCGGGCTGTGGTGGGCGGGCGTCAGGGCGTCGATCAGGGCGGCGGACTCGCCCGCGGTCAGATGCAGGGACTGCAGGCAGTCGTCGGGGTCGTCGGACCGGTAGACGTTGACGCTGCGGGTGCCGTCGCGGTGGGCGATCACCGACAGGTGCCGGTGCTCCCGGGTGATGAGGTCGTACTGGACGCCGACGCCGGGCAACGGCGTCGAGCTCATCCGTGAAGTGGGCACGGCCCGGACTCCTCGTGTCGTCTCTGCTCTGCGTGGGCGCGCGGCGAGGAGGCCGGTGGCCCTCCGCGCGGGCGGGCGGTCCGGGGCCGCGGCCGGTCCATGCTGCCATCCCCGGGGGGCCTCGCACATGGGTGACGGCACGGATGGACAGGGCACCCGCCCGGCCCTCAGGATGAAGCGGCGCATAGGCTTCTGCGCAGGTCGGGCGGGTGTGCGCGAGGTCGGCGGAGTCAGGGAGAGCGGGACGGTGTCACTGTACGGACGGATCTTCCTCCTCAACGCGGCGGTGCTGGTCCTCGCCGCCGGACTCCTCCTCGGCCCGGTCACCGTCTCCACCCCGGTGCTCCTCGGCGAGGCGATCGTCGTCGTCTGCGGACTGGTGCTGATGCTGGTCCTCAACGCGGCGCTGCTGCGCGTGGGGCTCGCCCCGCTCGGGCGGCTCGGCCGCGCCATGGCCACCGCCGACCTGCTGAAGCCGGGCACCCGCGCCGAGGTCACCGGCCGCGGCGAGATCGCGGACCTGACCGCCGCCTTCAACGCCATGCTCGACCGCCTGGAGGCCGAGCGGGCCACCAGCAGCGGGCGGGTCCTCACCGCGCAGGAGGCCGAGCGGCAGCGGATCGCCCGCGAGCTGCACGACGAGGTCGGCCAGACCCTCACCGCCGTCCTCCTCCAGCTGAAGCACACCGCCGACCAGGCCCCGCGGGAGCTGCGGGAGGACCTGCGCCAGGCGCAGGAGACCACCCGGGCCGGCCTGGAGGAGATCCGCCGGATCGCCCGCCGGCTGCGGCCCGGCGTCCTGGAGGAGCTGGGCCTGCACAGCGCGCTCCGCTCCCTCGCCGGCGAGCTCTCCACCCCCGGCCTGCGGGTCACCACCCACCTCGCCCCCGGCGCGCCGCCGCTCGACCCCGCCACCGAACTCGTCGTCTACCGGGTCGCCCAGGAGGGCCTCACCAACGCGGCCCGGCACTCGGGCGCCGGCCACGTCGAGCTGCGGCTCGGGCCCGCCCCCGGCGGCGGCACCCGCCTCCTCGTCCGCGACGACGGGCACGGCACCGGCGCCGCCGCGGAGGGCGCCGGCATCGGCGGCATGCGGGAGCGCGCCCTGCTGGTCGGCGCCGGGCTGAGGATCGGCGCGGGGGAGACGGGCGGGACCGAGGTGCGCCTCGACCTGCCGGCGCGACCGGCCCCCGGACACGGCCGATGACCCCTCCCGTACGGCCGCCCGCCCGGATCCTCCTCGTCGACGACCACGCGCTGGTGCGCCGCGGGGTGCGGCTGATCCTCGACGCGGAGCCGGACCTGGAGGTGGTCGCCGAGGCGGGGGACGGCGCCGAGGCCGTCGCCGCCGCCCGGCGGGACGACGGGCTCGACCTGGCCGTCCTGGACATCGCGATGCCCCGGATGACCGGGCTCCAGGCGGCCCGCGAACTCGCCAGGATCCGGCCCGGGCTGCGGATCCTGATGCTCACCATGTACGACAACGAGGAGTACTTCTTCGAGGCGCTGCGGGCCGGCGCCAACGGGTACGTGCCGAAGTCCGTCGCCGACCGGGACCTGGTCGAGGCGTGCCGGGCGGCGCTGCGCGACGAACCGTTCATCTACCCGGGCGCCGAGACCGCCCTGATCCGCAGCTACCTGGACCGGGCGCGGTCCGGCGCGGGGCTGCCCGAGCGGCCGGTCACCGAGCGGGAGGAGGAGATCCTCAAGCTGGTCGCGGAGGGGCACACCTCCAAGGGGATCGCCGACCTGCTCTTCATCAGCCCGAAGACGGTGGAGCGGCACCGCGCCAACATCCTCCAGAAGCTCGGGCTGCGCGACCGGCTCGAACTGACCCGGTACGCGATCCGCGCGGGCCTCATCGAACCCTGAGCGCGCCTCTCACGGGACGTCCGGGACCGGCTTCCCGCGCCGCGAGGCCATCAGCAGCTTCTGGAGCTCGCGCGCGGCCCGCGGCGGCGCCACGTCGCTGCGGTGCGCCAGGGCGATCGTGCGCCGCAGGCCCGGCCGGGCGAGCGCGGTGACGCGCAGGTCGCGGCCCGCGCGGGCCGCGACCATGGCGGGCACGACGGCGAGCCCGAGACCGGCCCGCACGAAGCCGAGGACCGCGTCGAGCTCGCCGCCCTCCACCGTGAACGCCGGCTCGAAACCGGCCGCCCGGCAGGCGCCCACGGTCAGCTCCCGCAGGTCGTAGCCGTGCCGGAACATCACCAGCGGCTGGTCGCGCAGGTCGGTGATCCGCACCGGGCGGCGCGGCGGCGGGGCGGAGGCCGCCGAGACCACCACCAGGTCCTCGCGCAGCAGCTCCACCGTGGTCAGGGCCGGCGACGGGGACGGCAGCGGCAGCACCACCAGCGCCAGGTCCAGCGAGCCGCGGGCCAGCTCCCGGACCAGGTCGTGCGAGCCGCCCTCCTCGATGAGCAGCTCGATCCCCGGGTGCAGGTCGTGGAAGGCGCGCAGCACGTCGGGGAGGAGGCCGGTGCAGAGGCTGGGCGTCGCGCCGAGCCGCACCCGGCCCCGCTTGAGCTGGGCCAGCTCCTGCACCTCGCGGCGGGCCGTCTCGGTGTCGGCGAGGATCCGGCGGGCCAGCGGGAGCAGGGCCTCGCCCGCGTCGGTGAGCGCGATGTTGCCCCGGGCCCGGCTGAACAGCTCCGCGCCCAGTTCCTGCTCCAGCGCCTTGATCTGCTGGGAGAGCGAGGGCTGCGAGACGTGGACGCGTTCGGCGGCCCGGGTGAAGTGGCGGGTCTCGGCGACGGCCACGAAGTAGAGGAGCTGCTGGAACTGCATGGATCCCAGCCTAGGGCACACACATAGCTTCAGCCTATGGAGATCAGCCGGACCATGTCTTGGACCTCTCGGGCCCTTCGGCCCTAGCGTCGGAGGCATGGCTCTGGCACCCAGCAAGGACACGGCGACCGCGAAGGACCCGGCGCCCGCCCGGGGCACCGCCCCCGCCCGCCCGCCGTCCCGCACCCCCACCCGCGGCTTCTGGTCGTCGACCATCGGCAAGAAGACCGTGATGGCCGTGAGCGGCCTGATCATGCTCGCCTACCTGGTCGCGCACGTGGACGGCAACCTCAAGGTCTTCTTCGGCCCGGAGGAGTTCAACGGCTACGCCCACTGGCTGCGCGTGATGGGCGCCCCCGTCCTGCACCACGAGTGGGGCCTGTGGCTCGCCCGGATCGTGCTCCTCGCCGCCGTCGGCGCGCACGCCGTCTCCGCGTACCAGCTCAGCCGCCGCGACATCGGGGCGCGCCCCACCCGCTACGCCCACCGGCGCAAGGGCTCCTCCTACGCCACCCGCACCATGCGCTGGGGCGGCGTCATCCTCGGCCTCTTCATCGTCTGGCACGTCCTCGACCTCACCACCGGGACCGTGCACCCCGGCGGCTTCGAGGAGGGCAGGCCCTACCAGAACGTCATCGACACCTTCTCCACCTGGTACGGCAACACGATCTACATCGTCGCCATGCTCGCCGTCGGACTCCACGTCCGGCACGGCTTCTGGAGCGCCGCCCAGACCCTCGGCGTCGGCAACGCCCGGCGCGAACGCCTCCTCCGCCTCACGGCGAACGCCCTCGCGCTCGCCCTGACCGCGGGCTTCATCGCCGTCCCCGTCGGCGTCATGACCGGAGTGGTGAACTGACCATGAGCTACCTCGACTTCCGCACCGGCGAACCCCTCGCCGACACCAAGGCCCCGGCCGGCCCCGTCGCCGAACGGTGGGACACCCGCCGCTTCGAGGCGAAGCTGGTCAACCCCGCCAACCGGCGCAAGCACCGGATCATCGTCGTCGGCACCGGTCTCGCCGGCGGCTCCGCCGGCGCCACCCTCGCCGAACAGGGCTACCACGTCGTCCAGTTCTGCTTCCAGGACTCGCCCCGCCGCGCCCACTCGATCGCCGCCCAGGGCGGCATCAACGCCGCCAAGAACTACCGCAACGACGGCGACTCCGTCCACCGCCTCTTCTACGACACCGTCAAGGGCGGCGACTTCCGCGCCCGCGAGTCCAACGTCCACCGCCTCGCGCAGATCTCCGTCGAGATCATCGACCAGTGCGTCGCCCAGGGCGTCCCCTTCGCCCGCGAGTACGGCGGACTCCTCGACACCCGCTCCTTCGGCGGCGTCCAGGTCTCCCGCACCTTCTACGCCCGCGGCCAGACCGGCCAGCAGCTCCTCCTCGGCGCCTACCAGGCGCTGTCCCGGCAGATCGCCGCGGGCAACGTCGAGATGCACGCCCGCACCGAGATGCTCGACCTGATCGTCGTCGACGGCCGCGCCCGTGGCATTGTCGCCCGCGACCTGATCACCGGAGAGATCTCCACCCACTACGCCGACGCCGTCGTCCTCGCCACCGGCGGCTACGGCAACGTCTTCTACCTCTCCACCAACGCGATGAACTCCAACGCCACCGCCGTCTGGCGGGCCCACCGGCGCGGCGCGTACTTCGCCAACCCCTGCTTCACCCAGATCCACCCCACCTGCATCCCGCGCACCGGCGACCACCAGTCGAAGCTGACCCTGATGAGCGAGTCGCTCCGCAACGACGGCCGCATCTGGGTCCCCAAGGCCAAGGGAGACACCCGTCCCGCCGCCGACATCCCCGAGGACGAGCGCGACTACTACCTGGAGCGGATCTACCCCTCCTTCGGCAACCTCGTCCCCCGCGACATCGCCTCCCGCGCCGCCAAGAACGTCTGCGACGAGGGCAGGGGAGTGGGCCCCGGCGGCCAGGGCGTCTACCTGGACTTCGCCGACGCCCTCGCCCGCATGGGCCGCAAGGCCGTCGAGGCCAAGTACGGCAACCTCTTCGACATGTACGAGCGGATCACGGCGGAGAACCCGTACGAGGTCCCCATGCGGATCTACCCCGCCGTCCACTACACGATGGGCGGACTCTGGGTCGACTACGACCTGCAGACCACCGTCCCCGGCCTCTTCGCCATCGGCGAGGCCAACTTCTCCGACCACGGCGCCAACCGGCTCGGCGCCTCCGCCCTCATGCAGGGCCTCGCCGACGGCTACTTCGTCCTGCCCGCCACCATCAACGACTACCTCGCCCGGCACCCGGCCGGCGAGCCCGTCACCGACGAACACCCCGCCGTCCGCGAGGCGCTGGCCGAGACCGAGGACCGGCTGAACCTCCTCCTCGCCGTCGACGGCGACCGCACCCCCGACTCCTTCCACCGCGAACTCGGCGAGGTCATGTGGGAGTTCTGCGGCATGTCCCGCACCGAGGAGGGACTGCGCACCGCGCTCCGCCGGATCCCGGAGATCCGCGAGGAGTTCTGGCGCCGCATCAAGGTCCCCGGCACCGGCGAGGAGTTCAACCAGTCGCTGGAGAAGGCCAACCGGATCGTCGACTACCTCGAACTCGCCGAGCTGATGTGCCTCGACGCCCTGCACCGCGAGGAGTCCTGCGGCGGCCACTTCCGCGAGGAGCACCAGACCCCGGACGGCGAGGCCGCGCGCCGCGACGAGGAGTTCTCGTACGCCGCCGCCTGGGAGTTCGCGCCGGAAGCCCCCGTCCTCCACAAGGAGGAGCTCACCTTCGAGTACGTCCACCCCACCCAGCGGAGCTACGCATGAAGCTCAACCTGCGCGTCTGGCGCCAGAAGAACGCCGACGCCGAGGGCGCCATGGTCACCTACGAGGTGGACGGCGTCTCCCCCGACATGTCCTTCCTGGAGATGCTCGACACCCTCAACGAGGACCTCATCCTGCGCGGCGAGGAACCCGTCGCCTTCGACCACGACTGCCGGGAGGGCATCTGCGGCGCGTGCAGCCTCGTCATCGACGGCGACGCCCACGGCCCCGAGCGCACCACGACCTGCCAGCTCCACATGCGCTCCTTCCGCGACGGCGACACCATCGACGTCGAGCCGTGGCGCGCCTCCGCCTTCCCGGTCGTCAAGGACCTCGTCGTCGACCGCTCGGCCTTCGACCGGATCATCCAGGCCGGCGGCTACGTCACCGCCCCGACCGGTGCCGCCCCGGAGGCCCACGCGACCCCGGTGCCGAAGGCGGACGCGGACTTCGCCTTCGAGCACGCCGAGTGCATCGGCTGCGGCGCCTGCGTGGCCGCCTGCCCGAACGGCTCGGCGATGCTCTTCACCTCCGCCAAGATCAACCACCTGAACGTGCTGCCGCAGGGCGCCCCGGAGCGCGAGACCCGGGTCCTCGACATGGTCGCCCGGATGGACGCGGAGGGCTTCGGCGGCTGCACGCTCACCGGAGAGTGCGCCACCGCCTGCCCCAAGGGCATCCCGCTGCCCTCGATCGCCGCCATGAACAAGGAGTGGCTGCGGGCCCGCCGCAAGGTGAGGTGAGGGGTCCCCGGCGGGCGGCCCGGAGGTCGGGCCGGTGGTCGGCCCGGTGCGCGGGGCCGGGACCGGGCCGACCGCCGGTGGCCGGGATCGGTGTGGCGACGGGGCCGGAGCCGGGGTCGGTCCGGGGGCCCGGGGCGGGGAGAAGGTCTCGGCCGGCGGGAACAAAGCGCCGGCCCGGTCCGTTCACCCCGGGCCGACGCCTTCCCGATCGAGGAGTGCCTTGCCCGACGCGCCGACCACCACCGTGACCACCGACGCCGACCACGCCCCGTTCCCGCTGCCCCCGCTCACCGACCAGGCCGAGCGGCTGATCGAGCTGGGGCTGCCCGCCCTCACCGGCATCGACGCCGGTGAGCTGCGCGCCTTCGCCGAGAAGGCCGCCGCCGACGCCCCGCCCGGCGCGCTGCTCGCCGTCCACCCCGACCGGGCGCCCGCCTCCGTCCTCGCCCCGCTGCTGCGGCTCGCGGAGAAGCCCGGATTCGTCGTCGTCGACATGGAGGACGTCGACGCCTTCGCGCCGCAGGGCCTCGACCTGCCCGACGCGCCCTTCTACACGGTCGACGGCCCGGACCGCGGCGACCACATGGGCGACTGGAGCCCGGAAGAGGCCCTCCCGGCCCTCACCGGAGCCGGGCGCACCCCCTTCGTCCTCACCGAGGGCATCCACTGGCTGCTCCAGCGGCCCGACGTCCTGGAGCGCAACAAGTGCTTCATGACGATCGGTTCCCGCCTGCGCAAGCCCGACGGCGCCTTCGACGCCCGCACTCCGGCCATCTGGATCAGCAACGGCACCGGCCGGGACGGCAAGGAGCGCAAGGGCGCGCCCAAGGTCGGCTGGTGCTGGTGGAACAACCGCCACACCTGGCTCGGCTTCGCCTCCACCACCGGCCGCAAGGGCTGAACCGACCCCCCCGTCACGCCAGGCAGCAGCCCTCCGCGTCCGGACGAGGAAGGGGAGGGGCCGGCGGGCGCGTGGAGTGACGGCCGCCGAGACCGCCGCCCGCACCCCGTACCCCTCGTCCCTCCGCTCCTCGCCCGTCAGCCGTCGTCCGTCACGGCCGTCGTCCGTCAGCCCTGGGCCTCGCCGTCGAGGCCCAGGGCCCGGGCCAGATAGGGCGCGGTGCGGCTGCCGGCCGCCCGCGCCACCCGGGCCGGCGGGCCTTCGGCGACGATCCGGCCGCCGTCCTCGCCGCCGCCCGGGCCGAGGTCGACCACCCAGTCGGCCCCGGCCGCCACGTCCATGTCGTGCTCGACGACGACCACCGTGTGCCCGCCGTCCACCAGCCCGCGCAACTGCCGCACCAGTACCTCGACGTCGGCCGGGTGCAGACCGGTCGTCGGCTCGTCGAGGACGTACAGGGTGTGCGCGCGGCGCGGGCGCTGGAGTTCGGAGGCGAGCTTGATGCGCTGGGCCTCGCCGCCGGACAGCTCGGTGGCGGGCTGGCCGAGCCGGAGGTAGCCGAGGCCGACGTCGAGGAGGGTGCCCAGGCTGCGGGCCGCCGCCGGGACGTCGGCGAAGAACTCCGCCGCCGACTCCACGGTCAGGTCGAGGACTTCGGAGATGTCCAGGCCGCGCAGCCGCACCTGGAGGGTCTCCGGGTTGTAGCGGGCGCCGCGGCAGTCCGGGCAGGGCGCGTACGTGCTCGGCAGGAACAGCAGCTCCACCGAGACGAAGCCCTCGCCCTGGCAGGTCTCGCAGCGGCCGCCGGGCACGTTGAAGGAGAAGCGGCCGACCTTGTATCCGCGGCTCCGTGCCTCCTCGGTCTGCGCGAAGAGCTTCCGCACCACGTCGAAGAGGCCGGTGTACGTGGCCAGGTTGGAGCGCGGGGTGCGGCCGATCGGCTTCTGGTCCACCGTCACGGTCCGCCCCGCGCCCTCCCCTTCCCCGGTGAGGGCGCCGACCAGGGTGGACTTGCCGGAGCCGGAGACGCCGGTGACCGCGGTGAGGGCGCCCCGGGGGAAGGCGGCGTCCACCCCGCGCAGGTTGTGCCGGGTGACGGGACCGGTGCGCAGCCACTCCCGAGGGGCGAGCGCGGGCCGTTCGGGCACGGGGGAGCGGTCGAAGAGGAACCGCCGGGTGGCCGACTCCTCGACGTGGGCGAGGAGTTCGGGCGGGCCGCTGTGCAGGACGCGGCCGCCGTGCTCCCCGGCGTGCGGGCCGACGTCCACGAGCCAGTCGGCGTGCCGGACCACGTCGAGGTGGTGCTCGACGACGAAGACCGTGTTGCCGGCCGCCTTCAGCCGGTCGAGGACGACGAGCAGGGCCTCGGTGTCGGCGGGGTGCAGGCCGGCGGACGGTTCGTCGAGCACGTACACGACGCCGAAGAGGCCGGAGCGGAGCTGGGTGGCGAGCCGCAGCCGCTGGAGTTCCCCGTTGGAGAGGGTGGGCGTGGTGCGGTCCAGGGAGAGGTAGCCGAGGCCGAGTTCGGTGACGGTGGCGATCCGGGCGAGCAGGTCCTCGGCGAGGACGCGGGCGGTCTCCGGGCCGCCGGGGGCGGCCGCCGGGGCCAGCGCTTCGGCCAGGGCCGTCAGCGGCAGCGCGGCCAGCTCGGCGATGGTCCGGCCGGCGAAGGTGACGGCCAGCGCTTCGGGGCGCAGCCGGCCGCCGCCGCACACCGGGCACGGGGCGCTGGTGAGGAAGCGTTCCGCCCTGGCCCGCAGCGCGGGGCTCTTCGAGTCGGCGTAGGTACGCAGGACGAGCCGGCGGGCGCCGGTGTACGTGCCCTGGTACGGGCGCTGGATCCGGTCGGCCTCGCGGACCGGGTGCACGGTGACGACCGGCTGCTCCTCGGTGAAGAGGATCCACTCCCGGTCCTTCGGGTCGAGCTCGCGCCAGGGCCGGTCGACGTCGTGACCGAGGGCGTCGAGGACGTCCCGGAGGTTCTTGCCCTGCCAGGCGCCCGGCCAGGACGCGACGGCGCCCTCCCGGATGGACAGGCCGGGGTCGGGGACGAGGAGTTCCTCGCTGGTCTCGTGGATCCGGCCGAGGCCGTGGCAGGACGGGCAGGCGCCGGCCGCCGTGTTGGGGGAGAAGGCGTCGGAGTCGAGGCGGGGCGCCCCGGGCGGGTAGTCGCCGGCGCGGGAGTAGAGCATCCGCAGCGAGTTCGACAGGGTGGTGACGGTGCCGACGGAGGAGCGGGCGCTCGGGGCGGCGCGGCGCTGTTCGAGCGAGACCGCCGGGGGCAGGCCGGTGATCTCGCCGACCTTCGGCGCGCCGACCTGGTGGATGAGGCGGCGGGCGTAGGGCGCGACGGACTCGAAGTAGCGGCGCTGGGCCTCCGCGTAGACGGTCCCGAAGGCGAGGGAGGACTTCCCGGAGCCGGAGACCCCGGTGAAGACGGTGAGGGTGTCGCGGGGGATGTCGACGTCCACGCCCCGGAGGTTGTGCTCGCGGGCGCCGCGGACACGGACGAAGGGGTCATGGCCGGAGACTGGATCCTGCATGCGTAGATTTTATCCAATATCCGTTTCCAGGCCGTTATCGGGGCCGCGTTCGGGTGCGGGCACCGGGCCCGGTGCCGGGCCGGTCCGGGGAGTGAGACCCGCCCCCCTGGCCGGCTCCGTACAGGTGTCCGGCGAGCGGCCGGCCCCTGTCGGTCCGGCCGGGGAAGAGCGAGGCCGGCACGCCGAGCCGCTCGGCCACCACCACGGGCCGGTGGTCGGGCGGCACCACACTCCTCCCGTGCGCACCCGGAGGGCGGAGGTGGCGCGGCGACGGCGGCGAGGCCATCCGACGGGCGTCTCGGCGCGGCACGCCGTCACGGATGTATGAGGTCCGGTTGCGGGGGCACACGCGGGACGAGCGCACCGGACCGCCTGAGGGCCGGGTCTTTCCCGGTCGTCCTTCTGACCGAGGAGGTTGCCTTCCCCGACGGCGGGCAGGCGTCCAGGCAGCGCACCGAGCGACGCACCACCCGGAAGGACAGACGCGTGACCCAGACCCCGACGCACCACAAGACCCGCACGGTAGGGGTGGAGGAGGAGCTGTTGCTCGTCAGCGCCGAAACCGGAGAGCCGCTCGCCCTGTCGTCCGCGGTCCTCGCGGCGGCCTCGGGGGAAGAGGCGGGGGACGTCTTCGAGAAGGAGCTGCACCAGGAGCAGCTGGAGTTCGCCACCCGCCCCGTCGCCGACATGGGCGCGCTGTACGAGGAGATCGTCCGGTGGCGGGGCGAGGCCCGGCGCCACGCCGGGAGCGTCGGCGCCCAGGTCGCCGCCCTCGCGACCTCCCCGCTCGCCGTCGAGCCCTCCCGGAACCTCGGGCGGCGGTACCGCTGGCTCGCCGACCAGTTCGCGCTGACCGCGCAGGAGCAGCTGACCGGCGGATGCCACGTGCACGTCTCCGTCGAGTCCGACGAGGAGGGCGTCGCGGTCCTCGACCGGATCCGCCCCTGGCTGCCGCTGCTCACCGCGATCAGCGCCAACTCGCCCTACTGGCAGGGCAAGGACACCGGGTACGCCAGCTATCGCAGCCGGGTCTGGTACCGCCTCCCCTCCGCGGGCCCCTACGAGCCGTTCGGGAGCGCGGCGGCCTACCACGCCCGCGTGCGCGACATGCTGGACACGGGCGTCCTGCGCGACCAGGGCATGATCTACTTCGACGCCCGCCTCTCCGCGACCTTCCCCACCGTCGAGATCCGCGTCGCCGACGTCTGCCTCGAACCCGGCACCACGGTGCTGGTGGCCACCCTCGCCCGTGCCCTGGTCGAGACCGTCGCGCGGGCCTGGCGGTCGGGCGAACCGGTGCCCCGCGTCCCGGTCGAGGCGCTGCGCCTCGCGGCCTGGCAGGCCGCCCGCTCGGGTCCGGAAGGCCCGCTGCTCGACCCCCGGACGCTGCGCCCCGTCCCGGCCGAGGCGGCCTTCGACGCCCTCGTCACGTACACCGAGACCGCGCTGCGGGAGACCGGCGACCTCGACCGGGCGCGGGCCGGCCTCAAGGAGGTCCTGGCGAGTGGGGGCGGGGCCCGGCGGCAGCGCGACCTCTTCGAGGACGGCAGGGAACTGGGCGAGGTCGTCCGCGCGTGCGCACGGATCACCACCCAGGAGGCGGACCCCGCGGAGTAGCGCCCGATCCCGCCCGCGCGACGGCGACGGCGACGGTGCCCTCCGGGCGAGCCGGACGGTGTCGCGCGGGGCCCGGGACGGCGCCTCGCCCTCCCGCGTACGGGAGCGGCCGGGGACCGGGAGGCGGAAGTCCGGGGGAGCGCGCCAGGGGGTTCCTGCGCGCGCCCCGGTGTTCCCGGCGGCCGTTGTCGGTGGCGGCTCCTAGGCTGAGCGCGTGACAGGAGACCACCGGCCGCTCGCCGTCTTCGACCTCGACGGCACCCTCGCCGACACCGCCCACCGCCAGCACCACCTGGAGCGCAGGCCCCGGGACTGGGACGGGTTCTTCGGGGCGGCGCCCGACGACCCGCCGCTGGTCGAGGGCGTGGCCCTGTGCCGGTCGGCCGCCGAGGAGTGCGAGGTGGTCTACCTGACCGGGCGCCCCGAGCGCTGCCGGCGGGACACCCTGGACTGGCTGGCCGCACAGGGGCTCCCCGAGGGCCCGCTGCACATGCGGCGGCACCGCGACTTCCGGCCCGCGCGGGTGACCAAGGTGGAGATCCTGCGCCGGCTCGCGGCCGACCGCGCGATCCGCATGCTGGTCGACGACGACGCGCTCGTCTGCGAGGCCGCCGAGGCGGCCGGCTTCCCGGTCGTCCGCGCCCGCTGGGCGACCCCCTCCGAGGCGCTGAGGGAGGCCCAGGAGCGCGAGGGGCGCACCTGATCGGGGTCGGGGGCCGGGAGGGCGGTCCGCCGGACCGGGTGCGCTCCGCCGGGGCCCGGGGGGAACTGCCGGGCCCGGTCCTGAGCCCCGGCGCCGGGTGCGCACCGCGGGGAGCCGGGGGCGGGCCGCCGCCCCGTCCTGATCCGAGACGGGCCCCGGGCGAGCGGTGGGCTCCGGGACCAGGGCGAGCGGCGGGCGCTGGCGGGGGTGCGGCGGGTCAGGCCTCGCCGTCCAGCCGGAAGCCGACCTTCAGGCCGACCTGGTAGTGCTCGATCCGCCCGTCCACCAGATGCCCGCGCACCTGGGTGACCTCGAACCAGTCGAGGCCGCGGAGCGTCTGCGAGGCGCGCTCGATGCCGTTGCGGATGGCCTGGTCGACGCCCTCGGTGGAGGTGCCGACGATCTCGGTGACGCGGTAGGTGTGGTTCGACATGGGGGCCGAACTCCTCTCGGTGCCCTCGGTGGGTTCCCTCCACCGTGCCCCAGGGCGGGGAACCGCGCGACACGGCGGGGGCGCCCCCGCCCCCTTCGCCCGTATCCGGGGGTAACCGTTCCGCGTGCCCCGTCCGATCCGGGAACCGGATGGTCAAGGACTTGACCACTTGCTTGGTCCAGACCAGAATCCAGGCCACATACCCGCGCGAACAACCCGTTCGGTCCCCCCACGTCGGGTCAGCCCCCATGCCGCACCACCGTGTGCTGAACCGAAGGTGACCTCCGTGAAGAACCGCTTCCTCGCATGCCCGCTGGCTGCCGCCACCGCACTCGCCCTCGCGGGCTGCGGGCTGTTGCCGGGCTCAGGGGGCGAGACCCGCACGGTCGACATATGGCTCATGCGGGACAGCGTCAGCGAGGACTTCCTGAACCGCTTCACCGAGGCGTACGAGGACGAGCACGACGACGTCGAGCTCAAGGTCACCATCCAGGACTGGACCGGCATCGGCAAGAAGGTCACCGAGGCCATCCAGGGCGGCGGCGGACCGGACGTCATCGAGGTCGGCAACACCCAGGTCGCCCAGTACGCCGACACCGACCGGCTCTTCGACCTCACCCTGGAGTCCGTCCGCGACCTCGGCAGCGAGGACTGGCTGCCCGGTCTCGCCGAGCCCGGCAGCATCGGCGGCTCCCAGTACGGCATCCCCTGGTACGCCGCCAACCGCATCGTCATCTACAACAAGGACCTCTTCGCCCAGGCCGGCGTCGACACGGAGCCCGCCACGCGCGCGGAGTGGCTGAGCGCCACCGAGAAGCTGAACCGGCAGGGCTCCCAGGGCATCTACCTGGCCGGCCAGGACTGGTACACCCTCGCCGGCTTCATCTGGGACGAGGGCGGCGAGCTCGCCGTCGACAAGGGCGGCGAGTGGACCGGCGCCCTCGACAGCCCGGCGGCCCTGCGCGGCATGGCCTTCTACAAGGACCTCCAGTCCCTCGGCTCCGGCCCGAAGAACGCCGACGAGCAGAACCCGCCGCAGGCCGAGGTCTTCGCCCGCGGCGACGTCGCCCAGATCGTCGCCACTCCCAGCGCCGTCGCCGCCGTCCTCAAGGCCAACCCCGGGCTCAAGGACAAGCTCGGCTACTTCCCGATCCCCGGCAAGGAGGCCGGCACCCCCTGCGCCGTCTTCACCGGCGGTTCCGACCTGATCATCCCGGAGAACGCCCCCGACCGCGCCGCCGCCCTCGACGTCGTCAAGGCGCTGGCGGGCGAGAAGTGGCAGACCGAACTGGCCCGGGCCATGGGCTACGTGCCCAACAAGAAGAGCCTCGCCTCCGTCGTCTCCGGCCAGGAGGCCACCGCCGCCATGGCCGCCGGCGCCGCCAACGGCCGCGCCACCCCCAACTCGCCCCAGTGGGCCAGCGTCGAGGGCGACAACCCCATCAAGCCCTTCATGACCGCCGTCCTGGAGGGCGAGGACCCCAAGAAGGCGGCCCGCACCGCCTCGGAGGCCATCACCGGCACCCTGGCCGAGTGATCCGCCGCGGCGCCCCCGGGGCCCGGCCCCGAAAGGGCGCCGCGGAGCATTCAGCCTTCCCACATCCGCGAGCCCCCGGGCGGTCACGTCGAATCCAGTCGGCGGCGGAAGAAACGAGGGGCCGGACCGCACCGCTCGCGGACCGGCGTCGACCCTTCACCTTCCGTACGCCGGAGGAGACCGCCATGCCCGCCCTCTCGCACGCGTTCGCCGACCCCACCGCCCCCGCCGTCCCCGTGCCGGCGGGCATCCGCCCCGCCGCGGCGCTCCCCGCGCAGCCCGGACCGGCCGGCGGCCCGCGGCCCGAGCCCCGCTACGTCGTGGGACTCGCCCGCGACCAGGACGAGGTCCGCGCCGCCCAGCGCCTGCGCCACCTGGTCTTCGCCGGCGAGATGGGCGCCCGTCTCGACGGCCCCGAGCCGGGCCTCGACACCGACGCCTTCGACGCCTTCTGCGACCACCTCCTGGTCCGCGAGGAGACCACCGGCGAGGTCGTCGGCACCTACCGGATCCTGCCGCCCGAGCGGGCCGCCGTCGCCGGCCGCCTCTACTCCGAGACCGAGTTCGACCTCACCCGGCTCGCCCCCCTCCGCCACGACCTCGTCGAGGTCGGCCGCTCCTGCGTCCACCCCGCCCACCGCAACGGCGCCGTCATCGCCCTCATCTGGGCCGGCCTCGCCCGCTACATGACCCGCACCGGCCACGAATGGCTCGCCGGCTGCTGCTCCCTCCCGCTCGCCGACGGAGGCGCCCTCGCCGCCGCCACCTGGGACACCGTCAGGGCGAAGCACCTCGCCCCGGAGGAGTACTGGGTCACCCCGCACCGGCTGTGGAACGCCGACGGCGTCCGCCGCCCCGAGGGCCGCACCGAACTGCCCCCGCTGCTCCGCGGCTACGTCCGGCTCGGCGCCTGGGTCTGCGGCGCCCCCGCCCACGACCCCGACTTCGGCGTCGCCGACCTCTACGTGCTGCTCTCGCTCCGCCGGACCAACCCGCGCTACCTGCGCCACTTCCTCTCCCTCGCCCCGGCCTCGTGAACCGCGCGGTCCCGCCCCCCTCGCCGTGGCTCCCCACGGCCCCCTGCACCCCGGGCCGCCGCTGCGCGGCCCACCCGGACCCGGAGACCGCCGCCCCGGCCGACTTCCGGGCCGCCCCCGCGCCGCTCGCCTGCGCCCGGCTCGCGGCGGGCCTGGCGACCGTCCTGCTCGGGGTGGCGCTCCTCCCGGCGGCGGCCCTGCTGCCGGGCGCGGCGCGGCACCCGCTCGTACGGCTCTGGGCGCGGGCGGTGGTCCGCGCCTTCGGCGTCCGGCTGACCGTCACCGGCGGCGGGCCCCCCGCCGGCGGACCGGCGCTCGTGGTCGCCAACCACGTCTCCTGGCTGGACATCCCCGTGGTGGCCGCGGTCCTGCCCGGCCGGATGGTCGCCAAGCGGGAGGTGCGCGGCTGGCCGGTGCTCGGTCCGCTCGCCGCCCTGGGCGGCACCCTCTTCATCGACCGCGACGGGCTGCGCCGGCTGCCCGGCACCGTCCGCGAGGTCGCCGGGGCGCTCGCGGCGGGCGGCCGGGTGACCGCCTTCCCGGAGGGCTCCACCTGGTGCGGGCGGGCCGGCGGGTGGTTCCGTCCGGCCCTCTTCCAGGCCGCCGTGGACACCGGATCCGACATCCAGCCGGTACGGATCGCCTACCGGCCCGAGGGGGCGGCGGCGTACGTGGGGGAGGACCCGCTGGGCGCGTCGCTGTGGCGGGTCGCGCGGACGCCGGGCCTCGCCGTCGAGATCCGGATGCTGGAGCCGATATCCGCGATCCGGCATCCGGACCGCAGGCTCCTGGCCTCCGCCGCCCAACGAGCCGTCGACCCGACGGCCCCGCACCGGCCCGCCGGCCGCCTCCCCGCGTCCCCCCGGCAGCCCGCCGTCCCCCGGCAGCCGTCGCCGGGCACTCGGACCTCCCCGGCGGTCCCGACCGTCCAGGCCGTCCCGGCTTCCTACCGGGCCGTCGCGAGCGACAGCGCGAACCTGCCCTCCTCGTCCGTCCACCACCGCGCGAGCTCGAAGCCCGCCTCGGCCAGCTCCGCCCGCACCCCCTCCTGACGGAACTTCGCCGACACCTCCGTGCGCAGCTCCTCGCCCGCCTCGAACGGCACCGCCAGGTCCAGGTCGGCGATCTTCACCGTCAGCGCGTGCCGGGCCCGCAGCCGCATCTCGATCCACTCCCGCTCCCGGTCCCACCGGGCCACGTGGTCGAAGTCGTCCGGATCGGCGTCGGCGCCCAGCTCCCGGTCGATCACGGCCAGCACGTTCTTGTTGAACTCCGCCGTCACCCCGGCCGCGTCGTCGTACGCCGCCACCAGGGTCGACTCGTCCTTCACCAGGTCGGTGCCGAGCAGGAAGCCGTCCCCGACCGCCGTCATCGACCGCACCGAGCGCAGGAACGACCGCCGCTCCTGCGGCAGCAGGTTGCCGATCGTCCCGCCCAGGAAGGCGACCAGCCGCGGCCCCGGAGTCTCCGGCAGCGCGATCCCCCGGGTGAAGTCGGCGACGAGCGCGTGCACCCGCAGCCCGGGACGGTCGGCGAGCAGCGCCTCGGCCGCGCCGGTCAGCGCCGACTCGCTCACGTCCACCGGCACGTACGCGGCCAG
The DNA here is from genome assembly GCF_042746075.1 of Streptomyces sp. NPDC058758. Classification (NCBI taxonomy): domain Bacteria; kingdom Bacillati; phylum Actinomycetota; class Actinomycetes; order Kitasatosporales; family Streptomycetaceae; genus Streptomyces; species Streptomyces sp. NPDC058758. The sequence continues at coordinate 27,259 of NZ_JBHYPS010000003.1, read as the reverse complement.
CCCCGGCAGCAGCGCGTCGATCAGGAACCGGGTCTTCTCCGACGAACCGGAACCCAGCTCCACCAGGGTCCGCGCCCCGGTCGCCGCCGCGATCTCCGCCGCCCGCGCCACCAGGATCTCCCGCTCCGCCCGCGTCGGGTAGTACTCGGGCAGCCGGGTGATCTCGTCGAACAGCTCGCTGCCGCGCGCGTCGTAGAACCACTTCGGCGGCAGCTCCTTGGGCGAGCGGGTCAGGCCGCGCAGCACGTCGGCGCGCAGATCGGCGGCGGCCGCGTCCGGGGCGAGGGTGCGGGTCAGCTGGAACGTGCTCACGCGGACGACTCCTTGAGCGGGGTGAGGACGACCTCGGTCCGGCAGGCGGTGACGAGCGTGCGCTCGGGCACCTCCCGCCAGCCGGGATCGTCGTCGTACGGTTCGGAGGCCACGACCACCCGGCCGGGGCCCGACAGACACCACAGGCTGTTCCCCCACGCCGTCGCCGCGACCTGGTCGCCGTCGGTGAGCAGCAGATTGAGCCGGGCCCCCGGAGCGGCCTCGGCCGCCGCCAGCACCGTCCCGGCCAGCGCGTCCCCGGGGCCCTGGCCCGCCCGCAGCCGGTGCAGCACCAGCGCCCACAGCAGCGCCGAGTCGGTCCGCGCCTCCAGGTCCAGCAGCTCGGCCGCCGGCAGCGTCGCCGCGAGCGGGGTCAGCACCCCGGGCCAGCCCGGCACCGCCCCGTTGTGGCTGAACAGCCACGGTCCCGACGCGAACGGCGCCGCAGCGGCCTCCCCGTCCGCGCCCGGCAGCGTCGCCCCCCGCACCGCGCCGAGCAGCGCTCCGCTGCGCACCACCCGGCACAGGTCCGCGAAGGAGAGGTCGCCCCAGATCGGCCCGGTGCGCCGGTACCGGGCCGGGACCGGGTCCCCGTCCGCGTACCAGCCGACGCCGAAGCCGTCGGCGTTCACCACCCCGCTGCTCTGCGTACGGGGCTCCCACGCCTGGCGCAGCAGCGCGTGCGGCGGCCGCAGGAGCAGCTCGCCGAGCGCCAACGGATCGCCCAGATAGGCGACATGACGGCACATCAGTCCAGCTCCGCGGAGCGGGCGGTGCGGAAGCCGGCGAAGATCTGCCGCCGCACCGGATAGTCCCAGTTGCGGAAGGTGCCCCGGCAGGCCACCGCGTCGACCGCGAACGAACCGCCGCGCAGCACCTTGTACTCGGGACCGAAGAAGACCTCCGAGTACTCCTTGTACGGGAACGGCCGGAAGCCCGGATAGGGCAGGAAGTCGCTCGCCGTCCACTCCCACACGTCACCGATCAGCTGCCGCACCCCGAGCGGCGAGGCGCCCGCCGGATAGCTTCCGGCCCGCGCGGGCCGCAGGTGCCGCTGGCCCAGGTTGGCGTGGTCCGGGCCCGGATCGGCGTCGCCCCACGGGTAGCGGCGCGAGCGGCCGGTCACCGGGTCGTACCGCGCCGCCTTCTCCCACTCCGCCTCCGTCGGCAGCCGGCGCCCCGCCCAGCGGGCGTACGCGTCCGCCTCGTACCAGCTCACGTGGACCACGGGCTCGTCCTCCGGCACCGGTTCGGTCCTCCCGAACCTGCGGCGCAGCCACTGTCCGCCGTCCTGCCGCCAGAACAGCGGTGCCACGACGCCGTGTTCACGGATCCGCGCCCAGCCCTCCGGATGCCACCACCGCCGGTCGGTGTAGCCGCCGTCCGCCATGAAGGCCAGATAGGAGCCGTTGGTGACCGGCACCGTGTCGATGTGGAAGGCGGGCACGGAACGGGTGTGCGCCGGGCGCTCGTTGTCCAGCGCCCAGGGCTCGTCCGAGGTGCCCATCGTGAACGGCCCGCCGGGTACGAGCACCTCGGACGGAAGCGGCCCCGACGGGTGCTCCGGCGGCGGGGAAGCGCTCAGCGCTGCCGGCCCGGATCTCAGCTGATGGGTGATCAGCATCGTCTCGTCGTGCTGCTGTTCGTGCTGGGCGATCATGCCGAAGGCGAAGCCCGCGTCGAGCAGCGGACGCCCCTCCAGGCGCGTCCCCGCCAGGACGTCCAGCACCCGGGACCGTACGTCGGCGGCGTACGCCCTGGCCTCGGCCGGCGGCAGCAGCGGCAGCGACGGGCGCGCGGAGCGGGGGTGCGCGAAGGCGTCGTACAGCGGGTCGATCTCCGGCCGCAGCGCCTCGCGGCCCGCCACCTCCCGCCACAGCCACTGCTCCTCCTGGTTCCCGATGTGCGCCAGGTCCCAGACCAGGGGGGACATCAACGGCGAGTGCTGGGCGGTGAGTTCGCCGTCGTCCACGCAGTCCGTCAGGAGCGCGGTGCGGGCCCGGGCGGCGGTCAGGGCCTCCAGCGCCCGGCTCCGCAGCGCCTCCGCGCCGTCGCCGGTCATGAGATCACCGCCTGGAGTTCGTCGGCCGGGCAGCCCCCGGGGTCCACGTACCGCTCCCGGAAGGCGTCGACGGCGCGCCGCACCCGCTCGCTCGCGCCGATCCGCCGCAGCGCGGGCCGTGCCGCGGCGAAGACCTCGACCGCCGCCGCGTGCAGCAGCGGATCGCCGAGACCGTCCCGGGCCGCCCGCTGCCAGAGCGGGTTGCGGGGCGCCGGCCCGGGACCGGCCAGTTCGGCCAGCGGCCGTACCGCCCGGTACACGGCCTCGGCCGCCTCGGCGTCCTCGAAGACCGCCGTCGTCACCGCCACCGGCACCATCCAGCCGTCCTCGCCCGGCTGCGCGTCGATCATCCGAAGCTCCAGGTGGCCGCGCGGCCGGACCGGCGGAAAGAGGGTCGTCAGGTGGTAGCGCAGGTCGTCGGCGTCGGCGGGCCGCGGCGCCCCCGTCCGGAGCCACTCCCGGAAGGTCAGCCCCTCCGGCACCAGCCACGGGCCCTCCTCCGCGCGCACGCACAGCACCGGCGTGTCCAGGACGTGCGCGGTCCACTCGCCGCGCGGGTCCCCGTCCGCCGCGGGCGCCAGGGCCCGCACCGGGTCGAGGTCCGCCCACAGCGCCTGCCGGGTGGAGCGCCATCCGGTGCGACGGCCGCCGTACTGCGGGGAGTTGGCGAAGACGGCCACGAGCACCGCGCCGAAGAGGTGCGCCAGCTCCCACCGGCGCAGATAGCCGAGCGGCCCCGGTTCCTCGTACCCGGCGTCCAGGCAGACCTGGACCGAGGCCGACTCGCACATCATGGCCCGGCCCGCCGGCCCCGTCCGGCCGAGCGCGATCTCCATCGCGTCGTACCGCGGCTCGCGCAGCACCCGCTCGCGCCGCGCGTGCCAGGGGTCCACCCCGTACCCGCTCAGCGTCAGTCCGTGCGGGCCCAGGGCCGCGCGGACCGCCGCCAGGTCGGAGGAGAGGGAGTCCAGGCACTCCATGAGGGAACCGGCAGGGAGCGAGCTGAGCTCCAGCTGCCCGCCGGGTTCGAAGGTCAGGGACGACACCAGCGGCAGGGACCGCACGGTGTCGAGCGCGGCCGCGAGGCGGGGCGCGCGCACCGGCTCCCTCGGGTCGCGAAGATCGTGGACGAGCCATTCCAGCTCCACCCCCACGGTACGGGGCGGGCCGGTCTTGAAACAGATGCAGCGCAGCAGGTCCTCCGCCGCCTCCTCGGTGAGGGGCGGGCCGCCGCGCGGGGTACCGCTGGGCGCCATCCGTGCACCTCCAGGTGCTGGTCGCGGAACCGTTCGGGAACCGCTGCCTTCCACCTAAAGCCACCACCGGGCGGCGTGCAAGAGCGCCTCGGCGCCCCCACGCGCGCCCCTGTGCCCCCGGACGTCCGTAAAACGCTCCCGGACCAGCGGCCACCGGCAGCGCGGAAAACCGTTTGTCCCGCAGCCACCGAAACGATCACCCTCGTCGTATGAGTGCACGACTGCGCGAGGTCGCGCGGCAGACCGAGGCGATCGTCGCCGCGGGCTCCTACACCGCCCCCGACGGGCGGACCGTCTCCCTCCGCGAGGACCTCGCGGCGGCCCTGGCCGGAACCCGTCTGTACGGCCCCGGGCCCATACCCGTCACCCCGGACACCGGCCGCGCCGGCCGGATCGAGGTCACCGGCGAGAGCAGCCTCGCCGCCGCCCGTCGGATGACCACCGCCGACCCCGGCCGTCCGGTGGCCGTCCTGAACTTCGCCTCCGCCCGCAACCCCGGCGGCGGCTACCTCAACGGCGCCCAGGCACAGGAGGAGGCCCTGTGCCGCTCCTCCGCCCTCCACGCCACGCTGCTCCGCGCCCCCGCCTACTACGAGCACCACCGGAGCGACCGGGACGCCTTCTATACCGACCGGGTGATCCACTCGCCCCGGGTCCCGGTCTTCCGCGACGACCGCGGCGCCCTGCTCGCCGCCCCCTTCACCGTCGGCTTCCTGACCTCGCCCGCCCCCAACGCGGGCGTCGTCCGGCGCATGAGTCCCGAGCGGGCCCACCGGCTGCCCGCCGCGCTGGCCTCCCGCGCCGAGCGGGTCCTGGAGACGGCCGCCGCCGAGGGGTACCGCCGGATCGTCCTGGGTGCCTGGGGCTGCGGCGTCTTCCGCAACGACCCGGCCGGGGTGGCCGGCGCCTTCAAGGCGCTGCTGACCGGTGACGGACGGTTCGCCGGCCACTTCGACGAGACCGTCTTCGCCGTCCTGGACCGCGCCGCCGGGACCCCGACCCTCGCCGCCTTCCGCCGGGTCCTGGACCCCGTCGCCGGTGCCCGCCCCGTCACGTAATGCGTGCTTCGTACCCGCGTGCGAGCCTGAAAGGACACGGCGACGCGCCCGAGGCGCGTCCCGGAGCCGTCGTCGCAGTCGTACGGGAGGCACGATCGTGGGCAAGAAGCAGACCCGGGTGAACAAGGGCGCCCGCACGGGCGGTCACGAACAGCGCGAGACGGCATCCGCCAAGGAGAAGGGCGGGACCACGAGCGAGGCGCCGCGGTCCGTCATCGAGCAGCCGTCCCACCGCCGGGAGCGGAAGTTCGGGCACAACTGATCGCGGTTCCGGGGAAGCGGGGTCCGGCCTCCGGGGTCCGACCTCCGGGATCCGGGACACAGGCACGGGCCCGGCGCCAGGACGGCGCCGGGCCCGCCGGTGTTCACGGGGGCCGTGGGGTCACGTGTCGTCGTCGCCGACGGTGATCTCGACCGTCGTCACCTCCTCCTCGCCGCCCCGCGACGCCGGTACGGCGGCGGGAGCCGGGCGGTCGGGGCCGGCCGGGCTCATCGTGGCGAGCAGCTGGCGGGCGAGGCCGAGGCCGGTGCCGCCCATGGTGAGGGCCTTGGCGAACATCTCCGCCATGCCGTCGGCGCCGTTCAGGAGGACCATCTGGTCCACGTTCCCGAAGGCCGAGGCGCCGGCCTCCACGATCTCCGGCCACCGCTCCGCGAGCTGCTGCGCGACCACGGCCTCCTGGTTCTCGGCAAGCGCCGCCGCCCGCGCCTTGATCGCCTCTGCCTCGGCCAGGCCCTTGGCGCGGGTGGCCTCGGCCACCGCGAGGCCCTTGGCGTGGGCCGCCGCGGCCTCGGCCTCACCGGTGACCCGGGTCGCCGTGGCCGTCGCCGCGCTCGCCAGCTCGGTCTCCCGGGCCTTGGCCTGCGCGGCCGAGATCCGGGCGTCGCGCTCGGCCTCGGCCAGCGTCCGCGTCTCGTACGCCATCGCGTCGGCCGGCTTGCGGACCTCGGCCTGGAGCTGCTGCTCCTTGCGGAGGCCCTCCAGCTCCGCGACCCGGGTCTCCTGGACGACCACCTCCTGGCGGGAGGCGGCGTCGGCGAGGGGTCCGGCCTGCCGGGCCCGGGCGCTGGCCTGGTCCCGTTCGGCCTGGTAACCGGCCTGGAGGATCTCGCTGTCGCGGGTGGCCTCCGACATCCGGGCGGCGGCCTGCTGTTCGGCCTCGGTCGCCCGGCGGTTGGCCTCCGCCTGCGCGATCCGGGCGTCGCGCTGGACGGCGGCCGCGTGCGGGGCCGCGAGGTTCTTGATGTAGCCGGTCGGGTCCTCGATCTCGTGGATCTGGAGCGAGTCGACGATCAGACCGAGCTTCTCCATCTCCGTGCCACAGGCCGAACGGGCCTGCCCGGTCAGCTTCTCCCGGTCACGGATCATGTCCTCCACGGTCAACCCGCCGACGATGGCACGGAGATGACCGGCGAAGACGATGTGGACCCGCTCGCTCATCAGCTTCTGCTGGTCGAGGAAGCGGCGGGCCGCGTTGGCGATCGACACGAAGTCGTCGCCCACCTTGAAGATCACCACGCCCCGGACCTTGAGCGGAATGCCCTGGTGGGTGACGCACTCGACGGACAGCTGGGTCTCGTTGAGGTCGAGCGACAGCTTCCGCACCGCCTGCACGCCGGGCACCACCAGGGTGCCGCGACCGGTGACGATGCGGAACCCCATGCCGTCGCCGAGGCCCTCGTTCTTGTGGTTGGAACCGGAGATGATGAGCGCCTCGTTGGGTTCCGCGACGCGCCACATCATTTTGAACAGGACGATCAGGACGACGAGCGAGCCGACGACGGCGCCCGCCAGAATGCCGATGCCCATGGGAAAGGTCCCCCTTCACCGGAGCCGTGCGGATCCGGTGAAGGGAGTGTGCGCCCGGGGCGGGGCGCACTCAACGGTCGTGACGGACGTCGTGTCAGACGTCGTACACGGCTGTGACATAGACGGTGCGCGGAGGGAGGTGTTCCACGACGGTCACCAGGGTGCCGACCGCGATCCGCTCCTTCGGGGACGCGGCGTACGCCAGGAAGTGCTCCGCCCCGCCGCGGATCCGCAGGATCACCTCGCCGACGAGTCCGGGCCCGATCGTCCCGGTCACCCGGCCGAGCAGTCCCACCATCGAGCTGTCCATCGACTCGTCCATGGCTGAACGGTACGTCAGAACCGTGACGTCCGGCGGTCGTTGGAGTCCGCTGGGAGGAGCGCAGGTCAGCGGACCGAGCGGATCGGCCGGACCGCGAGCGCGCCCAGGACCGACAGCACGGCCGCCACGACGAAGAGGGGGGTGTAGCCGCCGCCCATCGAGACCACCGCCGAGGCGACGAAGGGGGCCACGATCTGCGGGCCCGCGTTGGCGACGTTCAGGACGCCCATGTCGCGGGCGGCGTCCTCCGCCTTCGGCAGGACCATGGTCACCAGGGCCGTGTCCACCGCCATGTAGCAGCCGAAACCGAGGCCGTTGACGACCGAGAAGACGAGCATCGCGGTCCAGCTCGTCGAGAGCGCGGGGAGGAGCAGGGCGACGGCGGCCAGTCCCGCCGAGGCGCCGACGAAGAGCTTGCGGCGGTCGAAGCGGTCGGACAGCCAGCCGCCGAGGACCGTGGAGACCACCATGGCCACGGAGTTGACCGGCATGAGCACGGCGACGGCCTCCTCGGCCGAGAGTCCGGCCGGCAGGTCGGTGTGGTCCTTGAGGATGTAGAGCTGGAAGCCGGACACCGCGAAGTAGCCGAGGACGAGCAGCGCCCGGCCGATGAAAGCCCAGCGGAAGTCGTGGTCCTTCAGCGCGCTGCCGAAGGCGGCGATCTGCGCCTTGGCCGGCATCGGGGCCCGGGCGGGCAGCCGCTCCTCGCGGGCGAGCGAGGTGAAGACCACGGCGGTGACGGCGACGAGGGCGCCGAAGACCAGGTAGCCGGTCCGGTAGTCCTCCGAGAAGGCCGCGCCGACCAGGGCGCCGACGGTCGAGCCGATCGGCAGGCCGAGCCCGACGGCCGCCGACGCCTTGCCGCGCGCGGCGAGGGGCACCCGGTCGGGCACCACGGAGGTGATCGCCGCCTGGTAGACGTTCATCACCGCCTGCCCCAGACACCAGGCGATGGCGACCAGCAGGATCGTGTGGACGCTGCCGAGCAGCAGCATCACCGGCACCGCGAGCAGGCCGCCGCCCAGGATCCAGGGGTTGCGGCGCCCGGAGCGGTCGGAGAGCGCCCCCGCGACCGGATTGAAGACGGTCGCGAAGATCGCGGACACGCCGGCGACGAGCCCGAAGTTCGCCACCTTCCCGGCCGGGTCGATGGCCTCGATCTGGAGCGCGAGCAGCATGCCCGCCACTCCGATGTAGAGCGCGTACATCGCGGTGTTGCCGAGGAGCAGCAGCGGCAGGAGTCCGCGGGTGGGCCGGGCGGTGGCGGCCGGGCCGGCCCCCGCGGGGGAGCCGGGACCGGCGGCGAAGCCTGCGGCGGGTGCGGAGCCCGTACCGGCTCCGGTCCCGGGGGAGGAAAGGGCCACGGTGCCCTCCAGGGAAGGGAGAACGCCCGACGAGGGGCGGGAAGCGGATGATTTCGGGGTAGTGACACGTGTCAGTGACTCGTGTCAGCATTGTGTAGCACTCATATCCGGCCATCCGCCAGACCCTGCGCCGGATTGTTCTGGAAAGATGCCGAAGCGATGAGTCAGTCGATCGAACAGCCCGCCGACCACGCCCCGGACCGCGCCCCGCACCGCGCCCCGGATCCCTCTTCGGACCGCGCCCCGGACCGCACGCCCGCCCGCGCCGTGCCGACCAGTGCCGACGTGGCGCGCCTCGCGGGCGTCTCCCGGGCCACCGTCAGCTACGTCCTGAACAACACCTCGGCGGTCCGCATCAGCGAACCGACCCGCGAGCGGGTCCGCGAGGCGGCCCGCGAGCTGGGCTACGTCCCCCACGCCGCCGCCCGCACCCTGCGGGCCGGCCACAGCAGGCTGGTGCTGCTGCCCACCGCGCACGTCCCCGTCGGCCCGCTCTACAGCCGCTTCTTCAACGACCTCCAGTGGGCCCTGCGCCGGCTCGACTACACCGTCGTCCAGTACGGCAGCGTCGGCCTCGCCCCCGAGGACGCGGCCCGCGCCTGGGCGGAGCTGCGCCCCGCCGCCGTGGTCTCCACGGGGGAGGTGGAGGTGACGCCCGGCGCCGTGGAGATCCTCAGGCGCTCCGGCGTCAAGGCGGTGATCACCGTCGGGTCCCGCGACGCCGAGGGCACCCACTCCCTCGTCCTGGACCAGCCGGGGGTCGGCAGGGTCGCCGCCGAGCACCTGGTCGCGACCGGCCGCCGCCGCATCGGCGTGGTCGTCCCCGAGGAACCGGGCCTCGGCACGTTCTCGGGCCCCCGCCTCGACGGCGCCCGTCGTGCGGCCGAGGCGGCCGGCGCCACCGTCGTACCGCTGCCCCTCGCGTACACCGAGGAGTCCGCCGGGGCACTGGCCGCGCGCTGGCCGGAACTCGGCCTCGACGCCGTCTTCGGCTACAACGACGAGTACGCCATGCTCCTCATGAGGGCCCTCCAGGACGCGGGCGTCGACGTGCCCGGCGAAACCGCCGTCGTCGGCGCCGACGACCTCCTCCTCGGCCGCCTCCTGCGCCCCCGTCTGACCACCGTCCGCATCGACCTCATCCCGGGCGGGGAACTCGCCGCCCTCGTCGACGACGCCGTGAACGGCACCGCCGGCGAGACGGGCAACCGCCCGCTGCTCGACTCGCGGATCATCCCGCGCGAGTCCAGCTGACGGCCGGACGGGCCTTCGGGACGGGGCGGAGTGCGCGTGGTGGGACGGGGCGCCCGGGTGGTCGGCGGGGGCCCGGTGGGCCCCGGGGCCGCGGGTGGCCTCGGTTGCCCGGACGGTCCCGGCGGTTCTCGGGCCGGGGGCTGGTCGGGCGGCCCGCTCAGACCGGGCGGCCGTAACGGGCTGCCACCGCGGCGGCGCGGTCCCGGAGCGAGGCGCGCAGCGGCTCCGGCGCCAGGGCCTCCGCGTCCGTACCGAGCTGCCACAGGGCCCACTCGGCATGCCGGAGGTCCTGGAACGTCGCCTCCAGCCGCAGCCAGCCCTCCGCCTCCGCCTCGGCCTCTGCCTCCGCCGCCCGGACGGCCACCGCGGTGGCCAGCAGGTCCTCCCGCCGCTCCGGCCTCACCCGGACCAGGACGGGAAGGTGATCCGTGGACAGGAACCGCGCGCACCGCTCCCGCCACGCCTCGTCGAGGTCGACCCGGCCCGGCCGCTCCGCCGGGTCGGGCAGCTCCTCGGCGGCCAGCACCCGTGACAGCCGGTAGGTGCGGTCGGCGCCGGCCCGCACGGCCAGCAGATAGCCCCGATCGCGCACGGTGACGAGGCCGATCGGATCCACCGTGCGCCACCGGGGCGGCTGGTCCGCTGCCGCGTAGTGGATGCGGAGCTTGTGCCCGGCGAGCACCGCCCGCCGGATCTCGCCCATCGCCGTACCGGACACCTCCTCCGTGACCGTACGGCGCGAGAGCAGGTCGGTCTCCGGCTCGACGAGGAAGCGCCGGGCCGCGTCGCTCGCGGTCGACCGGTGGTCCTCGGGCAGCGCGTCGACCACCTTGCGCATGGCCGAGGCGAGCGCCGAACCCAGCCCGAACACCTGCTCGCCACGCCCTGAACCGGCCGTCAGCAGGGCGAGCGCCTCGTCGCGGTTGAGCCCGGTGAGCTCGGTCCGGAAGCCGGGCAGCAACGCGAACCCGCCGTGCCGCCCGCGCTCGGCATAGACCGGCACCCCGGCCGCGGAGAGCGCCTCGATGTCGCGGAGGACGGTACGGGTGGACACCTCCAGCTCGCCGGCGAGGGCGGGCGCCGTCATCCGGCCGCGCTGACGCAGGAGCAGCACGAGGGAGACGAGACGGTCGGCACGCATGGGAGGACCGTAGCCAACGCACGACATCGGCATCGGAGATCCGGGAGGGCTCGGATCCCGGATTCAGGCTTCGGTCAGAAACCTTGGATCGGAAACATGACAGAGGATGTCACGTTTCGCTGGAAGCCTCGTCAGCACCCGCAAGGAGCACCCGAAGCCCTTGCAGCGCACGAACGCATGGGAGCCGACATGGCAGTGGAACGCGCAGCGATCAACCCGGTGTCCTGGTCGTCGGACCTGGGGTTCAACCAGGGCGAGCTGGTCACCGGGCACACCCGGACCCTGTACGTCTCCGGGCAGACGGCGACGGACACCGACGGCAAGCCGCAGCACGACGGTGACATGGCGGCGCAGCTGGCGCTGAGCCTCGACAACCTGGAGGCCGTGCTCGGCGGGGCCGGCATGTCCCTCGCGCACCTCGTCCGGCTGAACGTCTACACCACCGACGTCGACCTTCTCTTCCCCCACTACGGCGTCCTGGCGGCACGGCTGGGCGCCGCGAACGCGGCACCGGCCACCACGATGCTCGGCGTGACCCGCCTGGCGGTCCCCGGGCAGCTGGTCGAACTGGAGGGCACCGCCGTCGCCTGACCCGACGGCCCTGCCACCCCACCCCGCCCCGCCTCCCGCCCGGCCCCGACCGGCCTCGCACGGCGGGAGGCGGGCGCAGCGCTTAGCGTCGGTGGCATGAGCACTCACCCGAAGCGTTACGAGATCCTGCTGGTGCCCGCGCACGTCGAGGACCGGGGCGGGGCGGCCGTCGCCGACAGCGCGGTGCGGTCGGCCGTGGTGGAGCTGACCGGGCGGGAGGGCGAGTCCGGGTACCCCATGTACGAGGGGCACGGGATCGTCGCCGACGTCGACCCGGAGACGCGCGCGGTGGAGGCGCTGCTCGTGGACGGCCGCGAGCTGGACTACGGCCTGGTCGCCCTGGTCCGGGACGCGCCCGCGGCATGAACCCGGCGGTGAGGCCGCCGAGCCCGCCCACCGACCTGCCGCGCCCCCGCCCCCGGCATGCCGCCCCCGCAGCAGCCGCCCACCGACCTGCCGCGACCCCGCCGCCCCCGCCCACCGGCCTGCCGCGCCCCCGCAGCCCCCGCCGCCGGGCGTCGTTGACAGGCCGGACCGGCGGCTCCAGACTCTCCGCGCGCACCAGTGCGAACCATCGTTCACCAGGCGAACAGAGTCGTTCCGCCGGGACCCGGGAGAGATCCGATGAGCATCCGCGACGTGTACATCGTCGACGCCGTCCGCACCCCCATCGGGAAGTTCGGCGGGGGCCTCGCCTCCGTACGCCCGGACGACCTCGCCGCCCATGTCGTCAAGGCCCTCGTGGACCGCACGCCCGGCCTCGACCCGGCCCTCGTCGACGACGTCTACTTCGGCGACGCCAACGGCGCGGGCGAGGACAACCGGGACGTGGCCCGCATGGCCGTCCTGCTCGCCGGGCTGCCCGTGAGCGTCCCCGGCGTCACCGTGAACCGGCTCTGCGGCTCCGGCCTGGAGGCCGTGATCCAGGCCGCCCGCGCCATCGCCGTCGGGGATGCCTCCGTCGCGATCGCCGGCGGCGTCGAGTCGATGTCCCGGGCCCCCTGGGTGCTCCAGAAGCCCGAGCGCGCCTTCCCGGCCGGCCACCAGCAGCTGCACTCGACCACCCTCGGCTGGCGCATGACCAACCCGCGGATGCCCGCCGAGTGGACCGTCTCCCTCGGCGAGGGCGCCGAACTCGTCGCCGACCGCCACGGCCTCGGACGTGACGCGCAGGACGCCTTCGCCCTCGACAGCCACCGCAAGGCCGCCGAGGCGTGGGGCAAGGGCCTGTACGACGGCGAGGTCGTCCCGTACCCGGGCGCGGAGCTGGACCGCGACGAGTGCGTCCGGGAGAACACCTCCCTGGAGGCGCTGGGCCGCCTCAAGCCGGCCTTCAGGCCCGACGGCGGCACCGTCACCGCCGGCAACGCCTCCCCGCTCAACGACGGCGCCGCCGCCCTCCTCCTCGTCGACGAGGACGGGCTGCGCGAGACCGGCCGCGAGCCGCTCGCCCGGATCCGGGCCTCCGCCGTCACCGGCGTCGAGCCGCAGCTCTTCGGCCTCGGCCCGGTCGCCGCCGTCCGGCGGGCCCTGTCCAGGGCGGACCGCTCCTTCGCCGACCTGACCACCTTCGAACTCAACGAGGCGTTCGCCGCCCAGGCCCTCGGCTGCCTCGCCGAGTGGCCGGAACTCGACCCCGCGATCGTCAACCCGCGCGGCGGCGCCATCGCCCTCGGTCACCCGCTCGGCGCCTCCGGTGCCCGGCTCGCGGGCTCGGTCGCCCACCAGCTGGCCGCCGCCGGCTCCGGCACGGGCCTCGCGGCCCTCTGCATCGGCGTCGGCCAGGGCCTGGCCCTGGTCCTGGAGCGCTGACCGGGCTCCCCGTCCGGCCGGAGGGCGTACGGACACGGGTGAGCCCCCGCCGGAGCGGGGGCTCTCACTCACCGTGCGCGAAGCGCCCCGGTCACTCGGGCTGTCCGCCCGCCTGCTGCGCGGCGACGGACTTGCGGACCTCGTCCATGTCCAGCTTCCGCGCCTGGCCGATGACGTCCTCCAGCGCGGCCTCCGGCAGCGCGCCCGGCTGCGCGAAGATCGCCACGTTCTCCCTGACGATCATCAGCGTCGGGATCGAGCGGATCTCGAAGGCGGCGGCCAGCTCCTGCTGCGCCTCGGTGTCGACCTTGGCGAAGACCAGGTCCTGGTGGCGCTCGGACGCCGCCTCGTAGACCGGGCCGAACTGACGGCAGGGTCCGCACCAGGAAGCCCAGAAGTCGATCAGGACGAAGTCGTTCCCGCTCACGACCTCGTCGAAGTTGTCCTTGGTGAGCTCGATGGTGCTCATGCCGCCGCCTTTCCCGTCTCCGGTGGTGTCCTCACGGTCCTCTGGGGACTCGCCCCGCACAACGGTCTGTCGAGCCGCGCTATTCCGGCCCCCACCCACCAGACTGGTCCCCATGACGCGAACGGTGGAGAACGAGCACGAGTACGACGTGGTGGTGCTGGGTGCGGGACCGGTCGGCGAGAACGTCGTCGACCGGGTGAGGGCGGCCGGTCTGACCGCCGCGATCGTGGAGGCCGAACTCCTCGGCGGCGAGTGCTCCTACTGGGCGTGCATGCCCAGCAAGGCCCTGCTCCGCCCGGTCCTGGCCCGCTCGGACGCGCGCAAGGTCCCCGGCCTGCGCGAAGCGGTCTACGGCCCCCTGGACGCGCTGGAGGTCTTCGCGCACCGGGACGAGACCGTGGGCCACTGGAAGGACGACGGGCAGGTCGACTGGCTGGACTCGATCGGCGTACGCGTCTACCGCGGGCACGGGCGCGTGGCGGGTCCCCGCCGGGTCGCCGTCGACGGCCCCGAGGGCGAGCGCCACGTCCTGTCCGCGCGGCACGCGGTGGCCGTCTGCACCGGCAGCCGCGCCGTCCTGCCCCCGCTGCCCGGGCTCTCCGGCGCGCGCCCCTGGACCAGCCGCGAGGCGACCAGCGCCGACCGGGTGCCGGGCCGGCTGCTCGTGGTCGGCGGCGGCGTCGTCGGCGTGGAGATGGCCACCGCGTGGCACGCCCTCGGCTCCCACGTCACGATGCTGGTGCGCGGCGACGGGCTGCTGCCCCGGATGGAGCCCTTCGTCGGTGAGCGGGTCGCCGAGGCCCTGCGGGCGCGCGGCGCCGACGTCCTCACCGGCGTGTCGGTCGAGGCGGTCGTACGGGACGGCGGCCGCGGCCCCGTCACCGTGGTCCTGGAGGGCGGCGACACGATCGAGGGCGACGAGGTGCTCTTCGCCACCGGCCGCGCCCCGCGCACCGAGTCCATCGGCCTGGAGACCGTCGGCCTGGAACCCGGCTCCTGGCTCGACGTCGACGACAGCCTCCTGGTGGCCGGCACCGACTGGCTGTACGCGGTCGGCGACGTCAACCACCGGGCCCTCCTCACCCACCAGGGCAAGTACCAGGCCCGGATCGCGGGCGCCGCGATCGCCGCCCGCGCGGCCGGCACCGCTCCCGCCGGCGCAGCGCCCTGGGGGCCGCTCGCGGCCACCGCCGACCACGGGGCCGTCCCCCAGGTGGTCTTCTGCGACCCGGAGGCCGCCGCCGTCGGCCTGAGCCTGGCCGAGGCCGAACGCGCCGGACACCGGGTCCGCGCGGTCGACGTGGAGATGAGTTCGGTGGCCGGCGCGGGCCTCTACGCCCGGGGCTACCGCGGCCGGGCCCGGATCGTCGTCGACCTCGACCGCGAGGTCCTCCTCGGCGCCACCTTCGTCGGCCCCGCCGTCGGCGAGCTCCTCCACGCCGCCACCGTCGCCGTCACCGCCGAGGTGCCCGTCTCCCGCCTGTGGCACGCGGTCCCCTCGTACCCGACGCTGAGCGAGGTCTGGCTCCGGCTCCTGGAGGCGTACCGGGACGGCACCGGGACGGAGTGAGCCCCGCGGGGCGGGGGACCCGGCGGACGCAGCGGACGGACCGTCACCCCGGCGCGTCCGTCCGGCCGTTCGGGCCCGACGGCCGCCGGGCGGCCGGGCGGGGTCAGGCGCGGGGGACGAGCAGGGCCGCCGCCGCCCGGGCCGAGTCCAGGGCGGGGCGGGCGCCGGACGCGGAGTCCGGGCCGCCGAGGACGACGCGGGTGCTCAGGCCGTCCAGGAGGGCGAGGAGTTCGGAGGCGCGGGCCGCCGCGTCGAGCGGGGCGAAGCGGCCCCGGGCCGCCCCGGCGGCGAGCAGGGACTCCAGGTCGCGCTGCCAGTCGGCGTCCAGTTCCCGCTGGGCCTCGCGCAGTTCGGGGTTGCCGGCGGTCCTGGCCCAGAGTTCGATCCAGAGGGTCCAGCGCGGATCGCGCGGGCCGCGCGGCAGGTAGAGCCGCAGGAAGTCGTCGAGCTTCCGCTCGGCGGTGGTCCGGCGGGCGAGCAGCGCCCGGCGCTCCCCGGCCAGCGCGGCCTCGCTCCAGCGCAGGGCGGCGAGCAGCAGCCGGTCCTTGGAGCCGAAGTAGTACAGGATGTGGCCGCCGCTGGTGCCGAGTCGTTCGGCCAGCGCGGACATGGTGAGGGAGGCGAGGCCGTCCTCGGCGATCGCCGCCATGGCCTCCTCCAGCATCCGCTCCTGGGTGACGTGTCCGTCGCGCCGCCGTGCCGCCCCTGCCACCGTCGCCGTGCCCCGTTCCCTCGCGGCGGCGCCGCCCCTGCGCGGCACCGCGTACGGAAACGACCTTAACCGGATCTCCCCCCAGGTCTTGACGTGGCCGGAACCCGTCACCCATCTTGAATGCCATTCAAGAAGTTAGAACGCCATTCAAGAGGAGCGTGATGTGCTCGACCACCAGCCGGCGACACCGCTGACCGCCACCCGGGACGAGGTCTTCCAGGTCGAGGAGCACGGCATCGACCCCATCCCCGACGCCGAGCGCCACGGCGGAGCCAAGGACGTCTTCTGGGTGTGGTTCGGCTCGAACCTCACCTTCACCTACGTCATCAACGGCGCCCTCGCCGTCTCCTTCGGCCTCTCCTTCTGGCAGGCCACCGCCGTCGTCGTGCTCGGCGGCCTCTCCTTCCTCGCGATCGGCGCCGCGGGCCTCGGCGGCGTCCGCACCGGCACCGCCACCCTGGTGCTCTCCCGCGCCGCCTTCGGCCCCCGCGGCAACCGCCCCGCCGGCGCGCTCAACTGGGTCGTCAGCATCGGCTACACGGTCGTCAACACCGTCGTCGGCACCCTCGCCCTGGAGGCCTTCCTCGCCGCCCTCGGCTGGTCCGGCGGAGCCGGGCCCCGCGCCCTCGCCCTCGCCGTCACCCTCGCCCTGACCTTCGCGATCTCCTTCTGGGGCCACGCCACCGTCCAGTTCGCCGAGCGCTGGATGGCCTACGTCCTCGCCGTCGGCTTCGGCGTCCTCGTCGTCCTCCTGGTGCCGGGCGCCGACACCGCCGCCCCGGCGGCCGGGCCCGGCGCCGCCGGATGGAGCCTGGCCTTCGTGGTGATGCTCGCGGGCCCGTTCTCGTACCTCCCGATGCCCGCCGACTACACCCGCTACCTGCCCCGGACCACGACCCTGCGGGCCGTCACCGTCAGCGGCGCCCTCGGCGGCTTCCTCTCCTCGGTCGCCCTCGGCGTCGCGGGCGTCGCCGCCGCCACGCGGACGGACATGACCGACGCGGTCGCCGGCGCCGAGAGCCTGCTGCCCGGCTGGTTCCGCCCCGTCTTCCTCGCCCTCGTCCTCGGCGGCTCCGTCACCAACTCGGTCATCACCCTCTACTCCTCCGGCCTCAACCTCCAGGTCCTCGGCATCCCCTGGAACCGCGCCCGCGCCCTCGCCGTCAGCGCCGCCGTCACCGCCGCGGGCTCCCTCGGCGCCCTCTTCCTCACCGACTTCACCACCTCCCTCCTCTCCTTCCTCTCCCTCCTGATCATCGTCTTCGCCCCCTGGGGCGGCGTCTTCCTCGCCGACATGGTGCTGCGCCGCTGCCGCTACGACTCCGACTCCCTCCACCGCACCGGCCCCGGCGGCGCCTACTGGTACCGCGCCGGCTGGCACCCCGCCGGCGCCGCGGCCCTCCTCGCCGGCGGCCTCTTCTCCGCCCTCACCTGCGACTCCGCCCTCTGGACCGGCCCCCTCGTCGCCCCGCTCGGCGGCGCCGACCTCACCCTGCTCGGCGCCCCCGTCGCCGCGCTCGTGTACGTCCTCCTGGCCCGCCGCACCGCCACCCCGCACCCGGCAGCCTGACCGGGCCCACGCCCCCGCCACCCCACGACCCCACCCCACTCACCCGGCCGGGCCCGGCCCGTCCGCGCCCGCCGCCACCCCTCCCGTACGACAAGGAACGCACCCCGCATGAACGGCACCACCCCCGCCCCCGCCGACCTGCTCCTCACCGGCGCCCGCATCCACACCGTCGACCCCGCGCTGCCGGAGGCGGAGGCGATGGCCGTACGGGACGGGCGGATCGTCTGGCTCGGCGCCGACGCGGACGCCGCCGCCTGGACCGGGCCCGGCACCCGCCTCCTCGACGCCGCCGGACGGCTCGTCCTGCCCGGCTTCGTCGACGCCCACAACCACGTCCGGCTCGGCTCCGACGACGCCTGCGTCCAGCTCGCCGGCGCCCGCACCCTCGACGAGATCCACGCGCGCGTGCGGACCTGGCACGCCGCCCACCCCGACGCCCCCTGGATCGAGGCCGAGGCGTTCGACTACTCCGCGATCCCCGGCGGCCGCATGCCCACCGCCGCCGACCTCGACCCCGCCACCGGCGACACCCCCGCCCTCGTCCTCAGCTACGACGTCCACACCGCCTGGCTCAACACCGCCGCCCTGCGCGCCCTCGGCGTCGACCGCGACCACACCGACCTGCCCTTCGGCCGCGCCGTCACCGACCCCGCCACGGGTGAACCCACCGGCTTCGTCAAGGACTTCGCGGTCAAGGGCCTCTCCCGGGACGGCCACCGCGCGCTGCGCGCCCTCGGCGTCCCGTGGGCCTCGCCCGACCGCCAGTACGGGCGCCTCGCCCGCAGCCTCGACGACGCCGTCCGCTTCGGCATCACCACCGTCGTCGAACCCCAGAACTCCCTCGACGACCTCGCCCTCTTCACCCGCGCGCGGGCCGAGGGCCGGCTCCGCTCCCGGATCGTCGCCGCCCTCTTCCACCCGCGCGGCACCACCGACGCCGACCTCGACGCCTTCGAGGCGGCCGCGGGCGAGCACGCCGACGACCGCTTCCGCGTCGGCCCGCTGAAGCTCTACATCGACGACGTCGTCGAACCCCGCACCGCCGCCCTCCTGGAGCCGTACGCCGGCTGCGCCCACCACCGCGGCGACACCTTCTACCCGCCCGAGGAGTTCGCCGACCTGCTGGCCCGTCTCGACGCCCGCGGCTTCCAGTGCTTCGTGCACGCCACCGGCGACCGCGGCATCCGGACCGTCCTCGACGCCGTCGCCCACGCCCGCGCCGTCAACGGCCCGCGCGACGCCCGCCACCAGGTCGTCCACGTCGAGTGCCTCGACCCCGCCGACACCCCGCGCTTCGCCGAACTCGGCGTCGTCGCCTGCATGCAGCCCCGGCACGCCGCCCCGGACATCGCCGGCCCCGGCCAGGACTGGGCCGAGAACATCGGCCCCGACCGCTGGCACAAGGCGTGGCCGCTCCGCGACCTGCGCGACGCGGGCGCCGTGCTCGCCCTCTCCAGCGACTGGAACGTCGCCGAGATGGACCCCATGGTCGGCATCCACGCCGCCGTCACCCGCCGCCCGCTCGCCGGCGGCGAACCCTGGACGGAGGGCCAGACCCTCACCGCCGCCGAGGCCGTCGAGGGCTACACGATGGGCTCGGCGTACGCGAACTTCCTGGAGCACGAGCGGGGTTCGCTCACCGTCGGCAAGCTCGCCGACTTCGTGGTCCTCTCGCGGGACATCCTGCGGATCGCCCCGGACGAGATCCCCGGCACGGTCGCGGAGACGGTCGTCGTGGGCGGCGAGGTGGTCGTCGACGGCGGCGCGGTCGGGGGTGGCGATGCGGTCGTCGGTGGTGGCGGGGCGGTGGGGGCCGTCGCGGGGTGAGTGCGGCCTTGCGGCTCCGCTCCTCAGTGCCCGTCCTTCCCGGAGGTCACCTCCATCCGGCGGACGAACGAGCGGCCCGCGTCCCGGGACTCGTACACCCCGTCCCCGGTCGCGACGAGCACCCGGCGCGCGTCGACGGCGGTCAGCGCCTGCGGGCCGCCGCCGGGCACGGTGCCGGCCCTGGTCCAGGCGGCGCCCCCGTCGCCCGACCGGAAGAGGACCCCCTCCGGCGAGACGCCGTAGAGCGCGTCGGCCGCGCCCCAGGAGACGTACGCGAGGACCTGCCCCGCCCCGGGCGAGAAGGTCCGGCCGCCGTCGGTGCTGCGGGCGACGCCGCTCTCGGTGGTGGCGACCACGGTGTCCGGGGCCGTCGGGGACACGGCGATGTCGAGGGCCCGGAGCTCGGCCCGGTCCTCCCAGGCGGTCAGGTCGCGGGTGACCCGCAGCCGCCCGTTGGTGCTGTCGTAGCCGTAGACGGACCCGCCGGGCGCGGTGTCCAGGGCGTGGAAGTCGACCTCGCCGCCGAGGGACTTCTCCGCCCAGGTGCGCCCGGCGTCGGCCGAGGCGATGAGCCCGAGGTTCGCGGGACCGCCGCTGCCCGGCGCGGGGTGGCCGCTGGCCAGGAAGGTGCCGTCGCGGGCGACGGTGAAGCCCATGAAGTCGTCCCGCCGGTCGCCGACGAGGACGGGCGCGCCGCCGGGGCCGGGGGAGTGGATCCCCTCGTGGGTGGCCACGTACAGGGTGTCCCGGTGGAGGCCGAGTCCGTGGATGTGGGTGAGGGCGGAGGTGGAGGCGGATCCAGGATCCGATCCTTCGGATCCAGAACCCGAGCAGGCGGTGAGGACGAGGGCGAGGGCGGTCGCGGCGCAGACGGCCGCGGCCCTGGGAAGGCGAGGCTTGATCATCGTTCTTTCGTTCGCCGGGAGAGGGCGGGAGGGGAGAAGGGAAGGAAGGCCGGTGGCCGGGTGGGGGAGGGAGCGCGGCCGGGGGCCCGCCCGGAAAGAGGGGGCGGGCCCCCGGCCCGGTCCGCTCCGGCCCGGCCCGCACGCGGACCGGGCCGGGCTCGGACGGGGCCGGGCTCGGACGCCGGCGCGGCTCAGAGCCGGTCGAGGATCTTCCTCAGCTCGGCGATCTCCGCCGTCTGGGCCCGGACGACCTCGCCCGCCAGGGCCTTCGCCTCGGCGTTCCCGCCGTCCTTCTGCTCCGTCTTCGCCATCTCGACCGCCCCCTCGTGGTGGGCGATCATCAGCTCGGCGAAGGTGCGGTCGAAGTCCTCGCCCTTCGCGGCGGCGAGGTCCTTCATGTCCTGCTCGGACATCATCCCGGCCATCGAGTGGCCCATTCCGGCGGACTCGGGCTTGCCCCAGCCCTTGAGCCACGCCTTCATCTTCCGGATCTCGGGGTCCTGCGCCTTCTCGACGGCCGCGACGATCCGCTTGACGTCGGCGTCCTCGGCGCGCCCGTCGGCGAGCTTCGCCATCTCCAGGGCCTGCTCGTGGTGGGGGATCATCATCTGCGCGAACATCACGTCCGCGTCGTTGAAGTCCGCGGTGACCGAGACGGTGGCCGACGGGGTCGTACCGCCGTGGCCCATCCCCTTCATGGGGTCGTCCTCGCCGCAGGCGGCGAGGAGCAGGGCGGCCGCGGTGACGGCGCCGGCCAGGGCGAGGGTGCGGGGGGTGCGCTTCCGGAAAGTACGCATGGTGATTCCTCGGGTGCTGTACGTACGGGCAGGGGGTACCGGGGTGCGCGGGCGGCGTGGAGCGGCCCGCGGCGGGCGGTACGGCCTAGATCCGCAGGACGGACAGCAGGGCGAGGTCGGGAGGGCGGCGCGGCGGGGCGTGCGGCCCGGGCGCGGGTGCGAGCCGCGCGAGGAGGAGGACGAGCCAGTCGGGGCGGCGGCCGAGCGCGGCGCGGACGAGGCCGGCGAGCAGCCAGCCGGCGAGGACGGCCACACAGAGCGTGGTCATGTCCATCCCCGAGCCGGGCGCGTGCCCCTCGTCCTGCGGGGCGGCCCCGTGGGCGCCGTCGGGCCGCGCGGAATGCCCCGCCCCGCCCGCCGTCACCGTTCCGCCGGCCGCCGCCTCCCCGGCCGTCACGGCACCGCTCGTCACGACGTTGCTCGCCACGACACCGTTCGTCACGGCGCCGTGGGCCGTCTCCGAGGGCGGCCCCCCGGGATGGCCCACGGAGTGCATCATGAACACCCCGAGCGCGAGCACGACGACGAGCAGGAGGTGCGCGAGGGCACCTCCTGCTCGCTCGCCGGGGCGCGGCCGGGGTGTGGGCATGATCAGGACCTCCTGGGTCCGACCATACCGTGCCGGGGTATCAGTTCCGCGTCAGGACGGCAGCTCGCCGCTCATCGCCGCGGCCATCCGCAGGTGCGGGGCGGCCTCGTCCTGGCGGCCCTGGCGCTCCAGCGTCCGGCCGAGCATCAGCCGGGCGTAGTGCTCCACCGGGTCGCGCTCCAGGATCGCGCGCAGCTCGGTCTCGGCGTTCCCCAGCTGGGCGGAGTGGTAGTAGGCGCGGGCGAGCAGCAGCCGCTGGGCCGTCTGGTCCGGGTGCTCGGCGACGAGGCCGCGCAGGATGCGGACGGCGGTCTGGTACTCCTTCGCGTCGAAGAACAGCTGCGCGCGGCTCCAGCGGTCGGCGGCCGTTCCGAACTCGTAGTACGTGTCGCTCACTTGCTCTCCCTGTTCCGGGGTGCCGGATCTGCCACCCTGTGGGGTGGTCCGCCCTCGTCAACACCGAAGAGTAGTTGAACATTCCACCACTGGGTCCCGCAGATCCACGGAATCCCCTTCCCCCCACCGGAGAGGTGTCGATCCCCGATGAGCAATCTCGACCGCCAGGCCGAGCTCGCCGTGTGCGGCGGCCGCGGCTTCGTCGTCGCCGAGCCCGTACGCGAACTCCTCAGCCCCCGCCACGTCCGGCTCGGCGAGTCGACCGAGGTGCGGCGCCTGCTGCCGAACCTCGGCCGGCGCATGGTCGGCGCCTGGGTCTTCGTCGACCACTACGGCCCCGACGACATCGCCGACGAGCCCGGCATGCAGGTCCCGCCCCACCCCCACATGGGCCTCCAGACCGTCAGCTGGCTCCACGAGGGCGAGGTCCTGCACCGCGACTCCACCGGCAGCCTCCAGACGATCCGCCCCCGCGAGCTGGGCCTGATGACCTCGGGCCGGGCGATCTCCCACTCCGAGGAGAGCCCCCGCCCGCACGCCCGGCTGCTGCACGGCGCCCAGCTCTGGGTCGCCCTGCCCGACGCCCACCGGCACGTCGAGCCGCACTTCCAGCACCACGCCGACCTGCCCCGCGTCACCGCCCCCGGCCTCACCGCCACGGTGATCCTGGGCTCCCTCGACGGCACGGCCTCGCCGGGCACCGCGTACACCCCGATCGTCGGCGCCGACCTCGCCCTGACCGCCGGCACCGAGGCCGCCCTCCCGCTCGACCCGGACTTCGAGTACGCGGTCCTCGCCATGTCCGGCGAAGTCCACGTCGACGGCGTCCCCGTCCTGCCCGGCTCCATGCTCTACCTGGGCTGCGGCCGCACCGCCCTCCCGCTCCGCGCCTCCTCCGACGCGGGCCTGATGCTCCTCGGCGGCGAACCCTTCGAGGAGGAGATCGTCATGTGGTGGAACTTCGTGGGCCGCACGGACGAGGAGATCCGCCGGGCGAGGGAGGACTGGATGACGTCCGACCGCTTCGGCGAGGTGAAGGGGTACGACGGCGACCGGCTGGACGCGCCGGAAGTCCCGGCGACGCCGCTGAAGGCGCGAGGGAGGGTGCGCTGACCTGGGCCTTCCCTTCTGTATCGATTCGAAGTCGAGGGCCGCTCGGCTTCACCGGGGCTCTCGTCGCGACTGCGGGAGGGTGCGTATCGCAGCCCCTTCCGCAGTCGTGCGGTCGGCGGGTGTGCTTTCGGGGTGTGCTCGGGTGCGAGCAGGTCTGGTCAGCTGAATGCCGACCTTTCGCCGACTTGGCTGACGGTTCATCGGGTGCTCTGAGGGTGTAGCGCGGGCAGTGGCAGCGCGCCGGTCTCGGCACCGTTGACGTCGTTGCGGCTTCCGCCGGTCAGCGACACGGCGAGTGGCATGCCCTGTCCGTCGACGAGGACGTGGTGCTTGCTGCCCGGACGCGCTCGGTCGACCGGGCCGGGTCCGCTTTTGGGCCGCGTCGAGCGGCCCGGACGTGGCTGGGGTTGATTACCGCCCGCGACCAGTCCAGCTGCTTGGCCGAGCGCGGCTTCTCGAGCGGGACCAGGTGCGGCTGGTCCCGCACGCCGGCCTCGTTCCAGGTCGCCAGGCGTCGTCAGCACGTCATGCCGGAGCCGGAGCTGAGCTCCTGGGGCGGGTGTTCCCGCTGGATGTCGGTGTGCAGTACGAACAGGATCCCGCACAGAGCCTGCCGGTCAGGAACCCGGGGCCGCCCCGCCACCGGCTTCGGCGCCTGAGCCGGCAACAGCGGCTCGACCGGCGACCACAGTTCATCCGGCACGATCCACGGCCGGGAGTTCCTCTTCGCCACGAACAGGCCGACGGACAACCCGGCCGACAGTGACGTGATCAACAGCTTCTGTCGGGACCTCTGAGAGCCGGTCCGCGCTCTGTCCGCCCGGCGCCTCGGCCACGAACGCCCCGAGGGGTTCCGGCGAAGTGGGGCGGTCGGGTTCGGGGGCGGTCGGTCATCCAGCGGGCGGCGAGGAGGCCCGAGAGCGCTGTGAGGACGGCGGCGGCGAGGATGGTGGCGTCCAGACCGAGCGCGTCGGCGAGGACCCCCGCGACCAGGGCGCCGGCGGCGTAGCCGATGTCGCGCCAGAACCGGTACGTGCCGAGGGCGTGGGCCCGCCAGGCGGGGTGGGCGTGGTCGGAGACGGAGGCGATGAGCGCGGGGTAGACCAGCGCGGTGCCGAGCCCGAGGCCGACGGCGGAGAGGACTCCGGCGAGGAGCGGGCCGCCCGGGAGGGCGAGGGCGAGCAGCAGGGCCGCCGCCTGGACGAGCATCCCGGCCACGACGAGCGGCTTGCGGCCGATCCGGTCGGCGAGGTGCCCCGCCGGAATCTGGCCCACGCCCCACAGCAGCGGGTAGATCCCCTTGATCAGGCCGATGGCGGCGATGCCGAGGCCGTGGTCGGTGAAGAGCAGCGGGAAGACGCCCCAGGTCAGACCGTCGTTGAGGTTGTTGACCAGACCGGCCTGACTGGCGCCGCGCAGGGAGCGGTCGCGCCAGGAGGTGAGGGCGAAGGTCTCCCGGAAGGAAGGCCCGGCCGGCCCGCCGCCTCCGGGCGCCGGGTGGCGGGAGAGTTCGAGGGCCAGGTGGGCGGCGGTGTCCTTGGCCGCCAGGGACAGGCCGAGTCCGGCGGCGAGGAAGACCACGCCGACGAGCTCGGGCGCGGGCCGCAGGCCGTGGTGGGTGGCGAGGTAGCCGGTGAGCAGGGCGGTGGCGCCCACCGACACGTAACCGGCAGCCTCGTTGAGGCCGGTGGCGAGTCCGCGGCGGGCGGGTCCCACGAGGTCGATCTTCATGTTGACGGTCATCGACCAGGTCAGTCCCTGGTTGACGCCTAGGAGGACGTTCGCCGCCACGATCCACCACCACGACGGCGCCCAGGCCAGTACGAACGGGACGGGCACGCCGATCAGCCAGCCGGTGAGCAGGAGCTGTCTGCGCCGGAACCGGGCGGTGAGCGCCCCGGCGGCGAGGTTGGTGAGGGCCTTGGCGAGCCCGAAGGCGATGATGAACGAGAAGACGGCCAGGTTCCCGGCGAGTCCGAAGACCTCGGTCCCGATCAGGGGGACCGTCGTCCGCTCCAGCCCGACCAGTGCCCCGACCGCCGCCGTGACGACGACGAGCAGGACGAACTGCGCCCGGTTCTCCCGGAGCCCCAGCCGGACGGCGCCGGGGGAGGGCGGCGGGGCAGCCATGGTCCTCTGGGTCATCTCGTCGCCGTCCTTTCCGTTCTCGTATTCGCAGATCAGCATACCCCCACGGGTATGTATCTCCCCTTTTCTCGCGCGGCCTCCACTGTGACGTGAGATACCCGGGGGGGTATTTGACTTCCCCTTCCGGTCCTGCCTACAGTCGACGGCGTAAGTACCCCGGGGGGTATCCGAAAGGGTGATCTCCATGCGTGAAGTGGATCTGGACGTCTTCGCGGCCGAGCTGGCTCAGGGCGCTTTCGCCATCGACGTCCGCGAGCCGGACGAATACGCGGCGGGCCACGTGCCGGGCGCCCGCCCCGCACCGCTCTCCGAGCTCGGTGCCCATCTCGCCGTGCTGCCCGCCGACCGGCTCGTCTACGTCATCTGTGCGAGCGGCAACCGCAGCGCCTGGGCCGCCGAGCACCTGGAGGCCGCCGGCTTCCAGGCGGTTTCGGTCGCGGGCGGCACCTCCGGCTGGGCCCGCGCCGGCCGCCCGGTCGTGCGCGGCTCGGACGTCCGGGCCGCCTGACGGGCCGGCCGACCGCTCTCCCACCGCACTTCCGCGGGGTTCCGCTCCGCGCTCGTTCTCTCCGTCGAAAGGTTCGCCGTGTTCTTCGCCCAGTACTACCTCGACTGCCTGTCCCAGGCGTCGTACATGATCGCCGACGAGCAGACCGGGCAGGCGGTGGTGGTCGACCCGCGCCGGGACGTCTCCGAGTACCTCGCCGACGCCCGGGCCCGTGGCCTGACCGTCGTCGGTGTGATCAACACCCACTTCCACGCGGACTTCGTCGCCGGGCACTTGGAGATGGCGGCCGAGACGGGTGCGTGGATCGGCTATGGCGCGCGTGCCGAGACGGAGTACCCGGTCCGGCACCTGGCTGAGGGCGAGCGGATCTCGCTCGGTGACGTCACCCTGCAGGTCATGGAGACTCCCGGGCACACCCCGGAGTCGATCAGCGTCCTGGTGTACGAGCACGCCGACGACGCCGTCCCGTACGGCGTCCTGACCGGCGACGCCCTCTTCATCGGCGACGTCGGCCGCCCCGACCTGCTCGCCTCCGTCGGCGTCACCGCCGACGAACTGGGCGCGATGCTCCACGACAGCGTCCAGAACAAGCTGATGGGCCTGCCCGACGAGGTCCGCGTCTTCCCCGCTCACGGGGCGGGCTCCGCCTGCGGCAAGAACCTGTCCACGGAGAAGACCTCCACCATCGGCGAGCAGCGCGCCACCAACTACGCCTGCGCTCCGATGAGCCGCGAGGAGTTCGTGGCCCTGGTCACCGCCGGCCAGTCGGCTGCGCCCGGCTACTTCGCCTACGACGCCGACCTCAACCGCAAGGACCGCACCCTGTACGACGCGACCGCCGCGGCCCGGCCGCTCGCGCTCGGCGAGTTCACCGAACTGCGCGACGGCGGAGCGGTCGTCGTCGACGCCCGCGACCCGCAGGAGTTCGCCGCGGGCCACCTGAGCGGCGCGGTGAACGTGCCCGCCGACGGGCGGTTCGCCGAACAGGCGGGCACCGTCCTCGACCCGGCCGCAGAACTGCTCGTCATTGCCCCGCAGAACCGCGAGGAGGAGGTCGTCACCCGGCTCGCCCGCGTCGGCTTCGACCGGGTCGTGGGCTACGTCCGCAACCCCGAGGACGCGCTGCGCGTGCTGGCCGACGAGGTCGCCCCGGCCAGCCGCCTCACCGCCGCGCACCTCAAGGCCGCCCTGGCCGGGGAGAACCCCCCGCTGGTGGTGGACGTGCGCACCTGCGGCGAGCGCGAGGCCAACGGCTTCATCCCCGAGGCCCTGCACATCCCGCTCAGCGAGCTGCCCGCCCGAGCCGGTGAACTCCCCGCCGACCGGCCCCTGGTCCTGCACTGTGCGGGCGGCCACCGGTCCTCCATCGCCGCCAGCCTGCTGCGCCACCGCGGCTTCGAGGACGTCTCCGACATCCTCGGCGGCTGGGCCGCCTGGGCCCTCGCGGCCGAGCCGGCAGCCGTCTGACCACCCGATCGCCGGCCGGGCACGAGTCCGGCACCCTTTCCGCCGTGCACCGCCGGCCCGTGGAGGAGTCAGGGGCCGCACTGCCCCCACTCCTCCCCGTCGTGGGGGGGGGGGGGGGGGGCCCCCCGCCCCCCCCCCCCCCCCAAAACAAAAAAAAAGGAGAGGCCAGCCGCCACCCCACACAAACACACAAAAGCAAAAAACCA